>CANTYJ010000018.1 GCA_947854175.1 uncultured Turicimonas sp. | reverse complement strand
CCGCGAAATTTAAAAGACTAAATTGTCAATAGCGTTCTATTTCACGGGAGTTTGGGTTAAAGAAAAGTTTCTAACTAACTGGAAACTATGTTGGAACTGCAAGCAAGGCTTCAGGATCAGAAAACTCCGAACCACTCGCTTTCTCGAACATTTGCAGTAAGGATTGAACCGTCAGGTTTTGTTTTTCTTCACCTTCCACGTCAATAATGATCCGGCCCTCATGCATCATGATGAGACGGTTTCCAAACCGCAAAGCATCTCTCATGTTGTGAGTGATCATCAACGCTGTCAGGTTACCTTCTTCAATCCTTCTTTTGGTTAAAGCTAGTACCTTTTCAGCTGTCTTAGGATCAAGCGCGGCAGTATGTTCGTCAAGCAAAAGAATCTGAGGTTTGACCAAGGTTGCCATGAGAAGAGTAATTGCTTGACGTTGGCCGCCTGACAAGGTTCCGATTCTTGTTGTCAGGCGATTTTCTAGGCCGAGATCCAGTTCTTTCAAGAGTTCAGTAAACTGAGCTCTCTTCGTAGGGTCTGCACTCCACTGAAGTGATAAGCGTTGTCCTCTACGGCTGGCCATCGCTAGATTTTCCTCAACCTGCATGTCTGCAGCTGTGCCTTTCATAGGATCCTGAAAAACCCGTCCAATGTATTTGGCCCGTACGAACTCAGACATTCTTGAGACATCAACCCCATTAATTTTAATGAAACCTTTGTCAGGGTAGAAAACTCCGGCAATGCAATTCATGAGGGTTGATTTTCCTGAACCGTTTGAACCGATGACCGTACAGAAATCACCTTCTTTGAGATGAAGATTGACACCCTGGAGGGCTTTCTTTTCATTTAAAGTGCCCGGGAAGAAGGTCTTTCTTAAGTTAGAAATTTCAAGCATCTTTTAGTATCTCCTCTGTTTCATAAAAGCAAACTTGCTCTTAATAAGCGGAAGAGAAAGAGCAACCGCAACCAGGATAGCCGTAAATAACTTAAGATCGTTTGGCGGCATTCCCATTTCCAGAACGAATGCAATCACAATTCTGTAGACGATAGAGCCGAGAATCACAGAAATTAACCAGTTCTTGAAACTACGTGTACCAAACAATACTTCACCGATAATGACAGAAGCCAATCCGATAACGATAGTTCCGGTTCCCATTCCAACGTCAGCAAAGCCGTTGCTTTGGGCAACCAAGGCTCCTGAGAATGCAACCAACCCGTTGCTGATGAGTAATCCGAGGACAACCATCAGGTCGGTATTAACACCTTGAGCTCTGGCCATTTGAGGGTTGCATCCTGTTGCGCGGATTGCAGTCCCTAACACTGTGCCGAAGAACCAGTACATAACTAATCCGACCACAACACAAGCAACTAAACCCACAATCAGTGTTGCTATAGATTGGCTTACACCAAATGTGGATTCTGTTAACGTAAAGATGGTTTCATTGCGAAGCAGAGGTACATTGGCTTTACCCATTACCATTAAGTTAACGGAGTACAGGCCGATCATGGTCAAAATACCTGACAAAAGTGCAGGAATTTTAAGCTTCGTTGTCAGGAAAGCGGTAACAATTCCTCCAAAACAGCCTGCTACAGTAGCCATAACCATTGCCAACAAAATGGAATGGTCATTGGCGATCAAAGTTGCAGCGACAGCAGCTCCCAAAGGAAATGTGCCTTCAACAGACAAATCGGCTATATCAAGAACTCTGAATGTCAGGAAGACTCCAAGGGCCATAATGGCCCATAAGAGTCCTTGTGAAATAGTAGAAATAACTAAGTCAAACATTATTTATTTTACGAGTTCGTATTTAACGTCAGCCGGAATTTTTGCCTGCAGATTTTTCATAGAAGTTTCATTAACCAGGGTCTGGAAATTCTTTTGGAATTGAATGGCCATATCTTCCGGTTTGGACTTGCCTTCAAGAATATCTGCAGCCATGTTGCCGGCAATCTTGCCTAACTCGTAGTAGTCGATAGCAATAGAAGCGAATGCACCTTCTTTTGTCATTCCTCCTTCACCGGCAAAGACGGGCATCTTAGCGGTTTCAGTAATTTTTAAAAGAGCCGGAACTGCAGAAGCAATAGTGTTGTCAGTCGGGGTGTAAACAACATCAACTTTACCTACAAGACTTTGAGCTGCCTGCTGGATATCGTTGACACTGGATACCGTTGCTTCGATAACTTCAAGATTTTTCTTTTTAGCGAAATCCTTAAAGATTTGGATCTGACGTTCTGAATTGATTTCACTGGAGGAATAGATTGCTCCGACCTTTTTAGTATCCGGATAAATCTTCAAAATAAGTTCAACTAAGCTGTCAATCGGAGCCATGTCGGATGAGCCGGTGACGTTAGTTCCCGGTTTTTTGTTGTCTTTAACAAGTTTTGCAATTTCAAAATCAGTAATTGCTGTGGCAACGATAGGAGTTGTCTTGGTTGCATTAGCCATCGTTTGAGCGGCAGGGGTTGCAATAGCTCCGATAAGGTCAACCTTGTTGCTGGTAAAACGTTGAGCGATGTTTCTCAAATTTGACTGATCGGCTTGAGCATTCTGGAAGTCGAAGGTGACATTTTTTCCTTGAACAAATCCTCGTGCAGCCAACGCATCAACGAAACCTTTATTAGCGGCATCGAGTGCCTTGTGCTCAACAAGTTGAACAACACCGATGTTATATTGTTTAACAGCGGGATTTGTCGGGGCCTGAGAAACTGTTTTTTTATCATCACAAGCTGTAAGAGTCAAGGCAGTCAGAACTGCTGCTCCGAGTAAACATAAGCGTTTCATCATCATATTTAAGATTTTTATTTTATAAACAAACCATTGAACTTTTTGATTTTAACAATTGACAATAAAGTTATAACGATTTGGAAATACTGTTTGCATGATGGTTTGTTCAGCAGAAGCACTGAGCAGTTCATAGGTCATTGAACTTATGCTTACAGCAAATAAACCTTAGCGTATTGTCAGCTTTTTAAATATAGATACTCAATTACCGGAATATGCACCGTTCCGAGAAACAGAAATCTCTCCACTACTTCCTTTCAATCAGACTAATTATTGGCAATAAAGTGCGGGTTTTCTATTAAATCAAATTTGTATTTTTAGCTTAAACACTAAAAATCTCTATACCAACACTGAACCTCGGCTTCTCCAAACTTTATTCGTTTCTTTATTTTTTCCCACAACGGACAATTTGTTTAAGCTCGTATGGGTTCTCACTCAAAAATTAGGTAGTCTTGCACTTAAGACAACGAAACAAAACAAGAGTTATGAGCTATTCACAGAACATAAACAATGGAGGTGTCATGAACACTCCCCGCTTTTCCAATATTGAATGTTCGAGAATATTGGCTATGTTTTTGATCGTAGCCCACCACTTTTCCGTTCACGGGGGAGTTCCTATCTGGCAAGGCGATTTCCCGCTTAGTTTCAATTTTTATTTAACCCAGATGATTTCTACCGGAGGCAAAGTCGGCGTCGATTTGTTTGTATTAATTACCGGTTATTTCATGGCTTCCAAGATCAGCAAATTAAGCTCCCTTGTTTATCTTTGGCTGACCACCTTTTTCTACGTCATTATCTTTTTTCTTGTATTTTGCCTGTTCGGCATACACGAATTTTCATGGAGCGGATTACTTGCCTGCTTTTTTCCAATCAGAAATGACTTTTACTGGTTCGTCTCGACCTACTTCCTTTTAGTCCTCTTCTCTCCATTTCTTACGTATTTAATACAAGCTCTGGGCGAAAAAAAATTATTAGCTTTTTTAATCACTTTTGGGATTGTTTGGTCTGTTGTTCCTACAATTACAACAAAATCGGAGTACTACTCCTCGACATTGTTGTGGTTTATTTATTTGTTTTGCACCGGCGCCTATTTGAAATCGTTTTTACATGCTCGTCATCTATCAAACTTCAAAACTTTTCTTACTCTTTGCGCTACCTGGTCTTTCTTAGGTTTTTTAATTTGGTTAGCTGATATCAACAACCGGGCATCAACCTTTATTGGTTATATCGATTGGTTCACATTTGCCAACATGACTAGTATTTTTTCGTTAGTCATTGCTATTTGTTGCTTCATTCTTTTCAAACAATGGAATCTTTCTTACAAGCCTTGGATAAATAACGTAGCAACCGCAATGTTGGGTGTTTATTTGATTCATGAAAGTCCAATTGTTTATCCCTGGCTTTGGAGTAGCGTATTTAATGTCCGAGAACATCTTTCATCAGACTGGTATTCTCTATATGCTCTAATTGTTATTTCAACTGTATTTATTGTATGCACTCTTATGGACTTGTTGAGAGAGCACTACATGAGACAGTGGTTTAATGGCAGTTTGCTACCGTTCCTTAAGCCTTATGACCTAAAAATTAAAGAGTTTTTCTCAAAATAAGTTCAAAAACTTAAATGAGCATAAACCATTACATAAAAACCCTTATTTATGTAAAAATACAAGTGAGGAGGTGCAAGCTATGAAGAAACTATTTAAAACATTGCTACAAGCCTATCTCATGTATCGTATGAAAGATCGGGTTTCACTTAGTAAGAGAAATTACTTTAGGAGAGGATAAACCGGTTAATTTCTTTCCGGAACAGTAACTAAGTTTAGATCATGAGATATACGCGTTATTCGCTGCTTCAGATGTCTGGTGATCTGCCTGTTTTGGTACTTCTTAGGATTAATCAAAATTGAGGCTAACCAGACACTCTGCTGACGCGTTAGAGCTGATGCGTTCGTCTTAAAGTAATGCCTAGCGGCTGCTTGTACTCCGAATATCCCGTTTCCAAATTCTGCAATGTTTAAATAAACTTCCAGAATCCTTTTTTTACTCCAAAGAAGTTCAACCACCTTAGCAAGAAAAATTTCTTCTGCTTTTCTCAGATAACTCCGGTCATGGGACAAGAAAAGATTTTTAACTGTCTGTTGGGTTAAAGTCGATCCGCCCGGAGCTCTTTTGTCTTTTATCAGGTTTGAATTTAATGCTTTTAGAATTGCGTTCCAGTCGACGCCTGAATGTTCTATGAATTCTGCATCCTCTCCGGCGACAACTGCCTTGATCATGTAAGGCGAAATCTTGGAATAGTCCACCCACTGATATTGCAATTTAGCAAAGCCGTCTTTGTTAAGTCTCTCCTCCTCAACTCTCATGTATGGAGTAGAAGACGGTTCAAATGTCGAAAACCAGACAATTCTAAGAATGTATTGAAGCTGGAAAAGCAAGAAAATAGCTAAAAGCCAGACAAAGATTTTTTTCAGCATAATTACAAAGGTGCTTTTTTTATTTTGCACTAATCCCATACAAGCATCTATAAGTTTAGAATCGTCCTCTTGTTTAAATGATTCAAGAGTTCCTTAGCAGAAGGCGGTATGGATTTTAATCTAGCACAATTTTCGAACACGTTTTTATACGTTTATTCTTCCCTTATCACAGTGGTCAATCCTATTGGCGGCGCGATGTTTTTTCTGTCCATGACCATGTCAGCAACCAGACAACAACGTGGTCAACTGGCTTTAAGGGTGGCTTTTTATTGTCTGATAATGACAATCGTCTCTTTGTGGATCGGATCTTTTATTTTAAGTTTTTTCGGAATTTCAATCGGGGTTCTCCGAGTAGGCGGCGGGTTGGTTCTTTTCGGAGCCGGCTGGAGCATGTTAAATGCACCGACACAAAATGATGCTCAAAAAGAACAGGTTGGTAAGATTAGTCAGACAGAACTTTTTGCTAAGGCTTTCTATCCTTTAACTCTCCCCTTGACAATTGGGCCAGGTGCAATCTCTGTTGCGACGGCTATCGGTACTTCCGTAGAAATAAATTTAACGAATTTACTAGCGGTAAATATCGGTGCTATTGCCACAACGTTGACAATTCTTGTTTGTTTTAAATACGCTGACCGAATCACCAGCCGACTCGGCACAACAGGCTGTGATGCCATTCAAAGAATTTTTGCATTCATCTTATTATGTCTGGGTCTGCAAATACTTTGGACCGGTCTGTCTGATCTAATTATGACATTTATGACCAAGATTCCGGTTGCAGGATAAAGCTCTGAAGTTATTTTATTTCACCGGCTTTTTGACAATGTGGCAAAAAGCCGTTTTATTTTTTAGAAGTCCGGGATTTCGCGACTGAGGAAATTTGAGTGCTGAAAGTGCTTACCAATGGCTGACGATATCATTCGTCGCGTTGTTTTTTTCCGATGATTTTTGAATAAATGCTGACTATAGCTAAAACCAACACACCTAAAATTATTAGTAAATCACTATAACCGGACATTTCCTGTAGTAATTGTTCCATTTTTACACCTCCGAGTTCATTTCGGAATTTCTTTATGATTTTTAATCACGAGGTCTTAGGCCTCCACTCCGTTGACCCCCGCTGTTGTTCATGTAATTAAAGCTTGAACCTTAACGTCTGTCTTTGATTATAGTCAGCGGTAATTTTTTTATTAATTATATTGTTGAAATTTCTAATTATTTAATGGTATCGCCTATCAGTAAACACCCTGAGTTTTATTATTACCCTCATGTAAAACACCTAAGAAATGATGTACATTTTGGTACCGCTTAATCTCAACGCTCTATTTAATTTTTTTAAAAAATGCCTTTCTCCGAAGCTTTTGCATTATTCGTAAAATTTTTCTTCCTTCTAACTCCTCCTTTTGTGATTTCTGTTTTTCTTTCCGTCACAAAAGACTGTACTCCTCAAGAAAAGTCTGCAATGGCCATTAAGTTAACCTTGGTCATTATTCTTGTCAGTTTGATACTTCTGGTTGGAGGGGGATATATTTTTGATCTGTTCGGGATTACATTGGAAGCATTCAGAATCGGTACCGGCGCTCTTCTTTTTTTAACTGCTATTTCTTTGGTCCAAGGTGATAGTTCTAATGTGAAAGTTACCGCGTCGCCCGCTTCTTTAGTTGTTGTTCCGTTAGCTATTCCGGTTACTTTAGGACCGGCATCCATCGGTGCTTTACTCGTTTATGGAGGAGATTTAAAGTTTGGGCTTCCGCTGTTGATTGCATTCATCTCGATTACGTTGGCGATTGTCTGCGTTGGTATTTTGCTATGGATGTCATCGTTCATTGAAAAAGCAATAGGAAAAAGCGGTCTGGTTGTCCTAAGCAAATTAACCGGTCTCATTTTGTCAGCTTTGTCCTGTCAAATGATTTTCGAAGGTATCTCAAAATTCATTACGATGGCAATTAATGCTTCAAAAGCTGTCGGCGGCTAACATCGTAGAAACAGAGGATCTAATCAACATACAACATTGAAACTCGAAAAGAAACGCAAAACTAGGGCCTTTCGTCGGATTCTTCGCATTCATGGTGGACATGACATCAATAAAGAAAAGGAGACCTAAGCCTCCTTCTCTAAACTTTTATGAAGTGTCAATTACTTCTTCTGATCTTTTGATTCTTGTTTGAATTTCAAGACCATAAAAGTTCTTTGACCTTTCCTCTCAATGAGAATTGGCAATGACTCTTTTGCATCTGCAACTGCCTTCTTGAGCTCATCAAAATTTTTCAGGTTTTTTCCGCCGACACGAATAATAATGTCTCCAGCCATGAGACCTGATTCCTCGGCAGTACTATCCGGAAATACTTCTGTAATGACTAAACCGTTAGATGTTTTTTTCTTTTCTTCATCATTGAGCGGTCGGACAGTTACACCAAGCTTAGTCTTTTCTTTGATTTCAGTTTTAGCTGTAGAACCGGATGACTTGAGTTCTTCCGGAGAAATTTGCAAAACGATTTCTTTACCGTCGCGAAGTACCTTGATTTTTGAAGATGTACCCGGCTTTGTATCTGCAACTGCACGGGTAAGATCTCTAACTTCTACAACCGGTTTTCCGGCGTATTCGATAACAATATCACCTTCTTCGAGTCCTGCTTTAGCTGCAGGGCCATCTTTTTCAACTTGTGCAATCAAAGCACCGTTCGGTTTATCGAGGCCAAAGCTCTTAGCCAGCTCAGGAGTCATGCCCTGAATCATCACGCCAATTCTGCCCCTGGAAACTTTTCCATCTTTAATTAACTGATCTTTAATCTGAACCGCTAAGTTAATTGGAATAGAGAATGACATTCCCATGTAACCGCCGGAAGTAGAGAAGATCTGAGAATTAATGCCAATGACTTCGCCGGCCATGTTGAATAACGGACCACCTGAGTTTCCTGGATTAACTGCAGCATCGCTCTGGATGAACGGGACAAACTGGTCATCCGGGAGATTACGGCTCATAGCCGAGACGATTCCCTGTGTAACGGTATTTTCCAAACCGAAAGGTGCACCGATCGCTGCTACCCATTCACCAACTTTAACTTTACTTGAATCTCCTAGTTTTGCTACCGGTAAATCCTTTGCATCGATTTTGATAACGGCAACATCCGTGTTTTCATCAGATCCCAACACCTTGGCTTTGAATTCACGTTTGTCGGTTAAATGAACGACTACTTCATCAGCATCAGAAACGACATGGTGGTTCGTAAGAATCAAACCGTCAGAGCTAATAATGAAGCCGGAACCTTGGCCTTTGCGCTTGGGCATCTTTTTCTCAAAATCTCTAGGCATTTGTCCGAACGGCATCGGGAACCCGAATTTTCTGAGCTGATCGAGTTGATCCTTGGGCATGCCTCCAAAAGGATGCCCGCTCGATCTTGTTTTAGTTGTTTTAGTAACTTCGATACTCACGACTGTTTTGCCATTTTGCTCCACTAATTTTGTGAAGTCAGGCAAACCTGCAATTGTCGCAGACTGTGCGTGAGCTGACTTGATGCTGACAGGTTCAAGATTTCCTGATAAGGAAAAACCTGCCGTTAATGCAACAACCATAGCTGCTGCAAGAACTTTTTTATTAACAATCTTATTAATCATCTTTTCTCCAGGAATTAAAGAAGAACTTTCGGGATGCAATATTCCAAGTGAGAATTAAAGGCAACTTAAGATCAATGCGAGTTAGAAAATTGAGGTAACAAGCGTAATTAAGTATTTCGAAAATTTCATTTGTTCATTCTTTTAAAGTTTGGTTACCAATATATGTAAATCCAAAAGTATTTGAAAAAGAAGTCCGTGTGGGTGAGTTTTTTGTGACGATACTGCCATCTAGTCAGCCGACTTTTGCAAAAGATAAGCAGGCTGAAAAAAACTAACAGGTGCCAAAGTTCTAATTTCCGGCTTTTGTTGAGAAAAAGAACCTGTTTTAGTTGCTCTGATTTGTTCACACATTTCTACTTAGGTTGTTTCAAGCCCTACTCCCATCAAATTGACGCTGTATTCGTTATTTCGGGCAAAGTCATCACCGTTGACTATAGATGTGACTATAGGAACTCTAAAAAATCAGCCTGCTAGTTAGCCTACACCTTACGAGAATGTCCGGACAAAAAAATTATTAAGCTGCCCGAGATTTTGGATTCTTTGGAGATTTGAGAGAGATAGAAAAAGTCTTGAGATGGCGGAGAAGAGATATCAGAACTAACTATAAAAATCAATAAGTTATAAAAGGTATTCAAAATTACTCATCTAAATACTCATCTAAAACAATTTCTTAATTTTCTTCAATTCCTCTATAATTTTAATTAACAAAGGGTATTTATCTGCTTCTATTTTGTCTTTTTAATTATAAAGAAGTAAGAGAAAGTGGATTCAACTGCTGTCATCACGTTAGAAAGAGTTTGGGGTACGGAGACTAGTCCTTATAACACGGCTAGTATTAGGCCCTTTATTGATGGAATAAAAGCCTTCTCAGATAGTTTTGACTTCTATTACTCCCATTTTTACGGGAGAGAGAGCCTTCGAGAGGCACTCAATGAGTTCTTAAATCCTTGCTATCGCCGAATAATCTTACAGATAGCTGGTCATGGATCAGGAAAGAAAATCGCCAGTACTCAATTTGGCACTGTCTTTGAAACTATTGCCAGCGTTCAAAAAGACAAAAAGTTCAACGGCTCAATTGGTTTAATCATGAGCTCTTGTCTTATGGGATCAAACAAAGAGCTTATTTCTCAAGGCATTAGGCAAGCTAGACTACAGTGGTTCTTTGGCTATAACTGTGCTTCTTCTTGGATGGAAAGTACTCTTATAGACACTTTTCTTCTCTACTTCCTCACTAAAAAAGGAATCCACGTACAGCCGACACAAGATTACTTAATTAAGTGCTTTAAGGACGCTTTAGCGCTATTCGACAAAAATTATTTAATTGGAAGCGATGGAACTTCGGAAAAATCAATCCGAGAAGGTTTGACGTTAATAATTTCAGACGGCGATTTTCGCAGGAAACCTATAGACGCATCGCCCTTTTTATTTACTTAACAACTCTCAAGAAATAAAAAACGCCCTAACTTCTCTACTGAGTACAAATGATTAATGACATTCCTCCATCAGATCTAGAGCTAGCCCTTGAACTAAGACTAGCAAATGAAAAACTTAGCATTTTCAGTTTTTTTACTTCGCTGTGCTTCGTTGCTGTTTAGTACGGAACGTCTCTAGATCTGGATTGTAGACATCCTAGCACGTAGTATTCAATCTAATTAGGTTCAACCATACCGGAGTCTCAAAATTAGAAGGAGATTCCGGTATGCAAGATCGATTCAGAAATTACATTCTTGAGGCCTGTCACAATGTTCCGCCCAGGGAAAATAAGCCCAGCGGTATTCAGCGCTACGTTTACAAACACTATGGTTATACCGTCACCATTGATGAAATCCATGAAGCCATTGATTCCGCTCTTGGCTTAAAGAGAAAAGCCCGTAGTCATGCGTACGTAAATGTCGTCGAACTCAATCTTGGCAAAGAGGACACTGCCGGCAAACTGACAAA
>CANTYJ010000017.1 GCA_947854175.1 uncultured Turicimonas sp. | reverse complement strand
AGGTTGGAAGTGCGAAGGCATGACCGTTATCCTGCAAGACTCGAAGAGCCGTAAGGCTTTATGAGAGCGAAGTTTAGAAGATCAATGGTTGTATTCTCGGTTCATGTACAACTTTGATCTACTTTACAAAAACGGTCTTGGTCCTATCAGACCTGGACAGAAATCAGATGTCATGCAATTATTATCCTGTCTGAAGCTGATTAAAGAAGAAGACGAGGGAGATTATGGACGAGTGCATAAGATTCTAAGAAATCCGGAGTATTTGCTTTCTTTTGTCCAAGAGCATCGGACAAGGTTAAATAAAAAAAAATTAAAGAGGCGTTGGGCGTTCGAGCCGATCCATATTTGATCAGCTCGACGAAGAAGAAACCAGAATGCTCTTATTTTTTGAGTTGACCGCAGATCAGAGCGAATTTAGCTGAAAAATATTTCGGTCTGATGAAGCATTAAGGTAGCCAGATGCTTTCCGCATAGGGGGTTTCTTTTCTTTTTTTGAAGTTTTTTTGTGCAGCCTCTCGAGAAGTATTGGCATAGCAATAAATACAGCCGTTTAAGCACGTGTTGTACATTCCAATGTCTTTACTTTCAATGCAGCCGCATTCTTTTCGTTGGCCTTTGTCCTTTTTAATAACGATAACTTTTTTACTGTTTTCGTTAAAGGCCTCGAATAAATCCATTTTGTCCTCAGACGTTTTTCCAGTTAAGTATTCTCGGAGTTCGGGATCGCTGCCGAAAAGTCTAAGCATAAGTTCGCCGTCAATGCATTTGTTATGAGTGATGTCGAACGCCTCTAGGTCAACAGATTCTGCACAGGTTGAGATTTCGAGATTCCAACCCCGTTCTGCCCAATAATCCTTTATTTTTTTTAAATAGGAACAAAATTCCTTTATTTGCTCATTAGTTGGCTCAACTGACGAAATAGTATTAGTGTTATATTGGGAAGCAAGCACTGAAGAGTATTTCAGAAGGTTTCTTTGAACTTTTTTATAGTTACAAACGTCAATAAAACTCACTACAAGCTTATTGGTGTAATTCTTCAGTTCCTTACTGATCCTAAAGATTCTAGATGCGACTTCATATGGAGTAAGACTTTTAGTAAACAGGATGGGGTCAAATCTCCAAATTACTCTATCCGGTCCGATCTTGTCCGAGAGTTTTCTGAATGTTTCGATCCGGTTGCCCACCGAAGGGACATTTGGTTCGAAACCCTCCTGATAATAATCATTTAAAGTGAACTGAAAATAGTAGTGTACTCCGCTGTTATCTAGCTCCTGAAGGTAGGGAAACATTGGCTTCGGATTTTTTGTCCAAAAAACAATAATTTTTGTATTCTGGAAAGACACATGTAACGGTTTCTGGTTGAAAGGATTGTACCAAGTGATGTAGCCTTTTCCACTATTAAAACGATGGACGAACCATTTGGCAAAATAGGTGGGGATGTCAGTTGAGCGGCTAGCGGAAATGATGACAGGAGCCATAGCCTCCACTTCTTCACCGCGATCATTAAGAATTTTGATTTTTTGAACCGTCATATCCAATAATTAATTTAAGACAATTAGTTAACCAAAGGTATATGCATCCGCTACTTGGTGAAAACGCTCAGAGTAAAAGCAGGCTTTGCCGAAATAATCCACGATGTATCGGCGATTCTCATGGCGGATATTTAAAGAATTAACCATAGAAGTTCTTCCTAACAGTCTGAAGCAGAATTTTCCCATCCCTAACTGTACACCGCTAAAACAATGACGGTCACACTGCGCCGCCCAACAATTGCAGGGAACAGGAAGGACAGTTTTAAATTCTGGGTTATTCTTCTCAAATTTGCTGATTTCTCTATTGAGGATCTGAGGGTAAAATAAACCATTCTCATTCTTAATAGTGACATCAAGAATCAGTATAAATCCATTCGGTTTTAAAAAACTAGAAAAGGTCATTGCAAAATAATAATACGGTTCTTGTATGTGCTGGATAAGCAACTCTCCGCAAAATTTGGAAGTTTGAATTAAATCAAAAGAAAGATTCTTAGTGAGAAGAATGTTACTTAAACGTGAAAAGGATTGGATTGAATCAAATTTAAATTGGCAAATTGCAATTTCAAGGCGGACTTTAGTTAATTGTTGTTCTTTACTGAGGATCCGTTTTGCATAGGTAATGGCATACTCATTTCCTTCGAAAGCGAAAATTTCTATTTTTTTTACGTGAGGACAATTTTCACGTATAACGTCGATGGCAGCAAGAAGATCCGGGCCGGATCCACATCCTAAACTTAAAATTCTTGCCGTTTCATCAGGACAAAACTTACTTGATGCTGTTTGATTCTTACATATTTCCTGGTAGATACTTCTGACTTCTGAGTATGAGCGAGGAAAGTATGTCCCGATATAATTCCTTACGTCGGCGTCAGTAGCGTCAATGTTCAGCTTAGCCTCTTCTCTTTTTTGGATATATGTTGGGTTTAAGGTCTGAAGAAAAGACTTCATTTCGTCAGGAAGGTCGTAGGGTTGCATGTGGTGAGTAGCATCGATTAACTTGATTGAATTATATTTATTGGATTTTGTATACCAAGAAAACACAAATTTGTGAGTTTCCTTCTCCAGTACCACTACCAGATAAATTCCTTTTAAGTTTCTTCGGCAAGGAATGCCTTAAGAACGCCAAAAACAAAGCTAGAAGAAACAGAGGAGATGGAGTAGAACAACGTGTGTAAATTGAGAAATGGAGAGCGCCGACCTTACTTAATAATTGTCATCATCTCCACTAGCTCTCTTATCCATGCCAGAAATCTCTTGAGCGGGTATCAATAAAAGAACAGAAAAAATGACAGGGTTGGAACTAATGACTACACCGGCAAGAATTCCTCATTTATCCGATAAAAGGACAAAAACCCAGAGTCTGGATTCTTTCGAAACAGGAGAATTATTCCTAGCTCTTCTCCTTTATTTTTTTCGGGAAAGTATTATGACAACCTATGACTCGAAGAGCCGTAAGGCTTTATGAGAGCGAAGTTTAGAATAGCAATGGTTGTATTCTCCGTTCATGTACAACTTT
>CANTYJ010000016.1 GCA_947854175.1 uncultured Turicimonas sp. | reverse complement strand
GAAGGTGTTGGTGCAATCAAAAAAGGCAACTTTAATTGCTCCTTTACTCTCTTTTAAATTGGCGACCTTTCTTAAAGAGAGGTTTTTCTATTTAGCTGATAAACACAGGTAAAGTTGCCCTCCTCTTCTTTGTAAACGAAGAGAATCCCTACTGCCTTTGCAACAGCCGCAGCCTTATGTTGGAATTGCCTCGAAGTATTTCTAATTCACAAAGGTCGCCAAAAGGACTACTTGCTTTGTTGTCACTCCTTCTCCAAAAGGAGGTTTACGTCTAAGACACAAAATTGAATCCGGATTTTTATTTTACTTTGCTGTCCAGCGGGCGATTTCGATACTTAAACTTTAGAGATTAAACTCACCCACAGTACATAAAAATAAACCCGGCGATTAAACCGGGTCTTTTAACGTGAATCAGCTACTCCTTATTTTTTGAGGGAAAATTTGCTTTTCTTTTTGGTAATTTTGACTCCGTCAGGAGTGCCTAAAATCAAAATGTCGGCACCCCGTTTTGCAAATATGCCACATGTAACAAGTCCGGGAAGCTGATTAATAGCCTCTTCCAGCTTAAGGGGCTCCTTAATCTGAAGGCCTTTTACATCAATAATATTGTTACCGTAATCCGTGATGACTTCTCTAACCGTAGGCTCTCCACGAATTCCTTTCATGGACACCATAATCTGCTCAACCGCTTTTGGAATAACTTCAAGAGGAAGAGGAAAGGCTCCTAATTGTTTTACCAATTTTGATTCATCGGCAATACAGACAAATTTGTCACTGGCTTGAGCGACGATTTTCTCTCCTGTTAATGCAGCTCCTCCCCCTTTAATCATATTGAAGTTCGGATCGATTTCATCACAGCCGTCAACATAGACAGGAATTCTGCCTTCAATTTCATTGAGCTCAATGACAGGGAAACCAAAAGCTAACAACTGGCGTGTTGTAGCTTCAGAACTTGAGATGCAGGCCTTAACCTTTTTTCCGGATTGAGCCAGCGCTCCAATAAAAAAACTGACAGTGGATCCGGTGCCTACGCCTAGGTATTCACCTTCAACTACATATTCAACAGCTGCTTCCGCAGCTTTCTGTTTTTGTTGTGTTTGTAAATCCATTTGTTCGCTCGGTAAGGATATTTACGATTTATTGAATTGTATTCGTTTTTGGCTCTAAAACTAAAATAGACATAAAAAGATCACCGACAAATGAATGTTAGAATGGTCCCTGTCCACTAGGATCTAGGGATTGGTGAGTCCCGAAGTTAGGTCTGCGGAGAGATTTGAGTCCGAAGGAAATGGTCGGTTGTGCAAACACATAAAATTCCTTTAGCTATTGCTTTAAAGGCTGTCTCTGAGAAACAGAAAAAAATCAGAACATCTTGATTTCTGAGGCATCTTATTGCAGTTTCTGCAGGATGCATGTCACGAATTTGGATAGCCGGGCATAAACAATAAGTTCTCATGAAAGAAAGCAAACCTTCTTCTTACGGTAGTCACTTTATTGATAAATTCGGAGACACTGTATTAAGTCTAAAAAAGCAATCTCAAATTTCTTCAGGAATTGCTCCTTTTATTTGGGCCATCGCCGTTCTGCTCATTGTTATATTTGCGGCCCTTTATATCAACATCCGGACTAACAATGAAACTATTCTAAGAACAAATATCATGAAGAGTACCGGTCAAGTCGCTGAAGGCATCGAGCTCAGGCTGACCACAGCGACATCTACGATGGCGAGAATTATTGAAAAACTCGAACATCAGGGACTGGAAAAACCGGTTTTTGAAAAATACGCCAGAGAATTTCTAAATCAAAACGCTGAAATTATCCTTTTAAGACTCGTCGAGTCAAATGGAAAAGGAGTTTTCTCAACGCTTAACCCTAGAATTAGAGACCAATCTTTCAGACTTTATAACTATCTTGACTATCCCCCGGTTGTCAGAGACAGCATCGAAAATGCCTTTTCAAGCAGACGAGTTGTTTACAGTAGTTACTGGTTAATTGATGGCGATATTACTTCTCCGAGCGTCGTTATCGTCTATCCGTTTACTATTGATAAAAAAGAGTATGGATTACTGGCAAGAGTTTCTCTGTCACGGTTGTTAGAAGAATCAGTACCGAACATTTTACGTTCGGACTACGAATTCAGCTTAATGCACGGAACGGAATTGCTGGCAGGTAAAGCCTTATACAATCCGCCGGATGATTTCACTATTCCAAGTTATATCAGAGCCGCAGAACCGCTTCCTCCAACGATTCAGCTCTATGGCTGTAACTTGGTCGAAAGCCCCCTTATCTTTGCCAGCCCTCTGCTTTTCTGGTTGGGAAGCCTGATGCTTTTCCTGCTTCTCCTTTTATTCTTCTTATATAAAAAAATGGTTCAGAACCAGAATGATTTGGATGCTGCAACCAAAGAGGTAGAACTGAGGAGAGCTATTGAAAACTCAATGCTCATGGGAATTCTGATTACCGATATGAATTCCAAAGTTATCTACGTCAATCCTTCGTTATGTGCTTTGACAGGGTATTCAGAAAATGAACTTTTAGGCAAAGAAAGTCCTTATCCATTCTGGGGAGACAACAGTCCTTTGCCTTCTACCGTTCTTTCAACAAATAATCTGCGATTTGAAGATCTGCCCTACCGGTTCGACTTAACCGTTAGGAAGAAAAATTTAGAAAAATTCAAAGCTATCCTTCTCGCTTCCCCCTTTTATAGTTCTGACGAAGAGCAGTCGGGATGGATCTATCTTTTCAGAGATAACACCAACGACTTTAATTCTCAAACTCTGATTAACGATGCAATTGCCTCGTACGAGAAGCTGCTTAATTCAGTTAATTCGTGTATTTCTATTGTGACACATCGCCCTTCAGGAAATATATTGGGCATTCGAAACGACGTTTACATTAATACACTCGGTTCGACAGTCAGCGGTCACCAGGCAATTTCCAAAGCCTTTAGAGAACCATTTGATGCAGAGGGAAAACGATCCGGTGACATATGGGTTCCTAAACTCGAACGATGGTTTAATGTCTCTGAGAGCAGAATTACTCTTCCGGGAGGCTCTCATGTTACTTTGCAAACAGCTCAGGATATCACTGATAAGAAAATTAGTGAGAAAACACTCGAAGAGCAAACAAACAAGATGGAAAACTCTTCCAGATTAATTACGTTGGGTGAAATGGCTTCCACCATTACACATGAAATTAACCAGCCTCTCACAGCTATCGTAGCCTACACCAGCACTGCAATTGAGGTCATCGGCAATATGCCTGAGGACAGAATAAACAAAAAACAGGTCATTGAGGTATTCCAAAAAGTTTCGGCTCAAGCGACCCGGATAGACAAGATTATTAAAAATATCCGTTCATTCGCCAAGAGACGTTCTACCAGTTTGGAACCCGCCCCGTTAGGTGGTGTCCTAAACGACACGATGGAGTTAGGAAAGCTGATAGAGAAAAAGTATGCAGGTATACATTTAATCTATGAAGTCCCTAAAACATTGCCTACTGTTCTTTGTGACCCGGTGCAAATCGTTCAGATTCTGTTAAATCTCATTAGAAATGCTGCAGATGCCTGTCTTGAGGCTGATAGTCAGAACAAGGACATCACACTGCGGGTCGTATATGACAACCGGGCCACTGTCAAAATTTCTATTGAAGACCATGGCCCGGGTATTAATGACACCATGAAAGCCAGCTTATTTACACCGTTTTTCTCTACCAAGAAAAATGGCTTAGGTCTCGGTCTCAGTACGTGCCAGACCATTGCGGAAGCTCACAAAACTCGTTTGGAAGTGAAAGATAACGCTGGCGGTGGTACTATATTTAACTTTGAATTACAAGTTGTACCGGATTAGTAATTAACTTAATTAAAAACGCTTATTAAAACGACACTTATTTGTTGCTATTTTCTTCTTATTACTACTTTAATATGGGTAATTACTGCGGGGGTATTTGAAAAAGCATATAATAGAGATAACTCGAATAAGTTATTTTAATTTTGAGTAAAGATTTAGAAATCCATTTTTGATTTATTGATTAGAAATATTTGAGAATTTCTCTCTGGAAGGCATAAGATGATACAGATGACCTCTAATAATTACGCTCAAGAGACACCTGATACCCTTGGAGTTGTATATATCGTTGAAGATGACGAAGCGGTCAGAGATTCACTCAAGTGGCTCTTGGAGGCCTCTAGCTATAGAGTTGAACTCTTTGATAGCGGTGAAATGTTCCTTGCTAAGTTTGATCCGAATGCGATCGCTGTTCTCGTTCTTGATGTCAGAATGCCGGGTATGAGCGGTTTGGAAGTTCAGGAACATTTGATTGCACGCAAGTGTGACATTCCAATTATCTTTATCTCAGGACACGGCGACGTTTCAATGGCCGTTTCAACGTTAAAGAAAGGCGCCGTCGACTTTATTGAAAAACCATTTGATCAGGCAGCCTTGAGATCCCAAGTCGAAAGAATGCTTCAGGAAGCAAGACAAAGAAGAATCCGTGCAGAAAGACGTTCATTGAATGATGCTCTTTTAAGCAAACTTACTCCACGTGAGCAGCATGTTCTTGAAAGAATCGTCAGCGGCCGTCTCAATAAACAAATTGCTTCTGATCTTGGTATCTCTATTAAAACAGTAGAAGCACACAGAGCTTCTATCATGGACAAAACAAATTCCGGCACCGTCGCTGATCTGATGAGAGTTGTTATGAACGCAAACAAAACTCCCGTAAAAGACAGTTCCATCAGCTAATAATTAACGAAATATTTCTACAGAGGAAAGCTAACAGCTTTCCTCTTTTTTATGGCTAGAATTTTCAGCAACTTCTAGGAAATGACGACTATGACTGCAAAAATTATAAGTGGGAAAGAACTTTCCCAAGCCATAAAAGCTGACATTAATAAAAAAGTTAATCTTTTAGCAAAAAAGTTCCGGGCGCCTTGCCTGGCGGTTATCTTGGTAGGGGAAGATCTGGCAAGCCAGGTGTACGTCAGAAATAAAGTAAAAGCGTGCGAAGGATGTGGAATTACATCGATCCTTGAGAAATTGCCTGAAGAAACCCCTGAAGAAATTCTTCTTGAGAAAATTGAGCAATTCAATAATGACGATTCTATCGACGGCATCCTGGTTCAGTTACCGCTGCCTAAGCACATCTCGGAGTCGAAGGTCATCGAACAAATTTCTGTAAAAAAAGACGTTGACGGATTCAGTCTTGAAAACGTAGGCGCTCTCTGTACTGGCATGCCCGGTTTTAAAGCCTGCACTCCTTATGGAGTGATGAAAATGCTTGAATCTACCGCAATAAACTTAACCGGAAAGCACGCTCTTATTATCGGACGTAGCAATATTGTCGGAAAGCCGATGGCGCTGATGCTTCTCGAAAAGAACGCCACTGTCACCATTGCTCACAGTAAAACCGTTAACCTTGCAGAACTCGGCCGTGATGCCGACATTTTAGTGGCGGCTGTTGGTAAAGCCAACTTTGTAAAAAAAGACATGGTAAAACCGGGCGCAATTGTAATAGATGTCGGAATCAACCGGGGAACTGACGGAAAACTATGCGGAGACGTTGATTTTGAAGAAGTTAAGGAAGTTGCAGGATATATCACACCGGTTCCCGGCGGGGTCGGTCCGATGACGATCACAATGCTCTTGCAGAATACACTCGAAGCTGCAGAATTAAAAAGTATAAAAGAACAAGGTAATTAGTTATTATGGAAAAATTTTCTCTTTTAGACTCAGCCAAGCATATTGACAGAAAGATTCCTTTCGATGCTTTGGACTTTGATTCGTTCAAACCTTCCATTCTTGAACTCATCAAAGATGTAAGAGAATGCGCCGAATCTATTATTAATAATAAACATTATCCAACTTGGTCAAACACGGTTGAATGTTTAGACAATAAAGAAGAAAGCCTAAATTTCGGATGGACGATTATCAGCCATCTTAATAGTGTTGCGGATACTCCTCAGCTCAGACAAACAGTCAACGATTTGCTCCCGGCTATCTCGGAACTGTACAGCTGGTTAGGTCAAAATGAATCTTTGTATAAAAAGTACAAAGAAATTAAAAACTCGGAAGAAGATAAAAAACTTTCAAAAATCAGACAGCGTATTCTGGATCGCCAGATTCAAGGATTTGTCTTATCAGGTGCCGAACTCAATGAAGAAGATAAAAAGGAAATGACGAAAATTAACGAGGAAAGCTCACAACTTTCCCAAAAATTTTCAGAAAATCTTTTGGATTGCACAAACGACTTTGCACTTTATCTTCCTGAAGACACAAAAGAGCTCGACGGCATTCCGGAACAGGAAAAACAGTTATTTTCTCAACAGGCCAAAGCAGAAGAAAAACCAGGATATAAGATTACCTTACATCTGCCGAATTATCTTCCAGTTATGCAATATGCCGCTGACAGGCACCTTCGCGAAACGTTATATCACGCCTACAGCACAAGAGCCTCTGAGTTTAGTCCTGCAGGTAAGGATAACGCTCCTATCATCGACCGTCTGCTTGAACTCAGAGCAAAAGAAGCTGCTTTATTAGGTTATAAAAACTACGCTGAAGTCTCTCTTGTGATGAAGATGGCAGATTCTCCGGAAGAAGTCATTGGATTTTTGAGAGAGTTAGCTTCAAAGGCAAAACCGGCAGCTGAAAAAGATATGAAAGAGCTGTTGGACTTTGCCAAGGATGAGCTTGGAATCGAAGACCCTCAGGCATGGGACTTAACGTTTGCGTCCGAAAGACTGAGAGAGAAAAAATATTCTTACAGTGACCTGGAAGTCAAACAGTACTTCACTGAACCGGCAGTCTTTAAAGGCCTTTTTGCTCTCGTGGAAAAATTATTTAATATTTCTATTGTCGAAGAAAAAGCGCCCGTTTGGAATCCTGCAGTTAAATACTTTGTAATCAAAAACTCTGAAGGAAAAGAAATCGCTTCCTTCTATACTGATCTCTATGCCCGTGAAGGCAAACGGGGCGGTGCCTGGATGAATGATCAAAGATCTCGCCGGCTCGTTGACGGTTCAATTCAAACCCCGGTTGCCTATCTCGTCTGTAATTTCTCAGCGCCGGTCGGTAATAAACCTGCTCTGCTGACATTAAACGACGTCGAAACGCTATTCCACGAATTCGGTCACGGTCTGCATCACATGCTGACCCGTCAGACAGATTTGGCCGTTTCCGGTATCTCCGGTGTTGAGTGGGATGCCGTCGAACTTCCAAGTCAGTTCATGGAAAACTTTGTCTATAACTGGGATGTTATTCAGTCCATTACGTCTCACGTAGAAACCGGCAAGAAAATGCCAAAAGAACTGTTTGACAAGATCATTGCCGCAAAAAACTTCCAGGCCGGCATGTCCAACGTCCGCCAAATTGAATTCGCCCTGTTTGACATGCTTCTGCATTATGACTACGACCCGAAGAGACTGACTGTACGCCAATTACTTGATGCCGTCAGAAAAGAGGTTGCCGTTGTCTTCCCGCCGGAATACAACCGGTTTGCAAACTCTTTTTCCCATATTTTTGCAGGCGGCTATGCGGCCGGTTATTACAGCTACAAGTGGGCTGAAGTTTTATCGGCTGACGCTTTTTCACTGTTTGAAGAAAAAGGAATTTTCAACTCCGAAGTCGGCAAAAAGTGGCTGGATGAAGTACTGGCAGCCGGCGGCTCCCGTCCCGCAAAAGAAAGCTTCAGAGCTTTCAGAGGACGCGACGCCAAGGTCGACGCTTTGTTGAAGTCATATGGACTGACGGAGGAATAAGTTGCTTTTCAAGATAACAACGTGGAACGTGAACTCTCTTAAAGTGCGACAGCCTCACGTTCTTGAATTTCTCGAAGATGTCAGCCCGGATGTTTTATGTCTGCAAGAACTTAAAATGCAGACGGCTGATGTCAATAAAGAAGTGTTCAGCGGCGCCGGATATGGCTCGGAAGTCTTTGGACAAAAAACTTATAACGGAGTGGCGACGCTTTATAAAACAGCCACCGTTCCTGCTTTAGAAGATATCGTCCTGAATATTCCGGGTTGTGAGGATCCTCAAAGCCGGCTTCTGGCTGCAACGGTTCAACAGCCTTCGATGAAGATAAGAGTCGTTAATGGCTATTTCCCGAACGGAGAAAGCAGTGAAAGTGAAAAATTCCCCTACAAACTCAAATGGCTCGATGCGTTAACGGAGTGGTTAAAAGAAGAACTTGTCCGTTATCCTAATCTTGTTTTGTTGGGGGACTTTAACATTGCACCGGAAGACCGGGATGCCAAACATCCAGAAGACTGGGCGGACTCCGTTCTTTGCCTGCCGGAGGTCCGTCAACGATTCCAAAACTTAATTGCTCTGGGATTAACCGATAGTTTCCGTCAGCACGAACAGCCCGAAAAAATTTTCTCGTGGTGGGACTACCGGATGAAAGCCTTTCAGCGCAACCTCGGCTTACGCATTGATCACATTCTGATTTCAGAGCCTCTAAAAAAATATAATCAAAGCGTGATTGTCAATAAAGACTACCGTGGAAAAGAAAGGCCAAGCGATCATGCACCGGTCACTTTAACGCTGGATCTTCCGAAATAGATCCGTTTTTCACTGGGACCGGTTCGGGTTCCAGTTCTTTGAGCTTTCTGGCTCTTAGTTGTCCGCAACCGCCGTCCACCTCCTGGGCGGCGGAGTTGCGATACTTGAGAAGTACGTGATTTTCTTTTAATTTGCGGGCAATTTCTTCCATTCTCTCTTCAGAAGGTCTGGTAAAGCTGTTTCCTTCAACAAAATTGACCGGAATCATATTCAGAATAGCCCTTCTCCTCTTCCATAACGCAATTAAATCATCGACTTCTTTTTCATCGTCATTGATATCTTTAAGAAGCGTCCACTGGAACTGAATCGGATAAGCGCCTAAAGTGGCATACTCGTCGGCGAAGTCCATGATTTCATTTACCGGCATCGGTTTAATACCGGGAAGCAGTTTTTTTCGTTTTTCGTCATCAGTCGTATGAAGAGAAATAGCAAGAGCCGGCTTGACTTTCGATTTCCTTAATTCATCAAATAACCGTTTATCACCGACCGTTGACACCACCAGATTCTTATATCCGATTGCACCGTAAACTGCCAAAAAATTCACGGCGTTCATAACCCGTCTTAAGTTGTGGGACGGTTCTCCCATTCCCATAAACACAACTTTATTAATTTTGCGGTATTGACGTGCTGCATGGACTTGAGAGACGATTTCCAAATCAGTTAACTGTCTTATCAGACCGGATTTCCCGGTCATGCAAAAGAGGCATCCGACAGCACAACCCACTTGGGTGGATATACAGACGCCGTTACCGGGTAACACCACAGTTTCGATTAACTGATTATCAAAGAGCCGAAGAACCAAGCGGAGGCTGCCGTCCGGCGAGGGATTTTCCTCGATAACGGAGTACAGCCCCGAGAGCATCCGGTTCATTTCTGCAAACGTCTCTTTGGCTTTTTCAGGCACTCTCGGGGTTCTGGCTGTCGGATTCTTCCTAAGAATCCACTGTCTCCAAAAATGATCAACATGCGTCTGTAATGCGCCGTGTTCTTTGAGTTGCTGTTCGACTGCTCCGATTTCCATTTAGCTAATTCTGTTATTTAAAGCTTTACTCTAAATGGTAATCCTGAATTTTTCTAGTCATGGTATTACGACCAATACCAAGTTTTACAGCTGCTTCTACCTTTCTGCCCTTTGTTTCTTCCAGAGCAGTCCGAAGTACCGTCTTCTCAAAATCTTCGGTCAATAGCTTCATCAGGTTTTCTTCCTCCTTTTGAAGTCCTTCCCTTACTTTAGTTTTGAGAATATCCGTCCAGGACAATGAACCGTCTAAAGACTGAAGTGAAACCTTTGTCTCTGTTACGGAGAGTTCTTCGGTTGAAGAAGCTTTTTCATGAGTCGAAATAACGGCCTTCTCCGGTACAGAGATAAACGCAGTTTTTATTTCGTCCGGCAAGTCTTCTTTGGAGATTAACTGGGCCGGTGCCATCACGGTTAGCCAATTACAGACATTTTCAAGTTGTCTGACATTGCCCGGAAAATCAAATGCAGAGAGAATTTCCAATGCCTCTTTGCTAATACTTTTGGGCTCGACATTTAATTGTTTTGCTGATTTAGAAAGGAAGAACGGGACTAGCAGACGGATATCTTCTTTTCTTTCTCTCAGAGAAGGCAATCTCAACCGGATCACGTTGAGCCGGTGGAATAAGTCCTCGCGGAAATCTCCCTCCTTGACCATTTTCTCGAGATTTTGGTGCGTTGCTGCAATAACCCGGACGTTAGCTTTAATTGGCTGATGGCCGCCGACACGATAAAAATAACCGTCTGAGAGAACACGCAACAGTCTGGTCTGAAGTTCCAATGGCATATCACCGATTTCATCGAGGAACAATGTTCCTCCCTCAGCCTGTTCAAAACGGCCGTGGCGAATGCTGTTGGCTCCGGTAAAAGCACCGCGTTCGTGTCCGAAGAGTTCACTTTCCATCAATTCACGAGGAATAGCAGCCATATTCAGTGCAACAAAAGCACTGCGGCCACGCGGACTATGGTGGTGCAAAGCGCGTGCCACCACTTCTTTTCCAGAACCGGATTCTCCGGTCAGTAACACGGTCACCGAACTTTGAGAAAGTTTGCCGATCGCCCGGAATACTTCTTGCATGGAAGGTGCCTGACCGACGATTTCAGTGGCGATATCCGGTTGCTGGTTATTGGGTTCAAAAACGGTTGATTCAGTAATTGCTTTACGGATTAGTTCAATAGCCTTACTGATATCAAACGGCTTAGGAAGGTATTCAAAGGCACCTCCCTGATAGCTGGAGACAGCACTGTCTAAGTCTGAGAAGGCCGTCATAATGATGACAGGAAAATTCCAGTCGGGATTATTTTTGATTTCAGCAAGAAGTTCCAATCCGTTTTTACCCGGCATTCGGATGTCACTGACTAAAACAAAAGGTGTTTCTGTTTTTAATGCCTCTAAAACTTCATCGGCACACTGAAAGGTTTGCACCGGGATATCGGCTTTTTGCAAAGCCTTTTCTAAAACCCAGCGGATTGACCGATCATCATCAACTATCCAAACTTTTTTCATAACTTTAACGGGAACATCAGACTAAAGTCTGTTTTACCCTTCCTACTGTTTACTTCTATTGTGCCGCCGTGCTGTTCGACAAATGAATGAACCAATGAGAGACCCAGTCCGGATCCTCCGGCTTTTCCGGTAACCAGGGGGAAGAAAATGGTACTGACTAATTCTTCGGGAATTCCGGGACCGTTATCGATAATGTGTACGTTTAAGGCGGCCCGCTGGCGTTGCTGGCCGACCACAACATCATGGATAACACGCGTCGAAATCCTGACGGTAGCATCTGACTTTGAAAATGACGGAAATGCTTCCACGGCGTTTCTCATCAGATTCAAAAAAACTTGTGTTAATTGTCCTCTGTCTCCCTCGATTTCCGGGACACTGATATCGTAATCTCTTACTATTTTGAGTCCCATCGGAAACTCTGCTTCAATCAACAGACGGACTTTTTCCAATATTTCATGGATATTTATTTTTTCCGGTTTGTATGGAATACGGTAGGGCAGCAATATCCGGTCTACTAAGCTTTGCAGACGGTCTGCCTCACTAATGACCACACCGGTGTATTCCAACTGTTCCGGATCTTCGAGCTCTAACTCAAGAAGCTGGGCAGCCCCGCGAATTCCGCCTAACGGATTTTTGATTTCATGAGCCAGATTTCGTAATAATCTGCGGTTGTTCTCTGAAATTTCGGCCATCCTCTTATTGTGATTGAGCAAAAGAGGACCATGGGCAGGATGAATTTCTAAAACAAGATGATCTTCATCATCCGGGGACGGATGAATCGATATATAGACCTTTAGCGGAGATTCCGGAAAGAGGATTAAATCGGTTAATTCTTCGTTGACTTCAAAAAGAGAAGATTTATTGCGTATATAGGACTCTATCCAGAATTTTGATTTCTTAAGATAGAGGCCGATATCAGCTCCCATTAAATTTTTTACAGACTGGCCGAATATAGATTCGCAGGAAGCATTTGCAAAAACGACGGTTCCGTTCAAGCCGATGATTAGGACACCGGTTGAAAGGATGTCCAATGTTTTTAGTTGGGAGAAGCCGTCTTTCATGAGAATTTCCGATAAAAAAGGGCACCCTTTTAAGTTGAGATGCCCTTTTAGCTAAATGAGTTCAGAACTTACTATTGGGCGTAGTACATGTCGTACTCTTCCGGTGTGACTGCAAGCATGACTCTTTCTACATCATGACGTTTGAGATCGATGTAAGCCTGAATCATATCTTCTGTAAATACACCGCCGGCAGTAAGGAAGTCGTGATCTGCTGCCAGAGCATCCAAAGCCTGTTCAAGAGAGGAACAAACTGTCGGAATCTTTGCATTTTCTTCCGGAGGAAGATCGTAGAGATTCTTATCAGCAGCTTCACCCGGATGAATCTTGTTCTGGATACCGTCAATACCGGCCATTAACAAGGCGGCGAAGCAGAGGTACGGATTAGCCATCGGATCCGGGAAGCGGACTTCAACACGTCTGGCTTTATCGCTGGCGACATATGGGATACGCAAAGAAGCGGAACGGTTACGTGCGGAGTAAGCCAATTTAACAGGAGCTTCGAAGCCCGGTACCAGACGACGGTAGCTGTTTGTTGTCGGGTTTGTAATTGCATTCAATGCTCTTGCGTGTTTGATAACACCGCCGATGTAATAAAGAGCCAGTTCAGACAAGCCTGCATAGCCGTTACCTGCGAAAAGGTTCTTACCGTCTTTCCAGATCGACTGGTGAACGTGCATACCGGAGCCGTTGTCACCGACTAATGGTTTGGGCATGAAAGTGGCTGTTTTGCCATAAGCGATAGCAACGTTCCATACGGTGTATTTAAGAATCTGTGTCCAGTCGGCACGCTTAACCAATGTGCTGAAGAGGGTACCGATTTCGCATTGACCGGCACCGCCGACTTCATGGTGATGGACTTCAACCGGAACACCCTGTTCTTCGAGAGTCATGCACATTGCAGCGCGGACATCATTTAATGTATCTGTCGGAGCAACCGGGAAATATCCGCCTTTGATAGCCGGACGGAAACCGGTGTTGTGGCCCTGCATGTCTTTTTTATTAGACCAGTGACCGATGTCGGAAGAGACTTTGAAAAAGCTCTTGTTCATACGTGTGTCCCAAGACACGCCGTCAAAAATGAAAAATTCCGGTTCAGGACCAAAAAATGCTGTGTCTCCGATACCGGTGCTCTTTAAGTAGGCTTCTGCACGTTTTGCTACTGAACGCGGGTCTCGCTCATACCCTTTACCATTTGAAGGATCAACAACGTCACATGTCAAAATAAGTGTCGGTTCCTGAGTAAACGGGTCCATACGGGCACTTTCCGGATCCGGCATTAAAAGCATATCACTGGCTTCAATACCTTTCCAGCCGCGGATAGAAGAACCATCAAAGGCATGACCTTCTTCAAACTTATCTTCATCAAAAGCTGATACAGGAACAGAAACGTGTTGTTCTTTACCTACAAAGTCGCAAAAGCGCAAGTCTACAAACTTAACATCTTCATCTTTGATCATGTCCATGACATCGTCAGCAGTGGTTCCCATGATTTCTCCTAATCGATAGAGTAATTGTTTAACAAATTACTTAAAGTAATGCAAAAAGCATGCCAATTCTTTAGCTTAAAGAAATGCACCCGCAAAGCACGTATTAAGTTCAATGCACTAATTTAGTGCTTTTTTGAAGAAGATACAAATTTGAAAATAAGAAATTTGATGCACCGGTTAGGTGCATTATCTTAGTTGGTGCATTAATATTTTTTTGATTATTCGGGCGACAAGAATTCTTCCTGCAAATCGTTGAGATAATTCCAACCGAACGGGGTTGCCTTAATAAGATTTTCTGAAGGATCTAATAGTCCCTGATGGCGAAGTTTATTAAGCTTACCGGCGATTAAATTTAAAGGTAAACCAGTTCTTTGTTGCCATAAGGAGCTGTCAACCCCCTGTTTAAGACGAAGGGCGTTTAACATAAATTCAAACGGTATATCTTCCTTCTTCACTTTGGTCTTTTTGACAAACCCATTTCCGCCCTCTTCAATTTTATCCAACCAATGTTTCGGATTAACTGCAGATACTGTGCGGAAGATATCCGAGCTTTGCGTTATTTTGCCGTGAGCACCCGGACCAATACCGAGATAGTCTCCGTACATCCAATAATTCAGATTGTGGCGGCACTGATAACCTTTTTTGGCATAGCCTGAAATTTCGTAGTGTTCAAACCCAGCTTTTTCCAAGCTTTGCACTACAAAATCAGACATGTCGGCTCTTAATTCATCGCCGGGGAGATTCTTGGGTTCGTATTTTCCGAAATACGTATTCGGTTCAATCGTCAATTGATAATAAGAAAGATGAGTGCTACCGAAACTTAAAGCTGTTTCCAAATCTTCCGTCAGTTCTTCCATGGTTTGACCGGGAAGAGCAAACATCAAATCAAGATTGAAATTTTCAAAAATTTCAGCGGCGGCTTCTGCGGCTTTTTTTGCATCTTTCGAATTATGTACCCGGCCGAGGATTTTTAGTTTCTCATCATTAAAACTTTGAATCCCTATAGACAACCGGTTAATCCCGGCTCGTTTAAAGTCTTTAAATTTTTCATATTCAAACGTTCCGGGATTGGCTTCCATGGAGATTTCGACCGAGGAAGGCAAAGATAAATTCTTTCGCACTGCAGAAAGGATCTCTTCTATTGCTGCAGGAGATAGAAGAGACGGCGTACCTCCTCCGATGTAAACAGTAGTCACTTCACGGCCTGAAACCTCCTCAGTGACTCTATTCAAACTCTTTTTTAAAGCGTTTAAATAGAAGAGTTCAGCATCTTCACTTTGCAACTTATAAGAGTTAAAGTCGCAATATGGACATTTTTTAATGCACCACGGCCAGTGAATGTATACCGATAACGGAATCATCTGATTACTTCCAGCTTTCAACGATTAAGTCTCTCATCTTGGCCATTGCTTTTCCGCGGTGACTAATAACGTTTTTTTCTTCGGGAGTCAATTCTGCGGCATGCTTACCAAGTTCAGGAATCAGGAAATAGGGATCGTACCCAAAGCCACCTTCTCCTTTTCTGTCCTGTGCTACTTCACCGTCCCATCTTCCGATCGCAACAAGAGGTTCGGGATCATCGTGTCTCCGGACAGCTACTATGACGCACATGTAATGAGCGTTCCTGTTAGAGCGACCTTTCATTTCTGCAAGTAGTTTTTTGTTGTTATTTTCATCGTTGCTTGGCTCTCCGGCATATCTTGCACTCATAACACCGGGTGCTCCCAATAAGGCATCCACACAGATTCCTGAATCGTCTGCAATGGCAGGTAGACCGGAAGTTTTTGCTGCATGTCTGGCCTTAGCCAAGGAGTTTTCTATAAACGTACAGAAAGGCTCTTCTGCAGCAGCGATACCTAAACTTCCCTGAGAAACTACTTCAATTCCTAAAGGGGACAAAAGTTCATTCATCTCCTTCATTTTTTTCTTGTTATTGCTAGCCAAAACAATTTTGTCGATCATGATTATTTTTCCTGTTCCTTCAGAAGCTCTTTGATACCACCTTTTGCCAAATCCATCATCACAGCGAGAGTTTTTTCATCAAACGGCTCTCCTTCGGCGGTTCCCTGTATTTCAACGAACTTTCCTTGTCCAGTCATGATGATATTCATGTCCGTGTCGCACAAATGGTCTTCTTCATAGTTCAAATCACAAACGGGCAATCCTTTGTATATGCCCACTGAAATAGCTGCCACCTGATCATTGATTGGATTTTCCTGTAGCAAACCTTGAGAAAGCAATTTTTCTACGGCAATTTTCAATGCGACATAAGCGCCTGTGATCGAAGCACACCTGGTACCACCATCGGCCTGGATAACATCACAATCGATTTTGATCGTCCTCGGCCCCAGCTTATCCATGTCAACAACAGCCCGGAGAGCTCTTCCGATTAATCTTTGGATTTCCTGAGTCCTGCCGCTTTGTTTACCTTTTACAGCTTCTCTGTCTGTTCTAGTCCCCGTTGCTCTGGGTAACATGCCATATTCAGCAGTGACCCAACCCTTAGGAGAGTCTTTCATCCATGAAGGAACCTTTTCTTCAACTGAAGCCGTACATATAACTTTAGTATTACCGACGGAAATTAGTACAGAACCTTCTGCGTAGCAGGTAAAGTTTTTGTCAATTTTTACAGGTCTAATCTGTGCCGGAGTTCTTCCATCCGGTCTCATAACAGTCTCCATTTATCTCTCCGATTCTTTGGCTCAAGATCAACGGTTTAAAATACCTCAAAATTTTACGGATTACAAAACATTTGAAATGAGCAAAAACAATATTTACAGCATGACAGGCTTCGGCAACGTTTCTATTGATACAGAAATCGGTACATTGGAAATCGAACTCCGTGCCGTCAATTCAAGATTTTTAGATTTTAATTACTTTGCCACAACAGACAAATTACGCTCACTCGAACCGGCCGTTAGAAAGCTAATTTCCGACAACAATGAGATCAAGCGAGGCAAAATCGAATGTAAGATTTACATTTCTAACCGCAACAGCGGGCTAGACAATGAAAATAATATTGACCTGGAAGCTGTAAAGGCGATTAAAGCACTTTCTAAAAGAATTCACAAAATAACGGGCGCAAAAAATCTCACCGTCGGCGAAATCCTGGCTTTACCGGGTGTTCTTAAATCAAACACTGATATTTCTGAAGAAACTCAAACCGAATTGTTCAGTGCTGTAGAGCGCTGTATCGACAAGTTCAATTTGTCCCGGGCCGTCGAAGGAATAAAACTTACCGAGGTACTTTTGAACCAATGCAATGAGATTGAACGCCTCGTCAATGTTTTAAAACCAAAAGTTCCGAGTATTATTGAAGCACTGAAGGTCAAATTACAGGCCCGTCTGGACGAGGCTCTTACTGATAATCTAGGTTCGAAGGTTCAAATAACCCGTGAAGAAATTTCAGATCGAATCCGAATGGAAGTAACCTTATTTGCAACTAAGATCGATGTCGCGGAAGAAATGGACCGATTACTTACCCACGTCTACAAAATTAGAAAGGCTCTTGATGAGGGCGGTCCTGTCGGACGAAAATTGGACTTTATTATTCAAGAACTAAACCGCGAAGCCAATACTTTAGCCAGCAAAGCAAGTGCGATTGAAATGACAGATACTGCAGTCAACCTCAAAGTCGTTATTGAACAGATGAGAGAACAGATCCAGAACTTGCAATAACCGATGTAGCTATTACAAAAAATTTTAAAAATACCTGAAGAAAAGGTTGCAACGTTTTAAACAACACTGCAACCTTTCTTTTAAGCAACTATGAAGACTTTAAAGTTAGCTATTACTTAATTTTAATTTCCACTCTTCTGTCAGGTTGATAGCATTTTATTTGCTCTTTTCTTGGAAGTGACAAACATTCGTTTCCAGTCACGGGTTGACTTTCACCAAGTGCCAGTTTTTCTGAAAAGACAGACATATCAACATGATTTCGTCTTAACTCATTCAAGACGGAATTTAATCTTCTTTCTGAAAGTCTCTGATTGTATTGTTCAGAACCGATTCTATCGGTATGAGCAGAAATTGAAAGAGAATTACCTGATTTCTTCAATTCTTTTTGGAATGAATTGATTTTATCTGATACTGCTCTTAAGGTCTCTTTACCCTTTGGAGACAATTTGTCGCTATCAAATCCAAACAATGCGTCTGCGCCTAAAGTAAATGAACAATCCTTATAGAGATTCTGCTCAATAAAAGAGCAGAGGTAGGCTTTATCAGTCAAAAGCTTCCAGCCATCATACTCTTTAATCTTTGTCTGACTGAGCAATTTCTGCATTTGTTCATTTTTTTCTTTGCCATCTGCAAATGAAACGAGAATAATCTTTGAAGCAGGATACTTCTCTTTGAATTTTGCAAAGCCTTCTTCGAACTGAACTCCCCTATTAGAGACGAGATCGTCAGATAAAAGAATCAATGTAGGGCTGTTTCCAAAAGATTTGACGACTTCACGATTTTTTTCGTTTGCAGCAGAAACTTCTGCAATTTCGAGGAGACCTTCACCGAAATTTGTTTGTCTTCCGAAGACTTCCAAATCCTCCGGCAATTTCTCAAGAGCTTTTTGAAGAGACTCTTGGGAAACTTTTTCCGGAAGTAAAGTTACTGTATATGGCGCCAAAGCTCCCACTCCAATACTTACATCAGAGTAGGAAGGAAGATTTTGTGCGACCAAGGAAATAAGTTTTTTAGCCTCAGTAATCTTCTTGAGCTTCATTTCTTCCTTGGTTGCCGGGTCTTCATTTTTGACCTCTTCCATCATACTTCCTGAATAGTCTAGGAAGAATATGGCCGGTTCTGCCTGCTTACCGCACATTCCGGAGAGAGGAATATCCTTTGCCATTGAAGTGCCACTGAACAAGCCAAAGGTTAATAATGCTGCAAATAATTTAGTAGATTTCATTATCGGTTCCTTTTCTTAAAACTGGTACTTCATTCCAACGGAGACTTCATACTCTTTGGTATAACCGCTTCCATGTTCTCTTTCGAGCTGCAGATAGAAACGAGTGTTACTTCCTGCCTGCCAGTCAGCACCGGCTCCGTAATAACCGGTTGTTTTACCAATGTTTTTAGAGAAGATCTGATCGTTGAGAGTGATCTTGTAATTTCCAAGGAAATCGTGTTTTACACCACCTTTAATGTAGGCCTGGAAGTAGCGTTTATTTAGATCGTAATGATTGTCACCATAATTCCATTTGGTTCCAATAACTACACCTGCTCTACCAATCAAACTATCATCATCTTTGATATTGACTCTGATACCTTTATTGGACAGACGGTATTTCTTGCCACTTAACCAATAATAAGAAAGTTGTAATTGTGGTTCGATCCACGTGTGTCTGTACCACGGACCCCACTTCAAATCCCGACTTTCGAAACTAAATTGTTTACCAACTTCAATAGAGGCTCCTAAACCGAATGTGTTGTATTTGCCTTTTTGTGAGATCCCATTTGCAGTGGTATTTATATCCTGTCGATAGTAGTCTGCAGAAAGGACTAAATCCGCATAGGAACCTTCAGCATTGGCCCATGTTGCATAACCGTTCATTCCATAACGGTCAGTATCGCCGGAACTGTTATTGGCACCACGGGTCTTTTGTTTTGCACGGCCGAGATTTACACTGGCCCCCAAAAGGACCATTCCTTTTTCATCTTTTGTGACAAGATGGTCAGCACCGAGATTAATACCGTAATAATTTTGTTTTAATCCGCTGGCTCCATTTTCACCATCGGTTAAATCTTTTTGAAGCATACCGCGAACCCACGCTCCATCCTGACTTCCATAACGAACTTCACCAAGACGTTTTCTGAGATCCTGAAGATCTGACCAGTGTAAATATCGATGAGAACCGGCAAAGCTTAGTAATGTGTCAGCGCCCGGAGTGAGCGGGTCATCACTTGGAGGAGGAACGACCGGATTATCAGGATTTGGATTATCCGGGTTTGGTTTGTCCGGTGATGTGCCTCTCTTCAGGTACCAGTAATTAGCCATTTGGTTTCCACCGATCTGGCTGTGGCCTTCTTCAACTGCCAAAGAGTATTTATAAAGACCGATGTCGACAGTGCCTCCCGAGTTTGTTAATTCAAACGAGGCGTTTTGGCTATTATCCTGAACCAACCAAGCATCTCTTAAAGACTCTGCTTCATTTGAACCTTGATCTCCGGTATATACAACATAGACACCATGGCTTCCTTGTCCATTATGAATTAGAACTGCATCATGACCATTTGCTTGCCCACTCGAGGTTCCTTTGTTGTCATCAAACTTTAGATTAAATTGCGTAAAACCATTACCATTCTCCCCTAAATTCGTAACATTCAGCTTTTGGTATGGTGCTGAAGAAGATTTGAGAGAGTTTTGGGCCGTAGAAGGTCCCGCCAAGTTAACAATAAACGGATTAGTCTTTGTTGTGTTGTCGGAGTCTATTGAAAAAACGGTTGAGCGTACCGTGTCTTTATTGAATAAAGATCCTCTATCTGCGCTATCTTCATATGGAAGAACATTCCATACTGAAGACTGGGAGCCTTTTATAATAACTTTTCCGTTGTCATGAAAATTAGTGATAGTTTCTGTCGTGGAATCATAGTAAGGGTAGGAGTTATCAAACATAGCTCCGGTAATTTCCGACCCCTGTTCCAAAGTTAAAGAAACAGTTGCGGCATTTCTCGCCGTAGTATTACCAAAGATCTTTGTTTTTCCTTTTAAAGCAATATTTGAAGCATTATCGGCGAAGAATATATTCCTTAGATCAGCACGTGTCCCTAGTTTTCCCTCTTCGTATTGGTTATTTATTTCTATGTAAGATGAATCTAAATCGATCTTCGCTGTCTGTCCATAGGCATAAAAGATGTCTTGTTTCTTTTCTTTATCTAAAGAATCCACGTAATCGATGACGATATTGCCTTCTTGATTTCCATCGTTCCCACGGGTAGTCAATAAAATGTATGCACCAACTTGAGTTTCAAAATCTGCTTTTTCATAGTTGCTTATTGCTCTAAAAGTGGTGTTTGCACTATAAGTAGTAGCTGCATTATTAGACGTTCCAGAGGCACGAATCTTTATATTTTTGGCACTTAAAGTTGTATAGGCGTGGTAAGTAGGACTAATGTACTGTTCTTCTTCGTCTATATCTTTTATGGCTTCCATATAAACAGCACCCCAGTGTGTGTCTAAATTTATTAAGCCCTCGCCGGCGTTAATATTAAAATCTGAGTGATAATAATACTTTGTATCTCCACAAGAATTACAATCAGTAGCACCTCCTCTTATGGCATAACTATCTTTGTACGCTCCATTATCTGCGTTAGCACTATAACCTTTCAGTATAACTTCTGAACTAGCTAAAAGATTGATTTGACCTGTACCATAAAGCAAGGCACTTGCGTATTTTGGCTGCCCACTGACTTGGGTATCAAAATTAATTATCTTAGATGATATATTAACTAGATTGTTTCCAGCCGATGAAACAGAGTGGTTTATATTCCCTTTAACATTGAAAGAATCAGTGGAATTAATTTTTACAGTTACATATGGATTCTCTCGAGGATTCCTCCTATCAGTGGCATGGGTATTGATACCAGAAAGAGAAGGAACATCTGCTGAGTTGTAAGAAATATTAATATTCTTGACTGCCTCGATATTCAATAAGATATTCCCATATAAATTCGCTCCGTATGAGGAACCCGAAATATAAATATTTTCTTTGTCAGTCCCAACTACATTTAACGTTCTCATATTTTTTCGGACAGCAGAAGTAAATCCTCTCATGTTAATTGCAGAGGTTTGCTTTCCACTTGAGGTTAAATATAAGTCGTAACCTTCAAGATATAAATTTGCAGTTCTATCTTTATTTCCGTTATCAAGAAAAGCTATCCCTATATTTCCATATTTGTTTGGGCTATTGCTCTCGACTAGTTTTAAATTAACTACTTCTGGGGTTTGAGCATCTGCGTAGGAAAAAAGATCGATAGCAGGTTCGCTAAAAGAATTTGTTCCTTTAACTACTTTTTTCTCATTGGTTTTTAAAAAATCGAGACCTTTGACGTCATACCAAGTTATCACTTCGTTTGCGCCCGCGCTACTCATGTGACTGGCATATGCAAGAAGAATTAATGACAAAATTTTTAATTTTTTCATTTCGTTTCTCGTAGTTTCTAGTACTTGGAAAATTGGGCTCGACACTCTCGTGTCGAGCCCCGGCATTTTGTTTCTCACCTGAGGTATGAAAAACAAAACTGTTTATGCCTAAACGACACAAGTACTACAAAATTTTTAATAATTAGTCGTGACGGAATCACACGAACATTAGGAATTGAATTCAGAGGAAAATGGGAAATCAGAGACTTCTATTGCCGTGCTATCCGATAAAGGGAGCCCTCAGCTGCCTTCCCATTTTTAGAATTGATATCTGTATTTAGCCTGGAGAGTTTGATCAACTCTGCCATAATTGCCGCTACCAATACCGTAGTTAAAGCCTAAAGAATGGTTTCCTTTTGTGGC
>CANTYJ010000015.1 GCA_947854175.1 uncultured Turicimonas sp. | reverse complement strand
CCTGATTTAGTGGAACACTTACTTGAGAATTTAGTGGAACATTAATTTGAGAATTTGCAACTTCCTTTCCATATTCTTCCGGAAATTGCGCTTCTAGGTCTGTAAGTGGTTCAAGCTTGGAAACAATGAGTTTTTCTTTTGCGTGTGGTTTGACACACAAAGACTAGAGTTTCGCATAGGTCAATACCAAATCTTTTTTCTGTTTCATTGATGTTCCTTACACGAAGTTATCTGTTCTGAGCTATCTGCTATCTTGATTGTCGGTGCCAAAACTCCAACCAAATTACATTTTCCAGTTTCTTTTAGATATGCCGTAAAGAAGACATGAACGGAAATTCCATAAGATAGAAAAAGTTCTTAGTCGTCCTCATGAAATATTCTAATGGGATTCTCGGGTTTTACATTTATTATGACAAAACCGAAGCATCTTGTGGTTAAAGATCATTCAATTATCAAAAGCTCTTTTTCTTCTATTCTCTTAAAAATTAAAGGATATCTTTAAGGATCTTTACTATCTCGGCAATAGACTTTGCTCCTAGTCGTTCCGATACATTGGATTTATGGAATTTAACGGTTCTCTCTGAACATCCCAGCCTTTCTGCGACTTGCTTATAGATTAAACCTTGAGCCAAAAGTCGGACAACTTCCAACTCCCGTTGAGTCAAACTTTGGATCAACTTACCTTGTTTACGATTCTTTTCTCTTTCTTTGTTATAGGCAATATCTAAAGAACAACATTCGAAAACTGAGTCTTTTAACCGTTTAGGATCGACCGGTTTTATTAAAAAATCTTTAGCTCCTTTTCTTAATGCCTGAACAGCCATGTCAACATCACCATGACCTGTGACGAAAATTATTGGGATGGTCATTTGAATAATTTCAAGCCGTTGTTGTAATTGAAGTCCGGAAAGGTTTGGCAAACGAACGTCCAATATCAGACAACCTGGCGTCAGATCTTTAGAGTCGAGAAAGTCTTCGGCACAACAAAACGTTCTACATCTCCATCCGGCGACTCGAAGCATGAATTCATATGATTTCAGGACAATCGAATCATCGTCAACAATTCTGACCAAGGATTGAGACTGAACTTCTTTCAATTGTGTGAGGCCTGAGGATAATACACTTTCGGGAGGGTTATGCATGCCATTACCTCTTCTTTCTTTTGTTCCAATTCAAGTGAACCACCATTGGCTTCAATTATTCTTGCAGAAATTGCTAGCCCGAGACCAAGTCCTGAACTTTTATTAGATGCTTTGACGTTAAAAATATCTTTTATCGCTTGAGGATTGACAATTCTTCCTGGATTTGTCACAAAGATACAAACACCATCGTTTTTTTCAACCACAGATATGTCTATCTTATTTTTCATGCCTTGGCTTTTAATAGCATCTCTTGAATTGTTTAAAAGATTCAGAAGGACCAACTCCAGTTGAATTGGATCAATACTAATCCAAAGGTTCTGATCTTGAAGTTTTATTGACGGGATTATTTCTCCTCCAAGTTGAATAAATCTTTTAGCTACCACCTCCAAGAATTCTTTAACGTTAATGTTCTGAGCTTTAATATTCTTACCTTTGACCAAACCTCTGATGTGCTCAATAATTCTTGAAGCCCGTGCAGACTCCGATTGAAGCGTATCAAGTACTTCACATATTTCCGGGTTTTCTTGATTCTTTTCTAACCAAATTGACTTTAATGCCTCTGAATAATTCCTTATTACAGCCAACGGTTGCTTCAATTCATGAGCCATCATGCTGGATAACATGCCGGCCAAACTGACTTTTTCAAGATCATTAAGAGTTTGTTTAATTTGTTCAGCCTGTTTATGTTCTCTTTCCTTTTCATAAAGAGCTCGTTCTAGCTTGATTGTCTTTTTTCTAACTTGCCGCTTTAGAATCCTCAGATAACAAGCCAAAAAGACAATTAGAAATACAACTGAGAAAACAAGTTCAAAATGTTGTCTGAGCCATTGGTTCCAGTTCCAGTCTCTCAGATAAGCATAATGCTCAACTCTTAAATTCTTAAAAAGTGAATCCACATTATTTAGATTTGAAGGTAATGTCCAGCTATAGCCATCTACAGAAGGCATGTTAAATAAGACTTTTGCACATTCTTTTGCGATGTCATTAGGAGTGTTGGATGTGAAAGCAAAAACCCAACCCGGATACCAATCAGAAGACGCCAGACAATTTTGTTTTGTCGGTGCATTTTTGGGTTCAACCACTCTGAACTGAGTGCTAGCCAATTGTCCTCTTGAAATCATATCCTCTAAAAGACATGCACGAACTATACCTGCATCACATTTACCTTCTTTCAATTCTTTAAAAACATTGGGCATTGGATAGCCGGTGAATACTACATCTCCGAAAAATTTTTCTGGGTCGTACCCTTTTTTCAATAATTCTCCGTGAGCTATATAACGTCCACCAAACGCGTTAGGAGCAACCACGCACACGCTCTTTCCTTGAAGCTGGTTCAGAGAATAAATTTCTTTATTGGACGAAGGGACGACGACAGTTGAAGCTAATGAGTAGTCCGGGGATTTAAACCCCGGATATAGTTGTGATGCAACTATAGAAATGTCATATTTAGCGGTATTAAAAGCAAAAAATCCAGGATTACATATAAAGAAATTAATCTCTTTATTCTTAATCGCTTTTTCTAAGCCAGGCAGATCATACGTTTTGATAGTTAATTTTTGTGGGGAGAATGCTTTTCTTAAAGCCTTTTCCGTGGCTTTATAAAAGTGGTTTTCTGTTTCGTCACCGACGGTATTTAAGATTCCAAGATTAATTTCATTGTCTTGAGCCAGAACAGCCGGTGTTACGAACAAAATAGAACATCCCAAGAGCATTAACTGCCAGAGTTTTTTATTTGTAAAACTTTTTGAGTGCTCTAAATTCATTTCTTGTTCACCGGCTATTGTATCTTTGAACGGTTCATCTCTTCAGACTATTGAGACTTAACTCCTCCATGGACATTGTTATTAACAATGAATGAAAATATCCTTGCCGATTATCAACCGTATTTTTTAAGTGTGATAACCAATCCATATGACTCTCAAGCTCTGCCAAGAAATTTAACAGTTCAATCTGTTGATTTTTTTTCTTAGCATCACAAACGTTAGTCCTCTCTAAGTACATTCTCTCTAAAATTTCGCCATATATGTAGAGGATTAACCCGACATGATCTTCCGGCTCATTAGAAATACCGGAAACTTTCAAGCCTAACGCAACCAGAATTTTTCTCATTTTGTCTCTCGGCTCCTGCATAACCAATCCGGTTTTCCAGACGCTTTCATACAAAGAGACACTATCCTTGCCTAGGCAAAAAAGACTACCGTACTCATTTTCTATTTGAGAGGTCATTAGTTTTTCCTGCATGACTTGAATAATTTCGGATTTAGCTAAAGCTTTTTCCTGTGCGTATACAAGAACTTTTGACAATAATTCTCTATTCTCCTGTGTAGGACCATTTAAAAACCACAGCCCTACACTCTTGAAAAATAGAGCCGAAGCCAATACGCCGGTTAACTGAGAATCGACTCTATCCATGATTTATTTGAAGAAAAGTTGGCGTGATTCAAAATAGACGGAAGGTTTTGTTCTTTGTATATCCTGCTCGGCAAAACCAAGAGCAACTCTGGTCGCATTGGGATGAAGTTTCAAAATTTCCTCCACCGGAGCCAGCTCTAATGCGCGCCCCGGACAAGAGGCAACACAAGCCGGCTTTAAGCCTTTTTCCAGACGGTCATAACACATATCGCATTTGGTCATACGAGGTCTATCGCCGGGCTCATTTAAATCTTTGTAGTACTGGGGAGCTCCCCAAGGGCACGCAGCTTTGCAGGCACCACAACTCAAGCATTTAGAAGAATCAACAATTACAGCACCGTATTTTTCTTCCTTGGTAATGGCCTTAGCAGGACACACTTTGACACAGGCCGGATCTTCACAATGATTACAGCCCAAAGAAAGAGGTACAACTGCAACATTAGGAGCTCTTTGGCCATACTCGAAAAACTCAACTCTTCTCCAATTTTCCTTCATGTCAAAACGACGAAGGAGGTTTCTGGAATGTGTTCCGTCTGCAACAGTTCCGGAACCACCGGCACCCCAAGACATGGGTTCATCAAATGTACCGGCAGTTTCTTCTGTTAAAGCTTTTGAAATATTTGCGTCACCTCTTCTTGCCTCATTCCATTCTTTACAGGCGATGACACATGTTTTGCAACCAAGGCAACGTTTTTGATTAAAGAAAAAAGCATATTGAGTCATTTTTGTTCCTTTGAGAATTTATCGTTAGGCAGGTTTGGTCTTACTAACTTCACAGAGATTTCCACCGGCAGCAAAGCCTCCGGATTTTTTCGTCTGTAAATGTAGAACCGGATCAGCTGCTCCAATATCCCGATCGTTGGTCAGAACATTGACAGCTCCTCCTATATCAACAGGAACAACATGTTTCTCAGGAATCCCATCTCCATCCAAATCGTACCAAGCTTCATAGGTCTCGGTCGGACTAGGTTGATACCACGCTCCTTCACCAATTGAAACAACTCCTGGTAATTGACGGACAGTTAACATGGCGGGAATTTTCATACAACCTGCATCGGTATATACGTAGACTTCATCTCCATCTTTAATATCACGTTTTGCTGCATCTTCCGGATGCATAAATACCGCATGAGGGAACGCATCCGTTAAAGTTGTTGTGTTATCGAAAGAAGAATGACTGCGGTTAGGCATATGTGGAGTGGTGTATTGCAAGGTATATGCAATGCCTTTGGCACCTTTCTTTCCTTCCAATAAATCTTCTATACCTTCCGGAGGTCTAACATATTGTGCTCTGGCTGCACCTTGTTTTAATCGGCCTCTTGAAGCAAGGAACGGTGAGTAGAAGTTAATTTTACCTGTATCTGTCGGGAATTCACCCGGAGCAAATTTTGCCGCGTCAATGACTGAGTTTTCCGGAGTTACATAAAGTTGGACATTCGCCTCTTTTTGCATTTGTTCAAAGGAAGGAAGAGCATAGTCCGGATTGAGTTTCTTATATTTCTCGGGAACCTTGGCTCCGCTCCACTGAATTTTCATAACATCGACATCCGACTTTCCTTGTCTTCCCCAATCCAGACCCAGGCGTTGAGCCAAAAGTTCATTAATCTGCCAATCCGATTTGCATTCATACATCGGATCCAACACCTGATTCACAAAGTTAGTATCTGTTTTGACCCGTGAGCCTGTAATAAAACTTTCTTCGAAATGTGTCACCACCGGGAAAATGATATCGGAGAATCTGGCCGTCGAGCTCATAAATCTTTCATAGGTGATGACCGAAGAAAGTTTTTTCCATGCCTGGACTTTCGGATTGATTGAAGACCTTTGGTTAAACATATCTCCGGAACCTGCACCTTTGACAATCATTTCTAAATGCAAGCGAGGATCATCTCCAAGATCGATACCGTTGAGCAGCTTTACGTCCTCTCTTAACTGTTCCGGCGTTCTGGAATCCCTTCCTGTCAGTATTATTTGAGTTGAGAGGTAATTAGAAAACAGGATCGGTTTAAATGTCTTCCCATGAGCCATTCCCGGTGCTTTACCAAGTTTGAGAGACATTCCTTCATTGGGGGACAACGAACCAATTCCTCCTCCCCTGACAGTTGAATTTCCCGTCATAGAAGAAAGAGCCAACATCAACCAAACGTAATACATCCCATTACCGGTTCTTTGTGCGCCACCGGCAGTCCAAGCAGAATAAATACATGCCGGCCGAGTCTTACCATAAGCCAATGCAAGATTCTTTATGGTTTGTGAAGGAACCCCTGAAAGCATTTCCGCCCATTTAAGAACTCCTTCTTCTCCACCGCATTTCTGATTAAGTTCATCTAAATATTCAACAAAACTTTGACCTGCCGGAACGCTAAATTTGTGACCTTTCCAAGGTGTACCGTCTAAAGGATTTTTTGCCGGGGAATTTGAAACGACGGAATCGTTCGGGAAAAAGCCGAATGTATATTTTCTGAGATAGTCAGGATTATGGAGTCCTCTACGATAAATGGTATTTGCCATGGCCACTAAAATTGCAGAGTCAGTACCCGGACGAGGTGCAATCCATGCCGGAATTCCGGGCAATCCGGTAGCCATCGCACCGACAGTGCCTGTATATCTTGAATCGATTACGACGATTGGGATTCCTTTTTCTCTTGCCTTTGTCATTATGAAAGGCAAATGAGGAGAAGTAGTCTGAGGATCAGCTGACCAGACAATGATAAGCTTGGAATTAAGCATATCAATTGCAGGATGTCCTTTCACACCTTTCCCAAGAGCGTTATACAAACAATCATTCTGGTTTCCGGCAGAATGGTGTCCGTAGGCAGCCAAAGTTGGCCCCAACATATTTAAAGGATCAGCACCTGCATTCCAAATCGGAAGATAGCCAAGTACCTTTTGGCGTTCTTTCATTTTTTCAATTGCAGCGCAGGCCTTATCCAGAGCTTCATCCCAGCTAACCCGTTTAAAGCCATTCAAATTTCCTCTTTCGATTGTTTGAATCAAAGGATATTTAAGGCGATCGGGAGCATAAATACGTTTACGTTCAGCGTAGCCTTTCATGCAAGCTCGTCTTTGCATTTTGCCGATTGATTCATCAGAACTTAAGCAATCGGCTCTTGGTACGTCACCAGCGCTAGTGATTGCAATTAAGCGACCATCTTTAATATGGGCCTTGAGCATGCATTGTCCATGGCAATGAATTTCATGATAAGTATTGACTACATTAACGGATTCATCAAGCAGCTCATTGGAGGGGGAGACCGGAGAAGTAGAATTTCTCAAGGCTTGAGCCCATGCCGGAAGACTCAGCGAAGAAACTGAACCTAGAGAGGCAGTTTTAAGAAAAGAACGCCGAGAAAGACCTTTATTAGTCATTATGATTTTCTCCTTTGGGTTTAATGGGATTTAAAAAGAAGTTTCGACTAATTTCCTTTGTCTGCCTACTGTCTAAAGGTACAGTAGGATTTTCCTGACACAAGGATTCCCAATTGCAAAAATTTGTCTTTAGAAAATTCAATTAGAAAACTTGTTTTTTAAGATGACACATCCAACAGGAGACTCATTTTCTTTCCCCGAAAAGTTAAATCTCGTGCCACCAACGCTGAAACTAGGTTCGATTACCTTGAAATGGACGTTCAGTCTGACCTGAGATTTCTAATCTTAAAAGACCTATACAAGAAGAAGTCTTTGCTGACTTCGATGATATTTGAAACAATCAAGAATTACCAAAAAGAAAGCGCACAGAGTCAAGCCACTTGTGAAAACTGACTCCTTTTCACCTCTTAAGATTTCGTACAGGCTAAGCAAGACAAGGCGACAATGGCTAAAACGGTATCAATTTTAAATCGCTGTTCCAAACCACCACAAGTTATGACACAATCAACCACTAAGAAATAAAAGGTTGCGACATTTCCTCGCCTCATATTAAATGTGACTAGGGCTCGTGCGGTAATACGAGCCTTCGTCATTTTTTACACCCCCTTACTCTTGGAACGAGTTAAGATAGAAAAATAATAGAATTTGATCGGTTCTAATACCACCCAATCCTTATCAGAACTCGCATCCTGTAGCCGAATACTATGAATGATATTAAAAGAACATATTACATATATGGCGCTGTTGATAAGGCTTTGCAATTAAACAAACCACCTGTTCCTTTTGACGGTTACTTCGAAAACTTTATTAAACTCGAAATTGAAGGCCCGGGAGAAAGGTATTGTGACGGCAAGGCCATTCTTGATGCCAATGATTTGAGTGAACAGGCTAAATGGAATTACACCTCAACCATTGAAACTTACAAATATCCTGATAATTACATGCCTGACTACATCAGCTCTCTCTATTTCTTCGGTGAAGACAAAAGCGTTTGGATAGTTGGAGGTGGAAAATTAAGATTTATTCGTATCGGCTTTACAGATAAAACTCCGGAAGAGTATCTGACCTTCAAACCACCCGAAGACCATACTCTTCGAGACTTCTTTTTCTTTTTCCTTGGACCGGTCGTAACTGTAGTTCTGTACATGGATTCATCCTTTTATGGATCAATGCTTTCTGACATACTTGTACCGTTAGGAATCATCATTTTCGTTGTACTTTTGAACATCTTTCACCCTGATTAAACTTCTTTTTATGAAAGCCGTGGCTTCTATAGTTAGATGTCAGTGAAAACTAAAATAAAAGAAGAGTCATCAGGCAGTGAACCAAATAGTTCCAGGATTAGTTCAGAACCGGGCTAAAAATTTATCGAACGAATCAGTCGGAAATGGATAACATTTCGCATATTACGGCTTCAGTATCCAAACTTTGTCAGCATCACTTATGTGACTCAGACTCGTTCCTAGGATTGTTGCTACTTTGAATCGAATTGACATTAGTCTCAGCAATCAATAAGGATCGGAACCATTGGTGAACGGGTGAATTTTGGGTTCGTTGATGCCATAAGAATACAGCCGACCAAATGTCTTTTTCCAGAAGAATAGATGGAAGAATCGTTAAGTTAGATTGTTTTACCATCTTTTCTGCTGTTCCTTTAGGTAGCCTTGCAATGAAATCTGTGGCTTCCAAAATAAAAGGGACCGTTAAAAAATAAGGAGTGTCAATTGCAATACTCGGTCCCTCTTCCATCCCCGCTGTGTCAAAAGTAATGGGAATTTGAGAATAACCGTATTTAATAGCCACAAACTTGAAATTCCTTAGATCTTCTTTTGTTAATTGTTTATTCTTTTTATATAACTGTTCCAGTGGATGGTTCTTTCGGACTAAATAGACATGTTCTACTGCGGGAAATATGAAGTAATGGAATTTCTTGCTTAGTTCTGAAACATGTAAATTTTTTGGAGCATATATGACGAGATCCAAATAACCCCGTTCCAAATCATGTTGAAATTTTTCATTTAAAGGAACTATGGATAGTCTTAAATTCGGCGCTTGTGAATAAATCTTTTTCAAGGAAGGTGCAATAAATTTAAAGACGGCATTATCAACACAACCAATTCTTATCGTGTCTGTAATCTCTTTAACCGAAAAAATTCTCCTCTCAGTTAATGAATCGATGTCTTCAAGCACCGGTTTAATTTTGAGAATGAGTTCTTCCATGAACGGAGTCGGTAACATCGAACGTCCGCTCTTCACAAAAAGATGATCTCCAAAAAGATTTCTGGCTTTTGTCAATAAGCGGAAACCGGTTGCCGTTCCAATGCCTAATCGGGTTGCTGTTAATGACAAGTTTCGTGTCTGCCAAAAATTATCCAAAAATTCAAGAAGTTCTAAATCTGGTCTGTCTTTAGCCATTAAATCTAATCATTTTTGATAATGATAAATATCAATTCTAATCAAGATTATGGAACAAATACGGCTTATCAAGATTATCAGAAGGTTTCAGAATAAAGAAAGGTTCCCCAAAACCTAAAAAACTGACTATCTCTCAAGGAGACTATTAATATGGCCAAATTATCCAGAAGGCAATTACTTGGCTCAATCTCTGCACTGGCTGCTTACAGTCCGGTTAGAAATGTCATTGCTCAGACGACTGCAAATGAACCGGAATGGACCGGTTTTTCAATTTGTGATTCATGTAATCACGTTCCCAGTTGCGGAATTGAATTTAAAGCCAGAGGTAATAACATCATCAGTATCAAGAACTGGGAACAAAATCCCAGACACTGGCTTTGTTCTAAAGGTTTAAGCACATTACAAAGACTTTACAACCCGAACAGACTTCTCTATCCAATGAAAAGAACAAATCCTAAAGGGAGTGAAGATCCTGGTTGGGTGCGCATTTCTTGGGATGAAGCTTACAAAACCATTGCAGCCAACATGATGGCAACAAAAAAGAAATATGGTGCTGACTCCGTAATGTTTTACGCCGGTGATCCGAAAGAACCCAGACCGGCAATTTATAGGCTGGCAAAATACTTTGATTCTGTAACCTTCGCTACTGAATCTTCAGCAGCCTGTCGCTCTGGCTGTATGATGGGAGAACAATTAAATTTCGGACAACCGAATAACGGTGCAACTCCATCCAAAGATACTAAAGTTTTCTTGATCCTTGCTACAAATGTCTGGGCACAACCTCTGGGCTGGTGGGAAGCTATCAAAGCGGCCAAGCAAAGAGGATGTAAGATTATCACGATTGATACCAGACGTACAAAAGCAGCAGAAATTGCCGACGTGCACCTGGCACCTCATGTAGGAACTGACAGCGCATTAGTGGCTGGAATGGCTCGGGTGATGATCAAAGAAGGCTTAATCAACAAAGACTTCATCAACCGGTGGACCCATGGTTTTGATGACTATGCCAAATATGTGGAACCGTTTACTCCGGAACATACCCAGGAAATAACAGGAGTTCCGGCACAAAAAATAATTGAAGCAGCAAGACTCTGGGCGCAAGGTCCCGGCTCTTTCACTCTGACAACACAGTCAGTTTCTCATAATTCAAACGGCGTCAATAACACCCGCGCCCTTCTCTTGCTCCCGATCCTTATGGGATACATTGATATTCCGGGAGGGGTTCCTTTTAATAAGCCGCCTAAAGGGCTCTCAATGGCAGCATTCGGTCTTCATCCGGCCATGGCTGAAAAGAAATGGTGGAACTCACCGGCAGTCAAAGAACGCCGCCTTGATAAAGAAGCTTTACCTCTTTGGCACGATCTGCAGGACCAGACAAGCCCGAATGATTTACCTGAATGGGTAAGAGACGGCAAAATTAAAATGTTCTGCGGTTGGGGATTCAATGTAAATATTTGGCCGCAACCTCAAGAGTATGCTGAAGCAATTAAAAATTTAGATTTTGCATTCTCCGCTGATTACTTCTACAGAAAAGATAGTCATAAGAATCTGGATATCATTCTTCCGGCAGCCATGAACTACGAACGTCATGCACCATTTGGTTGGTATGGTCCGAATATTGCCGTAAGAAAACCGGTTAAACCTTTAGGTGAGGCAAAAGAAGACTGGAGAATTGCACTGGAACTCGGTTGCATCGTTGATAAACCGGAACACTTCTTCAACGGCGATCCTGAAAAAGCACTTGACTTCATTCTTCACCAATATGAAGGAGGAGACCTTTATAAATTTAGAGACGCTCTGCCGTCAATCAGTAAGATTCCTGCACCTAAACCTGAATTTAGAAAATATGAAACCGGTCATATCAGAGCAGATGGCAAACCCGGTTTCAATACTCTTTCAGGCAAGCTGGACTTCTTCTCTGACCGTGCTGCTAAGTTCGGTTATCCGGGACTCCCAGTATATAAACCGATGATGCCTTTGACAGAAGAGTTTGATTTGCGCTTTATTAATGGAACAAGAAAACCGTATATAACCCACAGCAAAACCCGGACTGATCAGCCCTACTTAATGGAACTTGAAGACGGATTACATGTCCACCTCAATCCTGTTGAAGCTCAAAAACGTGGTATCAAAGAAGGCGATACTGTTGAAATCAGAAGTCCTTTCGGCGGACCGGTCGAAGCTAAAGTCGTGGTATCCATAATTGTTCCGGAAGGTGTACTTGATGCACAGTACGGTTGGTTGGATAAGCAAAATACTCAAACTCTAATGAACCGGGACAACCGCGATCCGATGTCCGGTTATCCAAGCTATTTTGAAAATCCTGTTTCAATCAAAAAGAAAGCATAAAGGAGTTGATTATGTCTAAGTATGGAATGATAGTAAATGCTGATGACTGCATCGGCTGCCGTGCTTGTTTTGTTGCGTGTAAAGAAGAAAATCAGGTCGCTCCCGGAGTTCAATGGAATCACATTGAACGCTCTGAAAATGTCAAAGACATGGTCATTGATTATTTCAGAGTCTCATGCATGCATTGTGAAGATCCCGCCTGTATGAAAACCTGTCCGGTAAAAGCAGTTCACTTCGGACCTCATGGTGAAGTTCTGGTAGACCAGAAAAAATGCATCGGCTGCAAAATGTGTCTTGCTGCCTGTCCCTATGGTGCTCCTAAGTTCGCCGATCCCAACAAGTTGTCATACTTCGGTGAAATGGAACCTTTGGTCAAACCAAGTAAAACAAAATGGACAGACAGAATCCCCGGAAAAGCTGAACATTGCACTTTATGTGTCCATCGGACTTCTGAAGGAAGACTTCCTGCATGCGTTGAAGTCTGTTCTACAAAAGCTCTTCGATTGGTGGATTATGACAATCTGTCTGCAGAAGATAGGCAACTAATTGCTAGGGCAAAATGTATCAATAGTGCCGCCGGTACACATCCGAAAGTTAGATTCATCTCTTCTCATACTGATTTTGAAACACTCAAGGTCAGAGCATAAATTCTGTAAAGGCTGCCGGTACTCCGGCAGCCCGTTAAGGTGAATTATGAAAGATTTAGAACTAAGCAACAAAGAACTCCGGGGTGCCTTTAATACAATTCTGGGATTAATGACCGGTTTAATTTTCGAACCGGATGAGTCTAAAAACTCATCGTACGAACGGGCTGTTAACGTCTATAACCAGCTCGTCGACATTCATTATCCTCAGATAGCTTCAGTCAATATTGATAAAAACTTTCTTAAGGATTGGGCCAGATTATTTTACGGAGTTGATGATTCCTGCATCGGTATGACTCATTCATATTGGACTGATGGTGGAAAAAGTCTTGTTGGAAACAATACCCAGACAACCTATCAGGCTTACAAGACAAAAGGTTTAAAAAACAATACAACTTTACCTGACGACCATTTAATTGTAGAAATGTCATTTCTCTCTTCTTTGATTGAACAGGATAGAAATAGTGAAGCTCAAACTTTTCTTCAGAATGAAATCTTAGTTTGGTTTCCTTCTTTAGTTGCCAAGGTTAAAAAACAAAGTACCAATAAAAATATACATAATTTTTTTAATAATCTGGACTTACTTTTTCAATTATTACTCGCACATCCTGCCTTCAAATAATTTAGTTTTTTCCATATTAGTGTGCTAGAGCCGGAATGCCAACAAGAGACTTAAAGAGCAAAGAATGGCTCTTTTTTTTTATTGTACGAGTATGAAGAAATAATGATCACCAGGAAGTTTCAATTAAATTCGATGCATTACATCTATAACGTCTGTCTTTGGAATGCTCTTTACATTTTTCCTTTGCATCTTCTGCTACTTAACTAAACGATGATTTTGAACAATTTCTTTACTGCATTAGAGTCAAATAGCAACCGGTTAATCATTGGTCAAAATGCTGGGAACAAACCAGGCTTTGGCGTTTTCGATAGCTTTTGAATAGGTAGCGGCCCGTTATAATTTCAGTCGAAACGTCTCAGGCCTTTCATTTAATTGCTTTCATCATATGACTTCAGATTCAATCCCTAATACAAAAAGAACCTACTATATTTCCGGTGCAGTTGATAGAGCCTTGGAATTGAATAAACCTCCTGTTCCTTTTGACGGATACTTCAAAAACTTTATTAAATTTGAAGTTGAAGGTATGGATTCGAAGGATTGTGACGACAAAGCAATTAGTTATGCCAAAGAATTATGCGAAAAAGCTAAACGAAAGTACACCGCAACAGCTGAAACGGATAAATATCCTGATAAGTACATGCCTGATTACATCACTTCACTTTATTTCTTTGGTGAAGATAAAAGTATTTGGATCGTTGGACACGGTAAATTAGAATTTATCAAAATTGGTTTTACTGATAAAAGTCCTGAGAAATTCCTAGCGTTGGGTCCCACCACAGTCGGACGGCTACCTATCATTTATTCGTTTGCCTTGTCGCTTCTAATACTTATGGGATTGCTGTGGATGTTTGACGTTCCGCTGTCTGAACTTCCTAAACTGGTCATGATTGTAGCTTTTGCTCCGTTTAATGCCGTAATAGAAATCATTCAATTACTGAAACAGTAACATTCAAACTCAAATGAACAGAAGCTTTGTTCATAGCCGTCACAAATTTCCAAACATCTTATCACTTTGAGCTTTTTTCTCAGATTGATATTGTGTTTAAAAAAACGAATACCTCAGGCCACTATAATTTCCTACAAAATTTGGATAGGAAAAAGAACGATGAAATTAACACTTGAAACCGGTGACCTGATCACATTAAAAACGGACGCCCTGATTATCGGCGTTTATCGCCATAAATTGACCCGCAATGCAGAATTGGTAGACCAAGCATCTAAAGGTGCCCTCTCCGCGCTTATCAAAGGTGGCGACATAACGGGTTGCCTTGGCGAAGTTGCTATCTTTCCGGCTTTCCCCGGAATTACAGCAAAAAGATTAGTCGTTGTCGGTTTAGGTGTTGAAGCTGACGGAGTTCTGAACTTTGAAGCTCCGTTAAAAGCGGCAATTAAATCTATCTATTTCGTAAAAACAGCCACGATTGCTTGCCTTGACTGGTTTGATTTACAGCCCGAATGGATTGCTGAACAAGTTGCCAGCCAGGCTATCCAGGTTCTGGAAAAAACACCCGATTACAAAGCAAAATCCCAACGCCCCGACTGGAAGCAGCCAAAATCATTCTCTTTGTTGGTAGATGAAAAAACCGAAGACATGACCCAAGCATTTGCTGAAGGAGCCATCCTCGGTAAAAGCTGTATGCTGGCCAAAGAACTTGGTAACGCCCCCGCTAATATCTGCACACCGAAGTATATGGCGGATCTCTGCATCAAGCTTGGCGCTTCTTTGAAGTTTGATGTCACCGTATTTGAAGAAAAAGCCCTGCGCAAATTAAAAATGGGGTGTTTTTTAGGTGTTGCACAGGGCTCTAAACAGCCTCCTTACATGGTTGTCATGGAATACAACGGAGGAGCTAAAGACGAAGCTCCGGTTGCTTTGATCGGTAAAGGTTTAACTTTTGACTCCGGTGGTATTTCCTTAAAACCATCCAAAGGCATGGATGAAATGAAATACGACATGTGCGGAGCAGCCTCCGTCATAGCAACAGTCGCCGCTGCTGCATCCATGAAATTGCCGATTAACGTAGTCGGTGTTATCGGCTGCACAGAAAACATGCCGGGAGGCTCTGCTACAAAACCCGGAGATATTCTGACCAGCTATCTCGGAAAAACCGTTGAAGTATTAAATACTGATGCTGAAGGGCGCCTCGTTCTCTGTGATTTGTTGGCATATGCCATTGATAAATTTAAACCGTCCATGGCAGTTGATATCGCAACTCTGACCGGAGCTTGCGTTGTAGCGCTTGGAAATGAATACACAGGCCTATTCTCTACCAATGAAGAAATGGCCATGGAATTATTGCAGGCCGGTGAAAACAGCTTAGACAAGTGCTGGAGATTGCCTCTTGGCCGTGCTTACTCCAAGAGCCTAAAGAGCAACTTTGCAGATTTAGCCAATATCGGAACACCGGGTGCCGGTGCTTGCACCGCTGCAGCCTTCCTTCAGGCATTCGTCGGAGATACTCCATGGGCTCATTTGGACATTGCCGGAACCGCCTGGACAAGTGGTAAGAACAAAGGCTCCACTGCCCGTCCCGTTCCTTTACTAGTCTGCTTCTTAAGAGATCTTTGTCATTAATGATTCAATAACTTCAATCCCAAACTATAAAAATGATTAGATTTGAATGCGACTACGCCGAGGGATGCCACCCTAAAATTTTGGATGCCCTCGTTCGTACTAATTTTGAACAAACTGAAGGCTATGGTATGGATCCTCATAGCCTCAAAGCTGAAGAGTTAATTAAAACAGCTTGCCATAACGAAGATGCCCGGGTTTATTTTGTCGTCGGTGGAACTCAGGCAAACAAAATCGTCATTGCTCAAGTCTTGAGACCCCACCAGGGCGTAGTTTGTGTTGACTCCGGGCACATCGCTGTTCATGAAGCCGGTGCAATCGAAGCAACCGGCCATAAATGCCTGACGATTCCTCAAAAGAATGGCAAACTCGACTTTGCTGATCTGAAATCCTATCTGGAAAACTATTGGGCTGACCCGAATCATGAGCACATGGTCCAACCGGGGATGGTCTACATTTCTACGCCGACAGAAGTCGGAACGATATATTCCAAAGATGAATTAACCCAAATTTCGAAAATCTGTCGTGAATATGACATTCCCTTATTTGTCGATGGAGCAAGACTCGGCTATGGTTTCGGAAGCAAAGAAAACGATTTAACTCTTAAGGATCTCAGTGACTTAGCCGATGTCTTCTATATTGGCGGAACGAAAGTCGGTGCCCTTCTTGGCGAGGCTATCGTTTTTACCAAACCGAATGGTTTGGATAGAGATTTTAGGAGCGTCATCAAACAAAATGTCGGACTTTTAGCCAAGGGTCGTTTGATTGGTATCCAGTTTGAAGAACTGTTTACAGACAATCTGTATTTTGATATCTCAAAGAAAGCTGTCGACCAGGCAAATCGCATTAAAAATGCCTTCAAAGAAAAGGGATTTGAAATGTGGATCGATTCTCCGACAAATCAGCAATTCCCTATCCTCACCCGGGAAGCTATTCAGAAACTCCGGCAGAATTTTTCATTTATGACATGGCCGGATACCGGTGAACCCAAAATGATTACAAGATTCTGTACGAGTTGGGCAACTAGTGATGAAGATGTGGATAAACTATTAGGACACATTAGAGAACTCTAGTTTGTAATAACTTTCATTAAAGCGGACGCTTGGCGTCCGCTTACTTCTTCCATCTAACTTTAATCATGATAGTCGGACTGACTTTATTATTGGTATTCCAGATCATTGGAAATATTCTGGAATGGCTTTTTCACTTGCCGGTACCCGGTGCGGTAGTTGGCATGTTTTTGCTGTTGTTAAGCCTAATTTGTATTGACTCTCTGGCCGATTACGTCAGACCTGTCGCTCTGGCACTTATTTCATACCTCGCCGTTTTGTTTGTCCCGGCCGGCGTCGGCATCATTCTTCACATCGAAAGAATTAAAACCGAATGGCTTGCCATCTCTGTTTCTATAGTTGTCAGCACGGTTTTAGCCATTGTGACAAGTAGCCTTGTTATTAAATATTCGTCAATTTGGTTAAAAAACAGAAAGCAGAAGGAGGCAGAGGCAAATGAATGATTATCATGAAATATGGTCGTTCCTGTCGACCTCTTCTCTTTTCTGGCTGGCAGTTACATTAGCTGCTTATGCTGTTGCACAAAGATTCTACAAGTTCACTAATTGGAACTCCCTGGCTAATCCGGTTGCGGTGGCCATCCTGATAGTTGTTCTGTTACTAACAGCCACAGGAACCTCCTATAAAACATATTTTGACGGAGCTCAGTTCATTCACTTCTTGCTCGGCCCGACAACGGTTGCTTTAGCGGTTCCTCTTTACGATTTGAGAATCCAGCTAGCAAAAAACTGGCTCCCTATCCTTTTGGGACTACTCAGTGGTTCCGTTGTAGCTGTTGTCTCAGCTGTTTTGATTGCCGGTGCTCTAGGAGCTTCACCGGAAACCATTGTCAGCTTAGCTCCAAAGAGCGTGACAACTCCGATTGCGATGACTATTGCAGAAAAAATGGGCGGTATGCCGGCATTGGCGGCATCTTTTGTTGTTTTAACCGGTGTTCTGGGCGGTGTGATTGCAGGCCCTCTTTTCAGGCTGCTTAAGATCACAGATTCGCCATCCATGGGCTTTTCTTTAGGCCTGGCCTCTCATGGCATCGGCACTTCAAGAGCTTTCCAGATTAACGAAGAAGCCGGAACATATGCCAGTTTAGCCATTGGTTTAACCGGCTTGGTAACAGCGTTAGTTGCTCCGCTACTTCTTCATTTGCTTTTACCGTTGTTTTCCTGATAGAAAAATTACTAGGCTTAAGGACGCCGGACATATGGCGTCCTTTTATTTTGTTCAAAAATCGACAATTCCATTGGGCATAATCAATTTGCGGATTATCAAAAAAGGAAAAATTTTCAATCCATTTTTAAAATATGTAATAGCCTGCTCTATTTAAAAAATAGACTATGAATTCTCTAGTTGAAGTGTAATCCGAACTTTAATTACTGGGATTCTCATCACTGAGATACGTGATTCCTGCAAGCCTGGACAGAAACTTCTTTTCTTTTTCCTTTAGCTCTTTGATGAAATCTTCACTCAACTCTTTTCTTCTTAAACGGATCAAAGTCAGACTTATATCCTCTTTTAAAGGAATGAGCTTCACTTCTTTGGGAAGGTACTTAGCTACAACCGGACTAAGTAAAGCAAATGAAGATGAGCGGATTCCAGCTTCGATCGCCTGATCAAAAAAATCTGTAATCCTACTTCCTGAATAAATTTCATACGAATATTTTGAAGCCAGTAACGAGTTGAACTGATACAGACCCGAGGATATCTCCGAAGAAATACAAACGCATTTATAGTTTTTCATGTCCTCTAGAGATAGAGAAGTCCGGGATGACAAAGGATCACTTTCTCTAATAGCAACTGCCAATTTGATTTTTGCGACCGGCTTGGACTCAATACTGCTTCTCATTAATGGTTCTGAGTACGCATAGGAAATGTCAATTTCTGAATCTTTTACTAAAGACGACGCATCATTGCTGTTTAGTTTCCGAAGTTCATATCTTATTTGATCGTGCTCTTCCTGTAGCTCTGTGACCTGAGGAAGGACGAAAGACGATAACATCCATCCGAAAGAGCCAATAATATATCTCTTTTCTCTCCTTTTCGAAAGGCCTTCAACATCCTCAAAAAACTGTTTTGCCGTTTCAAAAAATTTCTCTGCTCTTGGATACAATAACTGGCCTTCAAGAGTAAGAGTTACCTTTTGAGTGGTTCGTTCAAATAGCTTAACTCCTAACCTTTCTTCAAGTAGACGGATATGGTTAGATAAAGGTGGTTGTGTCATATGAGCGACAGCTGCCGCTCTGGTAAACGTTTTTTCTCTTACCACCAGAACGAATAACCAAAGACTATATATATCTTTCAGATTCATATCAAAAAACTATAGTAGTCATCCAATTATAGTATTTAAATATTTCCGAACAAATATATAAAATTTCAAAAGATGCCTCGGGAGAATTGCCTATCTAAAAACCGGGGCATTCCCACGGAGAAAAAAATGAAAGTTAGCAAGATTTGTTTAGCTGTTGCTGCCGCTGCATGCTCTACAGTAGCGATGGCTTATGTTCCCGGCACTTACACTGCCTCAGTCGCAGGGCAAAACGGTCCGGTGAAAGTTGAAGTTCAAACCTCCTCAGATAAAATCCTTTCTGTCAAAATCCTTGATCAGAAAGAAACACAAGGAATTGGTTCAAACGCAATAGATCAATTACCTGCTGCTATCGTTAAAGCCCAATCTGTTGATGTACAAGGCGTTGCAGGTGCCTCAGTAACGTCAAAAGCGATCAAAACAGCCGTTGCAGAATGTTTGGCCCAAGCTTCAGGTAAACAAAAACAAGTTTCTCAACTTAAAGATGGTGTTTATGAAGCAAAAGCATATGGAAATAACGGATGGTTAAATGTCAAAGTAACCATTAAGGATCACAAAATTGCTGATATTCAGACCCCGGGGCAGCGTGAAACAAAATATTTAGGCGACACAGCCATCCGCGAGATTGGTCATGACATTATCGCCAATCAAACCTTGAACGTTGACAATGTATCAGGAGCCTCTGTTACTTCTACAGCCTTTAAATCCGCAGTTGGCCAAGCACTTGAACAAGCCGGTGGAAATTTAGCCGATTTCCAAAAACCTGTACCGCAGAAAATTAAAAAGATTGCAGGCGTGCAAAAGGAAAATGTTGACTTAGTTATCGTCGGTGCCGGTGGTGCAGGATTATCTGCAGCTGTTACAGCAAAAGACTTAGGTGCGAAGAACGTTCTTATTGTCGAAAAAATGCCTGTCATCGGTGGGAATACTTTGAGGTGTGCTTCAGCTTTCAATGCAGCTGATCCTGAACGGCAAAAAGCGCTTCCAATGACTGAAACATTGAAGGATGCTGTCTTAAAAGCTATCAATGAAAAGCCCGTAAGCGAAGAACATAAGAAGTTAATGGCAGACGTAAAAGCTAAGTACGAAGCTTATTTGAAGAGCGGCTCCAAAACTTTATTTGATTGTCCTGAATGGCATGCTCTTCAGACCTATAACGGTGGAGATAAAGTCGGACACATTCCTCTCATCAGAACATATGCAAATAACGTATTGGATACACTCCATTGGATGCAGTCTAAAGGTTCACCTGTTATGGACCGTGTAAGTCAGGGAGCCGGAGCTCTTTGGCAACGTACACACCAGTTAGATGCTCCTGCCGGACTTGGTTTAATTGATCCTTTATACCAGTCTGCGGTTAAACAAGGCGTTAACTTTAAACTGGCAACCCGCGTAACAGACTTAGTAATGGATAAATCCGGAAAAGTCATTGGCGTTACTGCTACAGACAAAGTTGGTAATAAATATCAGATTCTGTCAAAACACGGCGTAATCCTTGCTACCGGCGGTTATAGCCAGAATAAAGAAATGCGTCAGAAGTCTGCTCCGCATCTCACTCCGGATATGGTATCAACCAATCATCCCGGCGCAACTGGCGACGGAATCGTTATCGCCACCCGGCATGGAGCAGATACAACCGGCATGAATTATGTTCAGGTTTATCCTTTGGCAACACCCGGTACCGGCACGTTACAAGGTCGTGCTCGCAAGATGTCAGGTTTGGATGATGTCATTGACGTTAACAAAAACGGAGAACGTTTTGTTAAAGAAGATGCCCGTCGTGATGAATTTGTAGCTGCTATAAAGAAACAGCCGGGAGCAATTTGTTATGACATTAACGACTCATCAATTGTCAAACCTCTGAATAGCTTCAATGAAGATGTCGAGACTTTGGTAAAAATCGGAAGAATTTACAAAGCTGATTCACTGGCAGAACTTGCAAAGCAGCTCGGAATGCCTGCTGATAAATTAGAAGCAACTGTTGCTGAATACAACAAAATGGTCGAAAACAAGAGCGATCCAAAGTTTGGTCGCAAACTGTTTGATCGCCCGATCGTTAAACCACCATTCTATGCAACACCAAGAGCACCTTCCATTCACCACACAATGGGAGGCCTGGAAATTAATCCGAAAGCTCAGGTCATGAATAAGAATGGCAAGGTTATTCCGGGATTGTATGCAGCCGGTGAAGTCACCGGTGGTGTTCACGGTTCTAACCGCTTAGGTGGTAATGCGACTGCTGATGTTCTTACATTCGGACGTATTGCTGCTAAGACAGCTCTGGGAACTAACTAATCGTTAGTTAACGAATTAAAAAGGTGCTCCATTTTTCAGGAGCGCCTTTTTTATTCTTTAATAACTAATTCAATTCTATTACGGAGAGTATTTGTCAAACTTGAACAAAATTCAAGTGGTGTCTGTTTTAAAAAGCCGTAATTTGTTCTTCAGATAGTTTTAACCTCTATGTAGTTCCTTGCAAAATTTCACATGAATGCAGGAACCTCAAAACATCTTAGCGTCAAGCTTGGAGGTTTTACCTCTCCTCCTTGTTTTCAAAAGAATTCTTGACGAAGAAGAAATCTTCGTAAACAAATTCTCTTTGTTTTTAATCCTTCGGATTTTTTGACTCCATAGTAGCTTACACGCCGGCTCTTACCTCAAGATTTCTGACCTATTTTTAAAAATGATATGTCGCTCTTAATTGTCCTGAAATGTCTTTCTGTCCCCGCTGGCCATAAGTTAAATTTAACCCGGCGTCGATTGAAACCGGACCCCTTGAGGCTGAAACCCCAAATGAAACTTCAGTTGCAAACCTCCCTGTAAACTGGGAGGCATAACTGTCAGTAACACCTGTGCTAAATCCGGTTGTGCGACTGGAAATCTTAGTGTTTCCGGCCTGAGCAATAATACTAATGTCAGCTGTAGGGGATACCTTCCACGCAGCCGCTTCTAAATCTCCTCTTACGGCTATTCCAACGGGAACTTGTAATCCTTTGGTAGAGCCGGTCTTGATTTTGAACGCTTCCTTTCCGTCAAGCTTGATCCTGGAATTGTCGGTATTAGTAAAAACAGCTCTTAGTCCTACGTGTGGAACGACTAACGCTTGTCTATTGAGTGGAATTCGGACTTCGCTTCTGACTCCGGCTAACCAAACATTCGATTTCACGTTGGCTTTAGCCTGATTAAAACCGGTTAAAACGGGATCTAACCCCATCTTCAAATCGGAATTGGAGCGAAAATACCCAAAATTTCCAATAATGTTAAAAATTTCATTAACCGCATAATTGCCATAGAGTTGAACCCCAAACGTTTTGGTATCTGCTTTAGTAGCTAAAACATTCCCTTCTGAATCTGCATTTCCTTTAGCAAAAGAAAACGCTCCCCCAACTCTAATATTTCCGAACTTGTGGTCTCCTCCGAAAATAAAGCCGAATACATTTCTGTCAAACCCGCCTGTTTGTTTGCCGGCTATCTTCAATGAATCTATTTTTTGCTTTGCTCCTAAGATATCCAGCCAGAGGTTCACCCCGCCGGCTTCGGCGATCATCAGGCCTTGACTATTAAATGTTTCACCGGTAAAAGATAAACGGTTTCCGACAGAATCTGCTGCATCTTTTGCATCTTCACTGGCTATGCGGACAGCTCCAATTCCTTGCGAAATTGTAGCGACGGAATTAATAGCTTTGGTTTTGGCTTTTATGTCAAAACCGTTGTTCTTAATCGTATGGGAAATAAACTGATAGTCTGTTCCGGCTCCCTCTTTTAACCCCTGATTTACGTTCTTAGGAACCACCACATCTAGGTAGACCTCTTCTGCCTTTTGACGCGCAATGTCCACCCATATTGAATTTTCATCCTTGCCAGCTTCTAGGACCCAGTCCAGTCCGGAGCCATCCTCATTTAATGCATACAAATGGTCCCGGTCCAGCCAGGAAGAAAGGTCTTTGACAGTGAATCCTTCAGTTATTAATTGTCTCCCTTCTTTATCGATGTTACCAAGAATCAGAGTAGATCCGCTCTCTACTTCGACAGGTAAAGACTCATCAGTGGTAAAAGCCGGAGCTCCAGCCAGATTAGATGTGTCTAAAATAACGAAAGAATTTTTACCAAATACAAGAGAGTTCGAAGTAGACTGAGTTTGAGGCAGGCTATGTTTAGCAGTTCCGACCGCCAATCCGCCGTGGGATCCTAGCTCAACCGAGGAACCTATCACTACTTTTGACACAGATTCCGGAAGTTGAGGTGCAGCAATTCTATTATCAAAAGAATTATCTGTTCCTACTATTAATTTTCCATTGCCAACTACATAAATATGACCATCAACTTGATTTTGAGTGACAAAATCAAGTCTGGCTTCATTTGTCGGACTCAGTTCTTTGTTATTTCCGATGACTAAGTAGCCTCCATTGTTTAAGGAGATGTTTCCGAATCGTGTTGTTCCTCCGGCAACAATAACTTTTCCGGCATCTATGTTAAGTTCTTTACCTTCTAGATTGCCGTCGTTTTTCAGCGTACCTGTTGAATCAACGTCGATAAGTTTCCACTGAGCTTCGCCGGTATTTTCTGCGGTTCCTTTGACAAGAACATGATTCCACTGAGACAAAGCACCTTTTTCAATTAATTCAAAACCGCCGTTTTCAATATCCAGTGCATTCCCCTTTTCTACCCCGTTTTGTGAAACGCGGTTGGACCCTTTGTTGACAATGGTCAAATCATTAAAAACGGTGATACCTTGCTTTTCTGTAGAAGATTTACCGCTGACTATAGCATTTCCGGCATTTGTCAAATCCATGGAACCTGTATTGATTAGCCTTCCGCCGTTATTGATCTGAATAAAGGAATTATTAGCCGGACTCCTGAATAATCTCTTTTGCTCTCCAATCTGTAAAGTTCCGGAGTTAACAACAACTCCATCAATAATTACTTTATTCCATGTGGATTGCGCTCCATCTTCTACAAGCTGAGACCCTTCTTTAGAAATATTTAAAGAAACTCCTCTTTCGGAGCCACCCGATTTCACTGTGTTCCGTCCCGTTAGATCCATTTCTCCATAAAGAGAGGTTGCTCCAAGTGAAGTTATGGTATCTCCTTCGACAGCCACACGGCCCGCACTTAAATCTGTTTGGAATTGATTGTTCAGAGTCTTTCCTTTTCCAATAAAAACTCCTCCACCATTAACATCTCCTGTTATGGACAGGGAACCTTTATTGAGTAAAGTTGTCGGAGACTGTCCGGACAGATTAATAGATCCGGTTTGAACTTCCGCATTTCTCTCGATATTAATTAAACCGTCTCCGCTAATTTTTGTCTTTACTCCCCAATGACCGTTCTTAAACGTAGTGACGCCGTCATTGTTCACGTTATCCACCCATCCGGTATGAGCTTCAATGGTGCCATGAGAACCAAATTCAAACACGGATCCATTTTCAGTTTTAATAGTTCCGCCCTTTCCTGCAGATTCAGATAACAGTAAACGATTGTCATCTGCCCATTGATAAGGGTTTGATTTACTCAATGACCTTCCAACTAAGGCCGCTTTCAGACCGTCCTTAACGGTTGCTGTTTCAACTGCTTTTACATTAGAAAAACCTATATTAGCCGATATATAGTGATCCTCATGTGAAGGATCCCCGGAGTCCTTTCCCCAAACCACGGCATTGTGAGAGACACCTCCCACGGAATTATCCAGGCTGTGTTCTGTTAATATCACACCGGGAACAACAACCGGATTATTTGAAGTGCTTCCTTGCTCTGAAAATAACGTTTCAATGTGATCAATAGAAAGTTCATCGTAAGCCGTATCCCTAGCAAAACTATCTACAAGCTTTCCTAAATAAACAACTGAAACCTCTCTGTTTTCTCCTGCTGCTTTTCCGATAGCTGCCGAACTCTTGGCAATCGTATCCAAAGTTATTTCAGGATCATTAAAAGCAATCGTCCCTTTATTCCAATCGATCGATTCAGCAACACCGTCCTTTAACTTCTCACTCTTTGGAAATGTAAATACAGAGCTTGTAATATTTTCAGCATCCATTGCCGACTGGGCATCTAAACGTATTACTCGTTGTCCATGATCAGTAAACAATGCATCAAAAGATGAGAGAAGTGCCCCTCCCGAAAGGTTAATCACCTTCTTTGCTCCCGAAACATTTAGAGAGCCTATTTTTAACAAACCTCCTTCGTTAAGGGTTACTGAACCGTCATCCGTAACCTGATTAACAATGAGCGTGCTCATCCCATCAAAAGATGAATCTTTGATAAGAGCGTCCCTGTCACTCTTCAAAGTGCCTTTCCAGGAAGAATTGCCAACGATGTAATTATTACCGTCTAGAGTGTCCAGACCGTAATCGACCAAATTTATAACCGCACCGTCGGCTAATTCGACCGTCGAGTCTTTGAAAAATTCTGATGTATTTAACTTAGCTTCTGACCCACGATGAATATAGTGAGTATTTGAATAATTATTAGCTCTACCAACAGTAAACGTACCGGCATTATCAATGTTTCCCTTTAAGGACGTTGCATTCTTCGCAGTGAATTCAGCACCTTTTTTGATTGAAAGGGTGCATTTTCCACCAAGCATCTCTATTCTTTCTACGCTCACAACTTGACTGTCAATGTTGTAGCTGGAAGACTTATCTAGTGTCAGGCGTTTAACGTTTGAAACAGCTCCTTTATGCACAGACGATGAACCTTCCCCATTCATGTACAAGTGATCGATAGCCGTGGTGCCTTTTTGATCAAACTTTCCATTAACAATCAGAGCCGTCTCCCAAGTGTCTCCTTTATCAGCAAAAGTATAATTTTGTGCAAAAAGCTGTCCGCCATTAAAAACTGTTACAGAAGAACCTGCATCAATATAGGTTGGACCGATAACTCTGTAATTTCCTTCAATAGTTCCTGATCTTAATTGAATGGTATGGTCCTCTTCTGTCCCCATCAGAACGGTTTTAGAAGCTGTTCCACCGTCGTTAGCAGATAGAAAATTGCCATAATTCCCATTGTGATCAGGATTGAACCAAATAGCAGATGAATTTGCAACAGGCGCTCCTGTTGCCTGGAAAGTGGTTCTTGAAATTACAGGTGTTAAAGACGCAATGCGGTTTGCCAGCGTGCTATCAGTATTTAAAAATGTTAAATATCTGGAACCTACAGCCACAGTATTGTCCAGTCTAAGCATTCCGTCAATAGCTTCGATCTTTTTCGCACCGAAGACAGAATTCTCCAGTAACATCAAATAGGAATGCTCGTTCGTTGACTTAACAAAGTCAGTTAAAAATAAAGAGCCGGAATCCAGAAGTAGTTCACCATTTAAAATGAGAGAGCCCGTCCACATCGTACCTGCATTAGAGAGCATGGCTTTCTCACCTAATGTAATTGAACCGAGATTTATAAAACGTCCATTTTTTTTATTAGCCGCATCTCCATCGATTTTTCCATTACCTACGGCATAAAAATCACCGTCATTATTCATGGTATTTCCGGCATGAGCATTTACAGATTCGTCAACAAAATAATCGGTATTGATTTGAATCTTTGCCCGGAAGTCATTTTTGAGTTCACCATAGATATCTAATGAATCAAAAACTGCTGTGCCTGTGTTCTCAAAAGACTGGTGAAGACTTGTGTTGCCTAAACTCTCGAATTTTCCGGAGTTGGCATATTTGCCCAGCATTTCGTAGCCGGTCAATGAGCTTAAAGTTCCTTCGTTTGTTACCTTACTCAAACTGTTATCAGCTATTTTCTTTGCTGTTACTGTTGCTCCATTCTTAACTTTTACGTCAGCGTTAGAAAAATCTAAATAATCTTCAGAAACCTTCCCTTCAAAATTCTTTTGAACGGCTGCATGAACGCTTGCTGTGCTCACCAGTGACAGCAACAACCCGGTCAACAACCAGGTCATGCCATGGAAATAATTCGCTTCCTTTCGTGGAGAAAAACTTTCAGATTTAGTATCTTTGTGTTTAGCAGCCGCTATTTCATTGGTAACAACAAATTCTTTTCTTGAATAAGACCAAATGGTTTTGAAAATTTTGTTCATAAAATTTAAAAATAAACTCCAGTTCAGGCGTTCTTAAATTCAGGGGAAAACAGACGAAGAGAGGATACTGAGCGCTCTCACTCCTGTAAGAGGCTTCGAAAAATCTTCTCAAATATAAAAGCGCTCAAACTGTTAGATTTAGTTCTAAAAAGCTAAACCACAGAAGCGCAATGCGAGACCTAAGTTTAAAGGAATCAGCGTACTGTTTATAAGTGAAAACCCTATTCGGGCTTAAATTTGAGGTTAAAAACTGAGAAATTAATAATTATTAAGATAAGTAATCAATAAGACAATAGGAATCTAGTTGGTCAAATAAAATTCTAAGCAATCATGCTAAAAAATGCCTACTTTCAATGCATTAATCTCTGAAATAGCTGACTAAGGTAAAGAAGTCTTCCTGATGAAGAATTCGTTATACCCAAGTGAGGCTCTTTTATCGTTGAAGAGCCCAAGGTTTGTTGAAATGTTTAAGTCAATAAGAGACTATTTGCAGATCATAATCTGAAGGACTTACTTGTCCGCAGGCCCTCTTCAGCGAGAATTGCTTTTTTTCACATCTTCAAAATCCGTCGCTACGGCCAGTCGTAAGCAAGCTCTCCTAACATAAGAATTGAACCGGTCCACCCTTTTTTAAAGGTGCCGGCTCTGGTTTTGCTTTGATACTGAGGGACTCAAAGCAAGTTCTGTTAACCTAATTGCTACAAGTACTACAAAAACTAAAAAATACGGATGAATTAAATCCTTTACGGTTTCTTAGGCGAATTCAGACCTACCACCTGTGCTTTACGGAATAAACCAGTTATGTATTCATTACCCTTTATCGCCTCGGCCCGCTTCTTTACATCCTCCTGAATAGCGGCATACTCCGGAAACGGAACCCGACGACTATCTTCTAACTTAATAATGTGAAATCCTTCTTTACTCTTGAACGGGCGATTCAGTACCTGACCTTTCTTTAACCCCGCAGCCGTACTCGCAAAGTTCGGAATGCTGAACCGAGATACATTCGTAAACGGAATCAATCCGCCTGCCGAGGCTGTCCCTTTGTCCAACGTATATTTCTGTGCCAACTTGCCCATATCTTCGCCAGCCTGAATCAAGTACAAAAGATCCTTGGCTTCCGGCTCCGCCCGCACCAGAATATGACGAACCTTAATCTCCCTCGGATCGTACTGAAGCTTTAACCCGTCATAAACCTGTTTCATTTCAGACTCCGTCACCGGATGCTCTTTCAGATATCTCCGTACCAGATACTCCTGATATACCTTTGTGCGTAGCTCTGCTATTTGCCGCTTAACCAACGGACTTTGAGCCACTTTCTGACGCCGCGCCTCCTGACCGATGATCTTTTCTTTCACCAACATATTTAACCCGGCCGTTTGAGCCTGCGAACTCTTGACGCCGTTTGTCTTTAATAATTGAATGATTTCTTTCTGCTCGCCCGGCGGAACGGACTGACCGTTTACTTTCAACGCTGATTGGGCCATCGACGGTAGGGAGGCACTCATCAACAAGGCTATTACTATTCTCTTCATATCTTTTCCTTCCGATTAACTTCTTCAAGCACGACACGTCCTCTCCGACCTTTCCTCTGCTAGAGGGCGGAGCTCACTCAGTATGGTTGAAGCCATTAAAGTTTCATGAGGGTTGAGCATGGGGACAACGCCCCATGCTCCTAACTTAAGAGGGCGGCTGATTAGAACTGATAACCGGCTCCGATCGTGCCACCGAAATTACCTCGGGTGTCAACCGTGGCAGCTCCCTTAATCACCCATGCGCGATTCTCTGTCGCATGAGATAAGCCTAGGGCAAAACCCCCTTGACCATGATATGTACCGGCTGATACACCTAGAATCGATTTGCCCGGCATATACGCCTGAGGAAGACCCGCTACAGCCATCGCCATCGCTACACCGGCTCTCAGATCCTTATCCACATCATGAATCTTCTTACTAAGACTGTTGGTGGCGTTATCCAACTGACGCTTATTCACCGCATCGGCCGGTGCGACTCCGTCTCCGATGTTCTGGATACGGTTGCCGCCCATATTGACGTCTCCTTGTTGGATACGGATCTCTTGATAGCCGTCTTTAGCGCCAATGGTGATACCATTAGCGAGGCTGCCGTTGCCCAAAGCCAGCTTCAATGCATCGGTCGTCTTGACTTCAATCGTAGCTCCCCCGTTGCCATTGGAAACGATGGAGGTCGAAATGAATTCATCGCCGCCTTTGATATCAACTTGGTTATCTTCCAAGTTAACCAAAACGGACTCACCTTCGTTTGCCCCGAACTTAATTCCGTCTTTGGTCGTAGCTAAATTAGTGGCAACGGCAGCATCTCCCTCAGCTGCGGCTGTCGCATTGGAAACATATTGCAGTCGACCGGTCTCGTTGTTGTAAGACAGGGTCGGACCGTTGGCAAAAGTAATGCTCGGTGCAGTGAGAGAGCTAGTGGCAACGATGTTTGCGCCGGTAACGGTTTCCGCTGTTACCGTTTTTGCCTCAATCTCATTAGCCGTCAGCTTCTGATTGACCGTCAGATTTCCGGTAGTGATTTCATTAGCCGTAAGAGAGTTAACCGTAGCGTCTTCAGCCATAGCAACATTAACAGTGACATTACCCTCTTCATCCTGACTCAGCGAAGTCTTGATATTGGAGTCGCCTGCAAAATTTAACTTGCTACCCAAACCAACAGTGGCTTTGTTATTGGTCGGAGTCTCTACGCCGGGGACATTTCCGCCGCCAACCGAGCTATCGCCTTCACTATCACTAAAGAACTTGACTGTGGTCGTACCGGAAGGAGTTTCGACGGTAAAGACGCCGTTTTCCGTGAGGTTCTTTAGAGCAGAAATCGTTTCAGGCGTGAGGTCCTTCAATGCTCCCATGCTTGTTTCCAAGGCCGTAACCTTACCGGACATATCGGTCATGGAATCTAACGTGGCGTAGTTATTCAAACTTTCAGTAACTGAAGTAGTGGTAGCGTAATCTTTCAGACTCTCTGCTGTCGCATAGTTACTCAAGCTTGAAACAGTCGCGTATGTATCATCTCCGTAAACCTTGAGATCCTTAAGTTGAGCGACATTAACAGCATCATTGTCTTCGAAACCGGCAGCAACACCGGTAATTTGACGATTAACGGTTGTGACGACAGCGTCTTCTCCGGTTCCAGTGGTTATAGAACCGCCAACAGAAAGTACCTGGCCTTGATAACTAGACCAATTAGCAGAACTCGTATCTGCATTCTTTGAGAAAGAAACTCCAGTTGCATTCGAACTAGGGGTGGCATCACCTCCCTCGACAGGTGTCTCCATTCTCGAAGTTGCGATGGAGTAGCTACCAATTGCTATTGAGCCAGCTCCGCTCGCTTGAGCCTGATGGCCTAGTGCTATTGAATTAGTTGCTGAGGCTTGTGCAGCAGATCCTATTGCAACTGAAGTATCTCCTGTTGCTATACTTTCAGAACCAACTGCTAAAGCGACATCCCCATCCGCATGAGTGTCACGACCTAACGCAGTACCCCATCTACCAGGAGCCTTGGCTGATGATCCTACCGCAACTGCTCCTACACCTTCTGCAGATGCATTTGGCCCTGTTTCAGTGGCATTGTAACCTCCAGCAAATGCGCTGTACGAACAACAAGCAAACGAGGCCAGCACGAGGCTCGAAATTAATTTCTTTTTCATTTTTACTCCATGGAATTAGTAATTCATGAAGCAAACTTCTTTCCTACGCATGTCAAAGTCTGCTTCTGAATTACCGGGTTAATAAACCGAATTTCTCGGTCATTTAGTTCCGATACGCTTCACAGAGAAGCGCACCGATTCAAAAACAAACTTTTTGCGTAAAAATTGAATGCAAGAAACCACGGACACAAGAATCCATGCCGTTGCACACGCAAACAGCACAAATCAATTGAACTAATGTCCTATGAAATTTCTTGATTGATATTTGACAAACTTCCGTGACCTTTTCACGGTGTCTTTCTTGATATTTTCCTAGTCTTATCTCTTCGACCGGAAAACTTTCTCCGATTTCTCTTCGGAAATCATTACCCCAGCGGGGGGGGGTAAGCAGTTATTTCATATTGAAAATTTTTTGTCATTTCAATTTCCCCTCGTTGGCGATAGTCTACCTCATACTTGTTTTTTCATGTAACTCCTCCCTATAAGTATTTTCCCCCGTAAAAAATTGTAATTGAGGCCCTCTCCCATCAATGAGTCGCTTAACTTATTATTTTTTAGCTATTTTATTAGCCAAACCCAAAGGTGCTAAAAATTCAAATATCGGAAACTTATCGATATTGTTGCATATAAACAACGTTTTTTTACTTTTAGCTGACTCCGCGCAAAAATTCTCATTCACTTTTGATCCTTTATTTTCTATTTCCTTTATAAAACCTCTGACCACTTAACGAACTGTCTATGTTTTTTCGAAAATACCACGCCATCCGCTTCAATTCGAAACGCCCTTCCGATGACCCATAACCACGATCCTCTATTTGCTGCTCCGCTTCTTTGGGTTTTCTCTCCGCATTCTCTCCCTCCCCAACCATTTTGAACTCAAATATCCAATGACGAAGACCGGATATCAGCTCCAAGTCATTTCTTCCTTTTTAATTGCGAACCTCTGTTTTAGCTCTTAACCCTGCTCCCGCGCAATATATATGGATAAAAGATTGCAGAGTCGACTCTTTAAAATCAACATAAGCTGCATAATCCACTTCTCTTAAGAAACGATTCAAATCATGATAAACCGACTCTGCGGTTCCGGAGGCTAGGATATTGGCAATGTAACCCGCTCCTACCTGCTCGGCCGTTCTACCATTTAACATTTGTTCAAGATAGAGCTGAGCCATTGCTGTCCTTACTTCAAGATTCGGATAATCCACAAATGCTGTCGTGCCTTGGATTCTTTTGATCGTCAAATATCCCGCCTGAGTTAAAAGCCCAACATCCGATAAGTTTTCTACATCTGAAGATCCACTCAATGCGTTCAATGCCACAGACTTTTCCTTGCCGTAATCCTCGGGACTCCGTAAAGAATGAGACTGTAAATATTTAACCAGAACAGCGGGTTTCCCCACCGCTTTCAAACCAGTAATCCTTCAATCCTCTTTCCGGTGAAGAGAAAAAATGCAATAAGGACCACGGAGCAAACACCTTTTGTCTTGCAGTTTCCTCAAAGCAAAAACCATCATAGTGCTCTGTCAACTCTCTCAAAAGTTCTTCCTGGTTAATGCTTAACAATTCCGAGGCGCATCTCACATACTCTGAAAAATACTCTTGAACTTCTTGATATGTATAGCCGAGAAGAGAACCATATTCTGCTGATAACGAATTATTCAACTCTGAAAAAATACTCGTCTTATTGAACTTAGTTATCCCCGTAATGAACAAAAAACGTAAAGCCGCATCGTTGGATTTTATGACGGCATAAAACCGTGAAAGTTCCGTTCAAATATCTTCAAAAAGCTCTTTACTATCTAAACAATAGGTCAGCGGGGCATCGTGCTCATCTATCAATAAAACTACAGAGCTCAATGCTTGCTTCTTAAACCACGTAGACAGTTGACTCATGAGAGAAGTACCCTGAGAATTAAATCGAAATCCGTAGGATGCAAACGATTCAATGATCTAGTCATAAAATTGGAGTCTAAACTCTTGTAAATTTCGAAAACTTTTTGCTTCCGAAAAATCTAGTCTCACCACTTGATAGTTTTTTTCTTCTTCCCAAAGCTTTTCAATTGCTAGGTCTTTGAAATCTCTCAACCCATATTTAAATAAAGATTCAAACGTGGAAATTAACAACGACTTCCCAAATCTTCTCGGACGAGCCAGAAAAATTTTCCATTCTGACAAGACAAGTCATAGATCTTCTCCGTCTTGTCAACATAAATTTGATCCAATTGTCTCAACTTCTCGAATGATGAAGTGCCTAAGGGCAACCGTTTTAGTAGTTGCGTATTCATGTAAGTCCCTTCACTTTGTACTTCCCATTATATAAGCCGTTTTTTGTAATGTAGATCAAAGTTGTACATGAACGGAGAATACAACCATTGCTCTTCTAAACTTCGCTCTCATAAAGCCTT
>CANTYJ010000014.1 GCA_947854175.1 uncultured Turicimonas sp. | reverse complement strand
GCAGAGCGACGGTCTCCAAAACCGTAGGTTGAGGGTTCGATTCCTTCTGCCCCTGCCACACAAAAACCGCATTCCCCCATAGGGATGCGGTTTATTTGCCGTATACAACGGCGTGAGAATATTGAATGAGTACGCAAAACGTTAAAACTGTGGAGCCCAAAGGCGGTGTAGCACTGATGGCTGTTGCATGTATTATTGCATTGGCCGGTGTTTTTGCTTTTGCTCTTCTGGCAGATCAGCCAACAATGGTTAGAGTCGGTGTTCTTGTCGGCTGTATTTTGGTCGGCGCAATTATCGGCTGGTTTAGCGCACCGGGTAAAGAATTTGTCGCATACTGTAAAGCTTCTTACGAAGAGCTCCGTCGTGTCGTTTGGCCGACAAGAAAAGAAACTATTAATACGACAGGAATTGTTTGTGCTTTTGTCGTAATTGTTGCTTTTTTCCTTTTCTTGGTTGATACATTAATCGACTTGGCACTTCGTTTAATTATTTAGGAGTTGGACATGTCTGATGATAAAAAATGGTATGTCGTTCACACTTATTCCGGAATGGAAAAGAGTGCGGAAACAGCTCTTAGAGACAGAATTAAAAGAGCAGGTCTCGAAGATTCCTTCGATGAAATTCTTGTCCCGACTGAAGACGTCTCAGAAGTAAAAGATGGTAAAAAACGTGTATCTAAGCGTCGTATGTACTCCGGATACATATTTGTTAACATGTTAATGAACGATGAGACTTGGCATTTAGTTAAAAATACGCCTAGAATAACGGGCTTTCTTGGTGGGTCAGCAAATAAACCGACTCCTATTCCTTCTCGTGAGATTGAAGAAATCAAACAGAAGATGGAGGATAGAACTGACAGACCGAGGCCTCGCTTTGAGTTCACGGTTGGCGAAAAGGTTCGTATCACTACTGGACCTTTTGCAGATTTCGAGGGTTATATCAACGAAGTGGATTATGACAGAAACAAGATTATTGTTATTGTTTCAATCTTCAGTCGTGATACGCCGGTCGAACTGAACTTTAACGAAGTAGAAAAATTAGTATAGTTTTTATCTCCTTTTGTCCGGGAATAAAAGCTCTCAATGATGGACTTAACCTCGGGGAGCTCATTAGAGCGTTTCACCCGTAAGGAAATTTAAATGGCAAAAAAAATTGTTGGCTTTATTAAGCTTCAAGTGCCGGCAGGAAAGGCTAATCCTTCTCCTCCGATTGGACCTGCATTAGGTCAGCGTGGTCTTAACATTATGGAATTCTGCAAGGCTTTCAACGCCAAGACACAAGGTGTTGAACCGGGTCTTCCGATTCCTGTTGTGATCACTGCTTATGCCGATAAGAGCTTCACATTCATTATGAAGACTCCTCCGGCTACTATCTTGATTAAGAAAGCCGCTAAGATTCAGAAGGGCTCTGCCCGTCCTCATACTGATAAAGTAGGCAAGATCACTCGCGCTCAGGCTGAAGAAATCGCAAAGACAAAGATGCCTGACTTGACCGCTGCTGATATGGACGCAGCTGTCCGCACCATCGCTGGTAGCGCACGTTCCATGGGTATTACGGTTGAAGGAGTGAAATAATGGCAAAACTTGGAAAACGCGAAATAGAAAACAATTCTAAAGTTGAAGCCCAGAAATTTTATGCTGTCAATGAAGCATTGGACTTGGTTAAAGCATTAGCAAATGCTAAGTTTGATGAGTCTGTTGACGTTGCTATTCAACTCGGTATCGATCCTCGTAAGAGCGACCAGGCCGTCCGCGGTGCAGTTGTTATGCCTGCCGGTACAGGTAAGACAGTCCGTGTAGCAGTTTTTGCTGCAGGTGCTGCTGCTGAAGCCGCTAAGGAAGCCGGTGCTGATGTTGTTGGTTTGGAAGATCTCGTGGCTTCTGTCAAAGGCGGAAATATCGACTTTGACGTTGTCATCGCTGAACCGAGCGCAATGCGCTTTGTCGGTCAGTTGGGCCAAATCCTCGGTCCACGTGGATTAATGCCTAACCCGAAGGTCGGTACAGTTACACCGAATGTAGCTCAGGCTGTTAAGAATGCAAAAGCAGGTCAAGTACAGTTTAGAGCTGATAAAGCTGGTATCATTCACGCCTCAGTTGGTCGTGCTTCCTTTGAAGCTGACAAATTGTTGGTAAATATCAAGGCATTGGTTGAAGCTTTGAACAAAGCTAAACCAGCCTCATCCAAAGGTGTTTATCTCCGTAAGATGGCTGTAAGTTCAACAATGGGCCCTGGTGTCAAAGTTGACGTACAGACTCTTGCTTAATAGATAAATATCAAGTAGTAAAGAACTTTGGGTTACAGTGTTGATAAAACACTGTAGCTATCAAAGACCGCCGGAAGGTGTCAACCCTTAAATAACTTTGACTGAAGTTGTCCGGCGCAGATGGCAACCGAAGAGAGATTCTCACGTTGTGTCCTCTGCTAAAGAGGAAAAATGTTAGGCTCTCGGAGCGAGCCGGTTATAAGTAAACCGGTGTTGTTATTTATAGCAACACCTCTGAGTGGAGCAGACCATGGGTCTTAATAGACAAGAAAAAGCAGACATGATTAAGGAAATCAGCGAAATCGTCGCTGGTACCGAAGGTCTTGTTATTGCTGAATTCCGTGGGCTGACCGTAGATGCAGCTACCAAGTTACGTGCAGAAGCACGTAGCAAAGGGGTTCAGTTGCGTGTACTCAAGAACACTTTGGCAAGAAGAGCTGTTCAAGGAACTCCGTTTGAAGGTCTGGCTGATCAATTTGTCGGTCCTTTGCTTTACGGTTTTTCCGCTGATCCTGTCTCTGCAGCTAAGGTAATGGCTGATTTCGCTAAGACAAATCAGAAGCTGGTCATCAAAGCCGGTGCAATGCCTAACAATGTTTTAGACGTTGAAGGTGTTAAACAGCTGGCACAGATGCCAAGCAGAGAAGAACTCTTGGCCAAGTTAATGGCAACTATGAACGAACCGGTTGCCAAGTTCGTACGTACACTCAACGAAGTTCCTGCACGTTTAACAAGAACAGTTGCTGCAGTACGCGATGCCAAACAGGCAGCCGCCTGATTTTGAAACAAATTTTATTTATACACAACGTATTTGGAGTTAAAAATGGCTTTGTCCAAAGAAGAAATCCT
>CANTYJ010000013.1 GCA_947854175.1 uncultured Turicimonas sp. | reverse complement strand
GCTTTCTTAACATAAGCAAAAGCGATGATGAAGTAGATGTCCTGTGAGTTTCTTTCTTCAGTAATAAAGAAGTTTTCTTTACCACGGAGAGACTGAACACCATAAAGTGCATTTTCAGGAACTTCTAAGTCGCCAATAAAATCATGTTCAATACGTGCCATATAGACTCCTCAAATAAGAAGCAGATTTGATATTTGTCTGCTGTAAAAAGTGAAACTCGACCGTTTATGATCGATGGTCGTTTCACAAAAATTTGTTTTACAAGCTAAGAAAAAAGCATTGGTTTCTCCCTAGTTGCAAGCATTCTATACCAAACAATTTAAAAAGAGAATAGTAAAAAAAATACAAACTTGAGTTCTGGAAACAAATAGAAACTCTAATAGAATGTTTTAAATAACTATTTGACTTTAAATATCTTTAAATATGAAAGCACAATCCACAATGTGATTTTTTGATGCAAATTAAAAAATAATTGTCTGAAACTTCAACAAGTTAAAGAAAAAAACATGAATTAATTTGTTTAAGGGTTAACTTGGACCCGGAGTTTGAAAAATTTACAAATTGAAGGAAGATTTACACACCGTTTCATGAGGTATTTGTAATTATTTGTATAGTTTGCGTCAACAACGCAACTGTTTGAGCAGACTTCCAAATCACAGCCGATTTAGACAGATAACTGTTCAATATTCTTTGACGATTTGAAAGATAGAAGTCTGATAATTATTGTACCGAGAGCAGTTAAGATAGAAGATAAATAAACGAACAAAACCCGGCAAGCTATCAACTTACCGGGTCTTTTCAGAAATTATCTAAGACTAAATCTTAGAATATTCCGCAAACTGCGAAGCCAAATGCTACGCTGAATACGATGGCGAGAACGCCTGGCCAGAAGAATGAGTGGTTGAATACCCATTTACCAATACGTGTTGTACCGGTATCGTCCATCTGAACAGCGCCGAGCAATGTCGGATATGTCGGGAGAACGAACAATGCAGAAACAGCAGCGAAGGAAGCTACGAGCATGTAAGCATTGTCAGGATTTGCAGTTGTAATGCCTAAAGCTGCAACAACTGTCGGTGTAATAGCCTTGGCTGTAGCTGCCTGAGAGTACAGAAGCATAGCAGCAAGGAAGAACACAACAGCAAGAAGAGCCGGATACTGACTAATAGTATGGGAAGCAAATTCCTTAATTTCTTTTGTGTGGCCGGAAACGAATGTATCACCTAACCAAGCAACACCAAGAACGCAGATACAGGCAACCATACCGGATTTGAATACGGATGTACCGGCGATATCACCAAGCTTAACATTGCAAAGCATTGTGATTAAGGCGCCGACTAATAACATAAGGCTCATGATGGCGGCGTCACGAGGAACAATAACGTTCTTGATGATGCCAACAGCCGGAGAAATGGCGGAAGCGTAGAGAACAACGCAGACAACACCAATCAAGAAGATCCAAACTGAACGTTTTGCAGCCGGAGTAATCTTAATTTCATGAAGACCAACAGGAGGTTTTACCAAACCTTCAGCCAAACGCTTTTGATAGATTGGATCGGAGTCCAAGTCCATGTTGCGAATTTTGGTCATGATGAAAGCAGTAACCATACAGCCGGCAAATGTTGTGAGAAGCCAAACACCTAACAATGCAGGATAGCTCCACCCGAACGGTTCCAAAACGCCGGTCATGTAAATGACGGCTGCGGAAACCGGAGATGCTGTAATAGCGATCTGGGATGCAACGACGGCGATTGAAAGAGGTACGCTAGGCTTAATATGTTCACCCTTGGCAACTTCAACGATAACCGGAATCATTGAGAAAGCTGTATGACCGGTACCGGCAAAGATTGTCAAAACGTATGTAACAATCGGGGCTAAATAGTTAATGTATTTTGGATTCTTATAAAGAATCTTTTCTGCAATGTAAACAAGATAGTCGAGACCACCTGCCAATTGCATGACAGAAATTGCTGCGATTACAGAAGCAATGATCAAGATAACATCCCATGGAATGTTACCCGGCTTCATGCCTAAACACAGACCTAAAATCAGAACACCAGCACCGCCGGCATATCCAATACCGATACCGCCCAAACGGACACCGACAAAGATCGCGCCTAACAATACAACGATCTGAAGAATGACGAGAAAGTCCATAAATCCTCCGAATCGTTCCTATCAGTAAGAGGAACTAAAGTGACTTAATAAATTTGTCAAAGCAAGAAGAGTCACTTTCCTCTTGCTTCGAAAGTTTCTCCTCCGGGGACCCCGTGAGGAGAAAATATAATTATTTAACGAACTTAGGATTAATTAAGTTCTGTGTATTGAAGATTTCATCCCATTCTTTCTGAGTGAGAAGTTTTCTTTCATCTACAACGATCTGATGCAATGACTTGCCGGAGAGATAACCTTCCTTAGCAATGTCAGCACATACCTGGTAACCGAAATGCGGCTTCAACAATGTAACGATACCGATTGAGTTCATTACATAGTCTTTGCAGCGTTCTGTGTTGGCTGTTACGCCTTCAACCAGTTTTGTACGCAATGTATCGCAAGCATTTGTCATTACTTTCATCTGTGTGTACAGAGCAAATGTAATAACCGGTTCCATAACATTGAGTTCGAGCTGGCCGGCAGAAGCAGCAAGCATAACTGTTGTATCAAGACCGATAGCAAGGAAAGATGCCTGGTTAGCAACTTCAGCTGCTACAGGATTTACTTTACCCGGCATGATGGAAGAACCAGGCTGTAACTGAGGAAGATTGATTTCTTTCAAACCGCAACGTGGGCCGGAAGCCAACAAACGAATGTCGTTGCAAACCTTAGTCATCTTAACGGCCAAGCCCTTAATAGCGCTGGACAATGTCTGGTATGCACCGCAGTCGCTGGTTGCTGCAATCAAGTCTTCGGAGTTCTTGAACGGGAAGCCTGTTAATTTAGCAAGGTTTTCGCTGGCAAGTTTCGGATAGCCAGGAGCTGCTGTAACAGTTGTTCCGATAGCTGTTGCGCCAAGGTTGATAACTAATAGATGTTTCTGGGCATTACGCAGATTCTCGATTTCATCATTGATTGTGAAACCCCAGCCGTGGAATTCCTGACCAAGTGTCATCGGAACAGCATCTTGCAAGTGAGTACGACCCATCTTCAATGTCTGGTCGAATTCTTTTGCTTTAGCGTATAAAGAATCTCTGAGTTCTTCAGCTGCTTTGATCAATTTGTTGGAACGGAACAAGCATGCCAAATGAATAGCTGTCGGATATGTGTCGTTTGTGGACTGACCGAAGTTTGCGTCGTTGTTCGGATTTACTACTGTGTAATCACCGAGTTTGCCGCCTAAGTGCTGAATAGCCAGGTTGGAGATTACTTCGTTGGCATTCATGTTTGTTGAAGTACCTGCACCACCCTGCAGCCAATCAGTAATGAACTGATCGCGGTATTTTTCTGTGTCGTTGATTAACTGGTCGCAGGCCCAGATCATGGCATCGGCAACTTTAGGTTCTACAACACCCAATTCTTTGTTTGCCATTGCTGCTGCTTTCTTAACATAAGCAAAAGCGATGATGAAGTAGATGTCCTGTGAGTTTCTTTCTTC
>CANTYJ010000012.1 GCA_947854175.1 uncultured Turicimonas sp. | reverse complement strand
ATGGTTGTTCTTCAAAGCAAGTATGTACTCGGCACCCTGATTAATAATCTGTGAAGCAACCTTTTTCTAGGTATTAAGAGCATCGGCAATGACTACCGCTCCGTGTATTTCGAGACTCCTGACCACCTCTGTAGCATGAGTAATTTCATTTTCCTTTGCGCCAATTAGTTTCTGGCTTAATGTCAAACAATTGGTTGTGTCCCGTACGTTCAGTACATATGGAGCTCTATTGTTGTCATCACGGCTGGCCCGGACAGCTTGACCGTCCAAGGATATCAGTCTTTGTTTAACTTCTGAAACTAACGGCTTTGTCAAACGTTCAAGCAGTTCAGTTGAGCTTTTGGGTCCGACCATGGCTATTAACCTGCGGACAGTATCATGAGAGATGTCTTTGTCAGGAAAGTCCTTAAACCAGGCAGCTAATTTTTCCCTATGAGTTTTCCAATGAGTGGCAATCTGGGCAAAAGAGGTAAAACCAGCTAGATCGATTAACTTTTTTCCTTCTTTCAGAAGCTAGTTAACATCAGATATATGGACCCGTTTGAGCATAACACTCTCCTGCATAAGAGTATTATAAATCATTCACAATTAATTTTGTCGTTTACTATATGTATTTAAGGTTTTGAGTTTTAGGGTCGTAATAGGGGCGTTTGTTAAGGACGTAATAACCTTTGTTTTCACCTTTAATTTTCTGACGATTTTTTTTGCCAAACTGCCTTGGACTCGAGGTCGATATCTTCTTTTGTCATAGAATGACATTAATTTTAATAGTTGATTATACCAATAAGTATTAATAAAGAAGCTAAGCAAATTTGGCAAATATTTTGTTGTTTTTTAAAGAATTTATTGAAATTTATAAAGATTAAGAAAAAGATTCTAGTGCGTTAGCCTGATTGTCTTTATTTCATCCTGAAAAATCACCCGAATTCATGTTACATTATCAAACTCAAGAGCGACGTTATCAAACTATTTCTTGCTCAAACTTCACTAGAAGAAAAGCCGAAAAAGGCTTTAATCAAGTGCGCGAAATCTAGATAAAAAAGTGGTGCATCTTCTTTGGATTTAACAGGTGAGAACATTTCGTTTTAACTTTATAGGACTAACCTTTTGTTAAGTGACAACAATGCCCAAAAATGAGTTTGTATTGATTGGTGCTGCTGGCTATATCGCTCCAAGACATATGGCTGCAATACAGGCAACTGGTAACGAGCTTACCTATGCTTGCGATATTTCTGATAGTGTAGGAGTGCTCGATCGGTTTTTCCCAAACTGTAATTTTGTATTGTCAGTAGAAGAGCTTAGCGAGAATCTTCGGAAGGAATCCTTAAATAATCAGCGCTTACCCCGTTTTCTGACTATTTGTACTCCTAATCATTTTCACATACGCCATATATCGTTCGGACTAATCCATGGAATGGACGTTATTTGTGAAAAACCTCTTGCGTTGACAATTGAGGATCTTAAAGCTGTTGAAGAATTGGAACAAAAATACGGCCGTCGGGTCTATTGTATTCTTCAGTTACGTCTTCACCCTCAAATACAGAATCTCAAAAAGGAGATAGAGGAAGAGTTTAGCAAGACTCCGCTAAAGGAAAAACTAAAAGTTAGATTGAAGTATGTGACTTCCAGAGGCCCATGGTATAAGAAGAGCTGGAAGTATGATGTCGATAAAAGTGGCGGAATTGTGACCAATATTGGGATCCATCTTTTTGATATGCTCATAGAGCTTTTTGGCTTTCCAACTTCTTATTCGATAAATGAACAAACCTCTGAAAGATTAGAAGGGTCAATGGTGACTCCTCGGGCTGAAATTGATTTTCTTCTAAGTATTAACAAAGAGGACCTGCCCTCAAAAGCAGGAGGGTCTTCTCATACTTCTTGTAGGCAGATGACTATAAATGGCATCCCCATAGATTTCACTAACGGTTTTACAGATTTGCATACTAAAAGTTATGAAGAAATACTTTGTGGCAGGGGTTTTGGTCTCAAGGAGGCAAAAGCGGCGGTCATGCTGTGTGAATCAATAAGGATAGGGCGCCCTCTTTCTCAAAAGACAGAAAAATGAATATTCCCATATTTCGCCCTGAGACGGTTGGTACTCAGATTGCAAGCAATTTTGAAGAAGCTTTTAACAAGATTATTTCCGAGGGAGATTTCATTCGGGGAAAGAAAGTTATAGAGCTTGAAGGCAAACTTGCTGATTACCTTGAAACTTTTGCTGTTATCACAACTGCCAACGGGACAGATGCTCTTTTAGCGTCCTTGATGGCAACAGGCATAAATGAAGGAGAGGAGGTTATTACTCCGGCATTTGGTTATCCGGCCGCAGTTGAAATGATGTGCCTCTTAAAAATTAAACCAGTCCTGATTGATGTCGAGTGGACAACATGCAATATGGATCCTGCTTATTTGACTGAAGCGTTATCGCCGAAAACAAAAGCGGTTCTTCCAATTCATTTATTTGGGACATCCGCGCCAATACAAGAGATTGCGTATTTTGCGCGAACTCATCAGCTGACGGTGATAGAAGATGCGGCTCAGGCATTCGGTAGTGAATATGATGATGGGCTGAGAAGAAAAAAGTTGGGTACCTTCGGAGAACTTGGCTGTACATCATTTTTTCCCTCTAAGAATTTAGGCTGTTGGGGTGACGGGGGGGCAATCTTTATTAATAAAAAGGACGAAAACTTAGTTAAAAAGCTTCGCCGCATAGTCAGTCATGGCCAAAATCAAAAGTATTATCATGCCGAATTGGGATTTAATTCTCGTCTTGACACCTTACAAGCGGCTGTTTTATTACAAAACATGCTAACCATTGAGAAGTCGTTCGAAAAAAGAAAGAGGATCTCAGAACGTTACTGTTTGGAATTGCACGATATCGCAGAAATTGAGCTGCCTGAGAATAATCATGGGTTGGCAGTTCCTAACTTATTTACTATCCGGGTACCGCATCAACAACGCGACAAACTCAAATGTTATCTCCTCTCCGAGGGCATCTTTTCGCAGGTATATTACCCTTTACCGATTCACCTCCAGCAGGCTTATTCGCCCTACATTAGAGTAGGTTCACCGCTGTCTATTTCAGAGCGGCTAGCCAAGACTGTATTATCACTGCCATGTTTTCCTTCTATGACAGACATTGAACAGGAAAAAGTTATTCTCACACTCAAACGTTTTTTTGGTAAAAAATGAATTGCATAAAAATTCATCCATCCTCGGTAGTTGATCGTGGAGCAGTCATTGGAGAGGGAACTGTGATCTGGCATTTTTGTCATATATCAGCAGGTTCAAAGATCGGTAATGATTGTTCATTAGGGCAGAACGTTTATGTAGCTCCAGGGGTCCAAATAGGCGACAAGGTAAAAATTCAAAATAATGTTTCTCTTTTCACAGGGGTACAAATCGAAAGTAAAGTTTTTTTAGGACCTTCTTGTGTTTTTACCAATATTCTTAATCCTCGATCAGAGATTAACCGAAAAGCTGAATTCAAGAAGACCCTCGTGAAGACGGGAGCCTCCATAGGGGCGAACGCTGTGATTGTATGTGGTCACGAAATAGGTCGTTATGCACTTATAGGTGCGGGAGCCGTGGTGACAAGATCTATCAAAGATTTTGAGTTGGTTGCAGGAAATCCTGCGCGGCATATGGGATGGGTTGACAGAGCTGGAAATAAACTTTTATTCGATAAGAAAGGACAGGCGAGAAGCTCTGTTGGCCGTATGAAATATTTGTTGATAGACGACACAGTTGAAGAATATGAAGATTAGGTTTGACTTTGAAGACATCAGTTCTTGCAAAATTGGTATTGTAGGGTGCGGATATGTTGGTCTTCCTTTGTTTGTCGCATTTTCAAAAGTTGGAGAGGATGTTGTTGCGTTTGACATAGACGAGACTAGAGTTAATGAACTAAGGTCTGGTACGGATCGCAACGGGGAATTGTCTTGTGAAGAGATCGAAGCTCTGAGTGGACGTTTTGAGTCAAGTCTTGATGCCCTTGCTGACAGAAACGTATTTATCATTACAGTGCCAACGCCTGTAGACGTTAGCAGTAAACCGGATCTGACAAGTCTTGTTTTAGCGACCAGACAAGTAGCGGAAATAATCAAAGAAGGTGCCTGTATTGTGTATGAGTCGACCGTCTATCCGGGTTGTATTAGAGAAATCTGTCTACCATTAATAGAAGAAGTGTCGGGCTTAAAAGTCGGACAAGATTTTTTTCTCGGGTTCTCTCCGGAAAGAATAAATCCCGGAGACAAACAGCATACCTTGGCTAATATTGTTAAGGTGGTTTCGGGAATCAATGAGGATAGCCTTAAAAAAATTGCGAATCTCTATAGGTTGATTGTCCGTGAAGTCTGTTGTGCACCGTCTATAGAGGTTGCTGAAGCGGCGAAACTACTCGAAAATATTCAAAGGGACGTCAATATAGCATTAATGAATGAAAGCTGGTCTTGCTTTTCAAAAATGAATATTCCAATGGAAGAGGTACTTCGAGTTGCTTCGACTAAATGGAATTTTATTAACTTTCATCCGGGGTTAGTGGGTGGTCACTGCATACCGGTTGACCCTTACTACCTAATAGAAAAGGCCGAGCAGAACGGCATAGATCTTCCTTTGATAAAACAAGCGCGTATCACAAACGAAAAGATTGTTAATACTTTAGGTCAAAAGGTGGTGCAGTCTCTTAAGTTACCGCTCACCGGTAAAAGGGTTCTAATTCGTGGGCTTGCTTTTAAGTATGGAGTAGCCGATCTTCGGAATACAAAGATCCCTAAATTAAAGAAAATATTGGAAGGAAACGGGATAAAGGTCGATGTTTGCGATCCAGTCGTTTCCGTTGAGGAAGCAAAAAAGGTTTTCGGTGTTGATTTATTGAAAGAGGATGAGGTTAACACCGGAGACTATGATTTAATTATCTCACCTTATGATTTTTTAGTAGTTCAAAACAGCTGAGTCAGTTCAATCTTCTAATTGTCTCAACTCCAAAGATTGCTACAAGGCGCCTCGATTGACTACATCTGGATGTGACAAATCTAAAACCACTATCTTTGTTCAACTCCCTAGCGTACCATACAATAAGGCTAATGAATCAAAAAAACAGCTCTCAACTCTCTTCGGACTATCTATGGATAGGTGAAAGCTTGACAGCATGTCGGTATACTTTTCCGACAGGGAGCTTTTTTAAAGTAGACCGGTAATAACAACTGTAATAATGAGAATTGGCGATAAAATGCCAATGACGAAACGAACAATCCAAAGCAAATATCTCTTTCCCTGAGTTGCACCGGTAAGTTGTTTGGTTGTCACATTCCAAGCGATCCACGCCGCTACAATACTGAAACCGATTTCGGATATCGGCATACCGATATTACTTGTTGCAAAATCAAGTAGGTCAAAGACATTTTTTCCAAAAAGTTTGAAGTCTGCCATCGGACCAAAGCTCAAGGTACAAAACAGACCAATGAGTGCGGCAAAGATTAAAGTAATCCACACCACCGGAGTGCGACTTAATCTTGTTCGGCTTAAAATGGCCGCCACTACAGCTTCCAGCATGGACATTGAACTTGTGACAGCCGCCACGACTAGACACATGTAAAACAAAATAGCGAAGAAAACCCCTAGTGGCATATGCGAGAATATCGCGGGCATCGTGACAAAAGTGAGGCCCGGGCCGGCAGTAGGATCTAGATTGAAGGCAAAGACTGAGGGCATCACCATCAAGCCGCCCAGAACGGACGCCATGATCGCTAAAAAAGCTACCCACGCAGTTGAGGTCAAAAGATTAACTTTTTCAGAGAGGTAGCTTGCGTAGGTTACCATGACTGCTGCACCTAAAGACAACGAGAAGAAAGTAAAGCCCATCGCATTAAAAATAGCCTGGGAAGTAAAGTCTTCCCACTTGGGTACAAATAGATACGTTAGCCCTTTGATGCTTCCCGGAAGAGTCAACCCTCTTACGATGAGAATAAGCATCAAAATAAAGAGGATCGGCATTAGAACTTTGGCAAGGCGTTCAATTCCTTTTTCTACGCCTTTAACAACAATTAAACCGTTTAGAAATAGAAAAATAAGTTGATAAAAGTATGCACTAGCTCCGTCGCTAACAAAGGCATTAAAACGTTGGTTAAGTTCGCTGGGGTCTGAGACGATAGCGGCTCCTGTAAAAGAATCAACCATGTATTTAATGCACCAGCCTCCAACAGTTGAATAAAAACAAAGAATGAGAAATGCTGTTAATACTCCGATAAAGCCGAAAATGCCCCAGGCGTTTCCGGCCACGCGCTGTAAAGAGCCAATCGCACCGGCTCTGCCAGCCCTTCCAACCGCATATTCGCTGACTAGCATAGCAACGCCTACTGTGAAGGTAAAAAGTAAATATGCGCAAAGAAATGCTGCGCCACCATTGTTTCCAGCAAGGTATGGAAATTTCCAAATAGCGCCTAAGCCTACGGCGGCTCCTGCACTGGCAAGGATGAAGCCAAGTCTTGAACTCCAGGAACTGTTTCCAGCCATCGGTTGTATCTCTCTTAGTTAATAATAAGAAATTGTCACATATTTAATCTGAGTAAAACCTTCACTATGAAGATATTTTCTAAAAAAGGTGTGATCCTTAAGGAATAATCAAAGAAGAAACAGTCTATTGTGAAAAATTAGCTCAGCTATTGGTTGTCAAACCGTACGTTGAACAACAGAATATGCCTGACTGAAAAAAACTTGATTTCTCCTTTTTTATTACCTTCCTACAGGATGACGTTTTAAGGATCAGTCTGATGATCGAGTGGTAGGGTTGCCTCGTCCCCCTCTCACAGCACCCACCATACGGTTCCGAAGCGGGAGCTTCATTAACAAGTCGCCATAAAGCGGAGAGAATATAACTCTAATCTGGGGAAACGGGCGTTCTAGATGGTCAGGCTCATATGAGCCTGACCCGAGTTCCACCACGCACCTCTATCATTTACCGAACTTCTCCAGGCTGTCTCAGGATCAAGCCCTAATTTAATAAGGTTCCTCTCCCTGGTCTTTGGTTTCTTCCATGCGATCCATATAAGTTTTTGAAGATGATGTCAGATTCGTTTATAAATCCCACTCCAAAATTGCTTCCTGGTGTCCGGTCGATAGTAGTTTCTCCATCCTCTTAGGACTGGAGTCAATCTTTCTATCGTCTTTTTCAAAGAAGTTCCCGTGCTGAGCTAAAGATCTGATGAAGTTTCGTCCAAAGCCTCTTCACTGACTTCTCCGCCACGACAATCTGTTTACTGTCCGCTTTGGAGAAGGTGTAGCCGAGAAATGTCGAATCTTTCGGGCCAAAGGTGCCACTCTTGTCACGATTGACCCGAAACTTGAGTTCTTCTTCCACGTATCGAGTGATACTCTCTAATACTCGTTGAGCCGCTTTCTCAGATTTAATATAGATGTTGCAGTCGTCGGCATACCTGACATGACTGAGTCCCCTGGACTCGAGGCAGGTTCGAGACTTTCATCCTAAAGAAGAAGTGCCCTGCTGGGCGCACAAAAATAAAGACAGGTCTGCCGACCTGTCTACTTGAAATGACGAAATGTCTAGGCTTTCCAGCCTTTGACTTCTTTAAATTCGGCTATTGTTTTTGCAAAGAGCTCCGGATTTGTCATCAAAAGCGGATCCAAAAGCAGTTCAGCTTCTTCCTCATTTAAAAGCCCTAAATCCAGAACGGCTTGTTTAACGGATACATTGTGGCTTTCACAGTAATGTGCAACTTTTACTCCCTCAGGGTAACCCAGAAGTGTTGCAATAACAGTTGATAACGCAATTGATGATGATGCTTCCTGTTTGCAACGGGCAAGATTTGCAGTTATTCCGTCAATGCAATGTTTGCGGAGGATCGGAATCTCTTTTTCTACAAGCTGGAGATTTTCAAATAGACACTTATAGAAGGTGCTGTCCCACACGTTAAGATCAAGTTCTCCCTCATCATAAGCAACTGAAATGGCTACGTCATTTCCAATTACCTGGTGACCTATTTGGATTACCATTTCCGGAACGGTTGGGTTGATCTTGCCGGGCATAATAGAGCTTCCGGGACTTAAAGCAGGAAGTTGGATTTCCATCCAGCCTGAGCGAGGACCGCTACCCATGAGTCTTAGGTCTTTGCAGATTTTAGAAAGCGATGTTGCAATTTCTTTGATTACTCCGGAAACCGAGATAATCTGATCCGGATTCTGGAATCCGTCAAAAAGATTTTCCATTGGTTTAACCGGTTCTCCATACTGTTCTGTGAGGAACTTATAAATTTCTGTTGAATAGCCCGGAGCTGAACTTAAGCCGGTGCCAACAGCACTGCCTCCCATTACAATTTCTAGACAACCACTTCTGACGTTTTTGGCTTTTTGAATAAGGCGCCCGATTAAAGACTCAAATCCGGAGAATTCTTGTCCCAGAGTCAAGGGAAGAGCATCTTGCCAGCAAGTCCTTCCAACTTTAACGACAGTTTCAAATTCTTTGGCTTTTTTACCCAGACTGTTCTTTAGAAGAGTTAATTCTTTAATGATGGAGTCCAGTCTAGCCACAATAGCTAAATGCGTGGCAGAAGGAATGGTGTCGTTGGTGGATTGGCCCATATTAACGTGGGTATTAGGATGGACCTTATCCTGTCCTTTATGACCTGTCAAAATTTCGTTAGCAAGATTGCCAATAACTTCATTGACATTCATATTTACGCAGGTATAACCACCTCCTTGCCACATATCAAGAGGGAATTCTTTTTCGTAGCCGCCGGCTAAAAGTTTATCGCAGGCGCGGACGATGGCTTCTGAAATTTCAGGTGATAGTGCTCCAACTTTTGCATTGGCCCGTGCAGCAGCTTTCTTTATCTGAAACAAGGCTCTATGCATATCAGGAAAGAAAATTACAGGTAAACCGGCGGTGCCTGAAACCTGAAGCATTCTTGTTGTTTGAATGCCATAGTAACGATCGTTGGGGATTTTCATTTCACCGAGACAGTCTTTTTCAACTCTGTAGTCCTGCATTTTTAACTCCTTAAATTGAGAAATTAGATTATTAAGGTAAATTTGATCAGATTACGAATTTTGCTAATAAGAATCCGACAGGAATTGCGGCGACTAAGCCAAATATTCCAGGAATGAAGAAGGGATGGTTTACAACAAAAGAGCCGTTCCATTTGCGATCCATGAAGGAACCTGTGTCGTCACAAGCTATCGCAAATGCGGTAGTCGGGTAGATATTAGTAATATACAAGGCCGAGCAAGCCACAAAACTGGCAAGTATCGTTGATGCATCTACTCCTAGGCTTGCTGCGACAGGAACTAATAGAGCTGCAGTAGCCCCCTGACTGAAAAGAACAGCTGATACGCAGAAAAAAGCAACTGCCAGTAAAGCCGGGTACTGCGTCAGCAGAGCGGTCGCCTGAGATTTGATTTCGGGAATGTGGGCGCCGATTATAGTTGAACTCATCCATACGATGCCTAACACGACTACCAGACTTTCCATTCCGCCGGCAAAAATAGGAGTGTTCTTGATTTTGTCCAAAGAAAAACCACAGAACCAATACATTACTAATCCGGCCATAAGCATCGAAATGATAATAATGTCCCGACTTCCCAATGTATGTCCAATTGCGGATTTGAAAAGAAGCATGCAAACAATAAATGCTACGGAAAGAAGGAAAATAACGACTGAAATTTTTGCCTTTCTCGAAGTCTCTTCTTCTTTTTCGGAATGTTTATTCATTCTGACGAGTCCTTCTCTCAAACGTTTTTGAAAAATAGGATCTTTGTCCAGGTCAACTCCCTGCATACTGGAGATAATTGCAGTTACGATGGCTCCGAAGATGGCAGAAGGAACTATCACAGCGAGTGCTTGGCCAAATGAAACTCCCATTTTTTCAACAACGACATACATAGCTGCAGTAGCTGCTGAGATTGGAGAAGCAGTAATAGCAATTTGACTGGAAATAACTGCACTCGTTAAAGGCTGTGAAGGACGAACGTGATTTTCCTTTGCGACTTCCTGAATAACATTTAGAACACTCATTGCTGTATAGCCGGTTCCTCCCAGCATCGTTAAAACGAAGGTTACAGCTGGTGCAAGTGCATTGATGTATTTGGGATGACTGCGTAAAAGTTTGCTGGCGATTTTAACCATATAGTCCATACCGCCGGCCATTTGCATGCAACTGATGGCAAAGATAACAGATAAAATAATTAGAATCACATCCACCGGGATGTCGCCGGGCTTGAGGCCAAGGCCGAAAACAGCAATCGCCATTCCAAGACCGCCTGCCATACCAACACCGATTCCTCCTAATTTCGCTGCATAAATAATGCAACCGAGCAACAAGATAATTTCAAGATAAATCATGTCGTACTCCTTGAGAGATGAAAAATTTTTTGATTCCAGCTGTTAAAGCACTCTGGAAATTTCTGGAATCATTATCAAGACAGAAAATTTTTTGGTGGAGTATCTTCAGAAATACAATAGATCTGATTTCAAAAAAGTTAATTTGTATGTTTACTTCTGAATTTGAACTTAGAACTTTGCAAATTTTTCTATCTGTTGCAGAACATAAGTCTATTAAACGTGCCTCATCGCAACTTAAGATTTCCTCACCTGCCATTTCACAGGCGATTCGGCAATTGGAAGGTGATCTTGGGGCTGAGCTTTTTTATCGGGACGTTCGGCCGTTACGTCTAACCGGTGCAGGTAGAAAACTCGTGCGGGAAGGAACTCTTTTATTGGAAGCAGCAAAGTCCCTTAAAAAAAGGATCTGTACCAGTGATTACATTTTTGACTCTTTGCGGCTAGGAATAGGAGAAAGTGCAACTTCTACTATAGGGCCATATCTTTTATCGCTTCTGCGGACTAAAGTTTCAGACTTATCTATGGATGGGCTGCTTACCGCTCATCTGGTTCAGAAGTTCTTGCATGATGATATTGATGTTTTGATTAGTCCTGAGCCGCTCATTGATAACGATAGATTAATAAGAATCGAGATTTATCGGGAGGATTTTTTAGTTGTAACCAAGGAAAAAATAGAGACTTCCATAGATGTGGAGTCTCTCCAACGGCTCGCCTCGACAAAACCTTTCATTACCTATGGCAATGGAAGTTATGATCGTATAAGTTGTGACAGGTATCTAAGAAGTCTGAATATACGGCCTCTGGACCCAATCGTATGTTCTTCAAGTTACGTTATTACAGGCCTGGTTCACGAGTTAGACGGATGGAGCTTGTTGACGCCAACAAACGCTTTGGGAGGAAAAACCTTTCTTGATAATTTACATTGGGCAACATTGCCGGAAAATAAAGCGCTGAAACGTAGTATGTGGGTAGTGGGAGATCGTGTTACACGTGAAGAGCAGGTCTTGTTGGTCTCTAAACTTGCTCAGAAGGCCTTGGTTGAAAAATTTTTTCCTCATATCAACATGTTTGCTCCGGGTTTGGCAGAATTTATCCAATTAGTTGAAGTGCATTAAATCATCGGCGCAATAACAATTAAGAAAAACAAAACTTAATATTAAGAATGTCTAAAAATGTTTGCGGAGACTCCGGACAGTCTTGAGACTATTGGCTAGATTAAAAGGAGAGAGCCATGGGAACCATCCTGGAACAGATCGCTACGTTCATTTCTTCAACAAAATATGAAGACCTTCCGGAGAGCGTTATCGCTTCGGGCATTATGGGTTTAACGGATTATTGTGCTTGTGCTATTGCCGGAGTAGCTTCACCTGTTAGCAAAAATATTCTTTCCTACTTAAAAGAAAACACTGTCGTTAAAGGACCATGCTCTTTTTTTGGTACAAAAATTAGATCAGACTTAAAAAATGCTGCTTTGTACAATGGCGTTAGTTCTCATTGTATGGATTTTGATGATGTTTCCTGGACGACGATTGGTCACCCAAGTGTGAGTACAGCACCTGCAGTTTTTGCCTGCGCTCAGGCAGGAAAATGGGACGGAAAAGAAACTTTATTGGCATACATCTTGGCCATTGAAGCGATGCATCAAATTGCTGCTCTTACAATGCCCGAAGTATCTGAACGTGGCTGGCATACCACAATAGCTTATGGAGTATTTGGCTCTGTAGTCCCTGCCGCGCGGCTATATAACCTCAAGGAAGAACAGATCGTTAATGCTCTTGCAATAGTTGCTAGCCGCTCAGGAGGGATTAGAGCTAATTTTGGCACTCAAACTAAAGCACTTCATGCAGGTCTGGCCAACAGGATAGGAATCGATTCTGCCCAAATGTCCTCAAGCGGCATTACGGCCTCACCTTTTGCTATTGAAGGACCTGATGGTTTTGCGCAATGCTTTGCCGGATGCTCGCCCAAAGGAGAGATCAGTTTAGGCAAAGAGTGGGATCTCGAGAAAAGAGGACTGGTAATCAAGAAGTATCCTTGTTGTTCAGGTTCTCATCCGGCAAATGATATTTGGGATAATTTCTTGAATAAAAGACATATAAAGGCTGATGATATCGAAAGTATTGAGGCCGGAGTAAGCTTGTTAGGCCCCAAAGAGCTCACGTGTCACTTGCCACAAGATGCTGTCCAGGCTAAGTTTTCAATGGAATTTGCTTTGGCTTATCGGCTCCTGAAAGGACCATTATCGTTATCAGCCTTTAATTCGGATGATGTACAAAGTCCGGAAATCCAAACTTTCATGAAAAAAATCAAGATGGTAGTTTCGCCTGAATTGGCGAAATTAGGTTTTATTGGCACTGCTCCTGTGCGTCTGAGAGTAAGGCTTAAAAACGGTGAACAGGTTTTGCTGTCTAACGATCTCGCCGAAGGGAATCCCGAAAAACCTCTTTCTCAAGAAATGATATATAGGAAATTCATGGATTGCGCATCGGGATTGCATGATGACCGGACAGCCGACAAATGGTTCCTAATTCTCCAAAACTTACCTCTGGCTACTCCTGAAGAAATTTTCTCATTAGGATTGGTGTCGTAATTCTTTAATTAACTTGGTCTTTATTTTCAGAATTTGGTCCTCCCGTAATTAATATTTCTGTGCTTCCTTCTAAGGCTCTAGGGGGTTAAGCGGGATAGACTAAAAAAATAAAAAGCCCGCTTAGAATCAATCTAGCGGGCTTGAAAAGCTAAGGTCTCAGAAATTATGCCTGAAGTTTTCTCTTCAAAATTTCATTGACCTGTGCAGGATTGGCTTTGCCTTTAGTTGCTCTCATGGTTTGACCGACTAAAGCGTTAAAGGCCTTTTCTTTTCCTGAACGGTATTCTTGAACCATCTTTTCGTTGGCTGCTAATACAGAATCAACAATAGCTTCAATAGCGCCGGCATCTGATATTTGCTTGAGGCCGAGTGTTTCAATCAATGACTCAACATTGTCGCCCTTCTTTTCCCAGATTGCGGTAAAAATAGTTCTGGCGCCTTTCTGGTTAATCGTACCGTCGCTCATCTTGTTGATGATCGCAGCCAGTTGTTCTGCAGAAACAGGGCAATCTTTAATGTCAGTTTCCGTGGCATTCAGTTGAGAAAGAACTTCTCCGCGGATCCAGTTAACAGCAGCTTTTTTGTCTTGGACAGCATTGGCAGTCTGTTCAAAATAAACGGCCAGCTCTCTGGAAGAGGTCAGCTGATGAGCATCAGCTTCAGAAATTCCCATCTCAGCAATCAAGCGCTGCTTCATGGCAGATGGGAGCTCCGGCATGCTCTTGCGGGTTTCTTCAATCCATTCATCAGAAATAATGAGAGGAAGAAGATCAGGATCCGGGAAATAACGGTAATCCATTGAGTCTTCCTTGGATCTCATTTCTCTGGTTTCATCTCTGTCAGGATCATAGAGCCGGGTGGCCTGGACAACTTTACCGCCTTCAGAGATAACGTCAATTTGTCTTCTGACCTCGTATTCGATAGCTGCCTGGAGGAAGCGGAAACTGTTTAGATTCTTGGTTTCAGTGCGGGTGCCGAATTCTTTTTGTCCTTTAGGACGAACAGAAACGTTAGCGTCACAACGGAAATTACCCTTTTGCAGATCGCCGTCACTGATTCCAATCCAGACAACTAGGTCATGCAAGGCTTTGGCGTAAGCAACCGCTTCTGCAGCGCTTCTGATTTCAGGTTCTGTCACAATCTCAAGTAACGGTGTACCGGCACGGTTAAGGTCGATACCGGTCTTTCCATGAACAATACCATGGACGCTCTTACCCGCATCTTCTTCCAAGTGAGCACGGGTGAGATTGACGGTCTTCATATATGTTGTACCGTCTTTATTTTCAACCGGGAATGTCAGACTTCCGCCGATAACTACCGGATGTTCGAACTGGCTAATCTGATAGCCCTTCGGCAAGTCAGGATAAAAATAGTTTTTACGGGCAAAAACGCTTCTATTGGCGACCTTAGCACCGATAGCCAACCCAAATTTAATTGCTCTTTCTACGGCACCTTCATTGAGTACAGGCAGGCAACCGGGCAGTGCTAAATCAACCGGGCAGGCATGAGTATTGGGTTCTGCGCCGAAAGCGGCAGAAGCACCGGAGAATATTTTGCTTTTTGTAGATAATTGGACATGTGTTTCAAGTCCGATAACAACTTCCCATTCCATTTGTTCTTTCCTTTGTTAGTAGCCTGCCGGGACTTTCTTGTGCCAATCGGTAGTTTGCTGGTAAGCGTGGGCAACTCCGAGGAGTTGAGCTTCTTTGCATTTTGCTGCAATCAGCTGAAATCCGTAAGGACGGCCGTTACTGCTGATACCGCAGGGAACGCTCATTGAAGGCAGACCTGCCAGTGAACCGGGAATGGTAAATAAATCGCTCAAATACAGAGAAAGTGGATCACTCTTGTCATTAAAAGAGAATGCTGCATCTGTTGAAACCGGGCAGAAAATAACGTCACAAAGATTCTTGAATGTAGCGTCAAATTCCTGAGCGATTAAGCGGCGGACCTGCTGGGCTTTGATGTAGTATGCATCGTAGTAACCATGTGATAAAACATAGGTTCCGATTAAGATTCTGCGTTTCGGTTCAGGACCAAAGCCTTCATCACGGCTTCTCTTAATCATGTCCAAAAGGTCGTGATAGTCCTCGGCGCGGTGACCATAGCGGACACCATCAAAGCGGCTTAGGTTAGAACTGGCCTCGGCCGGAGCAATAATGTAGTAAACAGGGACACCAAGTTCAGCTTTTGGCAGGTCAATGTCCACAATCGTTGCTCCAAGGCTTTCGTACTGTTTAAGGGCAGCTTCCAGGGACTGTTTGAGGCCGGGAGCAACTTTTTCCATCCATTTACGGGGAACACCGATGCGGAGTCCCTTGACACCATCATTTAAAGAGACGGTTAAATCTTCCGGTGGTAATTCAATGCTTGTGGAGTCACGCTTGTCAAAACCGATAATCTGAGAGAGAACTAATGCACAGTCTTCAGCGTCCTGAGCAATAATGCCGGCGGTATCCAGACTAGAAGCAAACGCAATCATGCCCCAACGGCTTGGACGACCATAGGTGGGTTTGATACCTGTTACACCACAGAAAGCAGACGGTTGACGAATAGAGCCGCCGGTGTCCGTACCGGTAGCAACCGGAGCAATACGGGCAGCGACAACTGAAGAGGCTCCCCCGGAAGAGCCGCCCGGAACAGCTTCTTTGTCCCAGGGATTGTATGTTTTGCCATAAGCACTGTTGGCGGTCGTTGAACCCATTGCAAATTCATCGCAATTCGTCTTGCCTAGAGTAACCATATTGATTTCTTTGAGCTTTTCTACAACAGTGGCATCAAACGGGCTCATATAGCCCTCAAGCATTTTGCTGGCAGCAGTACTGGCCCATTCTTTTGTTACAAAGATGTCTTTGTGTGCAATTGGAACCCCGGCTAAAGGAGAAGCTTTTCCTTCTGCAATTTTTTTATCTGCTTCCTTGGCCTGTTCAAGCGTAACCTCGGGGCGTACATCCAAATAGGCATTTAACTCTTTTTTAGCCTCCATCTTGTTCAAGTAAGCTTGTGCAACTTCAACCGCAGAGACTTCTTTGCTCTGTAAAAGCTGGCTCAGTTCCTTGACTGTCGCTTGTGTTAAATCTGTCATTACCAATCCTTTATTCAATTACTTTAGGTACGAGGAACAGGCCATCCATTTCGTCGGGCGCATTTTTCATGTTTTCGGCGCGGTGGTTATGCTCGGTAACGTCATCAGGACGAAGTCTTTGAGAGCCGCCGAAAGGATGCGGCATCGGTTCAATTCCGTCAGTATTGACTGATTGGATTTGTTCTACCATTCCTAGAATGTCATTTAGCTGGCTCATCAGCTCGGGTGCTTTTTCATCCGAGAGATCGATTCTGGCCAGATCAGCGATTCTGCGGACATCGCTTAAAGTTAGAGACATGTTTACACCTAATCTAATTACAAAATCTTAATTCTTTGCGTTCTTGTTGTATCAGCACGTAAAAGAACGCATTTTTATTCAAGCAAGAATAACGAATTTTAGTCTATCATTTTGGATTAATTTGTTATTTTTTGCGCAGTGTGCCACGGATTGTGGTATGGAGAGTTTTAATGTTTGGCAGCTTGAGAAACTATTTCTCTAACGATCTCGCAATCGATTTAGGAACAGCTAACACCTTGATTTATTGCCGTGGTAAGGGCATGGTTCTGAATGAACCGAGCGTAGTGGCAGTGCGTACCGATAAAGGTAATTCAAACAAACTCGATGTTCGTGCGGTAGGCAGAGAAGCCAAAAGCATGTTAGGACGTGTCCCGGGCAATATCGAAGCGATCCGCCCGATGAAAGATGGTGTGATCGCTAATTTCACAGTAACTGAGCAGATGCTCAAGAGCTTTATCAAAAAAGTCCACACTCCCAGTATTTTTACACCGCGCCCCAGAATCGTGATTTGTGTTCCTTTCGGCTCAACACAGGTCGAAAGAAGAGCTATTAAAGAAAGTGCAGAAGCAGCCGGTGCTAAAGAAGTCTTCTTGATTGAAGAGCCTATGGCTGCAGCCCTCGGTGCAGGTTTACCTGTCTCAGAAGCTGCCGGATCAATGGTCATTGATATCGGCGGTGGTACTACTGAAGTCGGCGTTATTTCGTTGGGCGGTATTGTGTACGCCAGCAGCGTCCGTGTCGGAGGAGACAAGTTCGATCAATCCATTATTGATTACATCCGCAGAAACTATGGAATGCTCATCGGTGAGCCGACAGCTGAATTAATTAAGAAGGAGATCGGTTCTGCCTTTGTTTCCAGTGAAGTCCGTGAAATTGAGGTCAAAGGGCGTAACATCGCTGAAGGTGTTCCACGTGCATTCACAATTTCCAGCAATGAGGTCCTCGAAGCATTGAATGAACCACTGAATCAGGTTGTCGGCGCCGTTAATAAAGCTTTGGAACAGACACCTCCGGAGTTGGGTGCGGATATTGCTGTAAGGGGACTCATGCTTACCGGTGGCGGTGCTTTGTTAAAAGATCTGGATCGCTTGTTGATGGAAGAAACCGGTTTGCCGGTTGTGATTGCCGATGATCCTCTAAGTTGCGTTGTTAGAGGGTGCGGATTGGCTCTTGAAGGCATTGGTAAGATTGAGGATTCAATCTTCTGTTTCGGTTAACCTTCTATAAAGCCAGATGGCCGGTCCTAACAAAGAAAAAAAGTTCTTCGGACCTAAACCTTCCTCGGTAACTAGTTTTAGTTTCTTTGCAGTTATTTCTGTTCTTCTGATGGTCGTTGATCATCAGATGAGAGTGATGGAGCCGGTTCGAAGCGGACTATCTGTTGTTTCAAATGTCGTTTACGACACGTTGAATGCTCCTGTACGCTTGGCTGAAACCGCAACTGACCGGCTTAAAACCAAGTCGGAACTATCTTCAGAAAATAATGAGCTGAGAGAAGAAGTTGCGCGAAATAAGGTACTGATTTCCAGACTGAACACCCTAGATGAAGAAAATCGGATGCTCCGGCAGATGCTCGTCCAAAAAAAGACACTGCCGGTCCGTTCCGAAATGTTTAAGGTCCGCCGTGTTCTTTCTGACGGTTTTACTCAACGGTTCCAAATCGACGGCGGTGCCCGTGACGGACTGCAGGTAGGTATGCCGGTGGTTTCAGATCTGGGACTGGCCGGTCAGCTCATGCATGTCGGGCCAAATGCCAGCCAGGTTCAGTTAATTCAGGATAAAAATCAGGAAGTCCCGGTCCTCTTTGAGAAGTCCGGCGTCAGAGGTATTGTCCGGGGAACAGGAGAGGATAAGAAACTGGTTAGCCGGGATCTTCCCTACACCGATGAAATTAAAGTCGGAGAAAAGGTTATAACTTCAGGATTGGATGGAATTTATCCCAAAGGAATTCCTGTTGGGGTGGTTACATCTGCAGTTCCGGATGCTACCGGAGCTTATGTCGAAGTCACTTTGGAGGCTCCTAAAGAAATAGGGAAGCAGGATAATGTTCTGGTCTTAATGGTCGATCCGAACGTGCCGATGCCGTCTATGGATACTGAAGAACAGAATCCTGACGGTCAAACCAGAAGGAGGGCCCCACGTGAGTGAGTTCTCTAAAGGCTATGAAGCAAAAAAACGGATCGATAAGACCTTTTATGATCCGCTTTTTGCCGGGAATCTGTGGGTTTACGGCTCCATTTTTTTAAGCTGGATGATCGATCTTCTGCCGATCGCGGAGTGGCCGTTTTTCCCAAATTTTCTTGGAATGACATTGATTTTCTGGGGAATCTATCAACCCGAAAAAGTCTTCTACTGGCTTGTATTTCTTATAGGGTTGCTCGTCGATACAGACTCGTCTGCCGTGTTCGGACAAAATTCACTGGCTCTGTGTGTTATGGTTTTTTGCGCTGAAGCAATGAGCCAGAGACTGCAATGGCTCTCCCGGGTCGGTCAGGCCATTAATATTCTTCCGGTCTTGCTTGTCCCGGCGATCCTTTTGCTTATCGAAAGTTTTTGTTTCGGCTCTTTCCAAATTCAACCGGACTGGTTCATTAAGGCACTGGTAAGTGTGGTTCTTTGGCCTGCCTGGTGTTTTGTCCTTTGTCGCCGTTTTATAACCCAGAAGTCCTAAGGTGTTAGTATGCCGATGGTTAAACGGTTGACAAAGGAAGAAATCCAGCAGATAAAAACCTTCCGGGGAAGAAGCTGGTTTTTTGGCTTTGTTACAGTTTTCCTTTTTTCGATTCTAGCGTTCCGTTTTTTTTATCTTCAGGTTATTGAATACGACAATTTTATAGTTAAGGCCGAAGCAAACCGGAAGACTGAGGCTTTCCACGCTCCAAGGCGTGGGATCATTATGGACAAGCACGGAGAAATGCTGGCTGCCAATGAACCGATTTACACACTTGAGATAACTCCGGGCAAGGTTCATGGCTTAAATAAGACCATTGAAGATCTTTCTAAAATCATTGAGATTTCGAAATATGAACGCAGAAAATTTTTACGGTTAAAAGATGAGCTTCCAAGATTAAGTCCGGTTCCTCTAAAAAGTAATTTGACTGACGAAGAGGTTGCCCGTTTTGTCGCACAATCCTGGCGTTATCCCGGTGTAGAGGTAAGGTCCCGGATGCACCGCTATTATCCCCAGGGAAAAGATGCGGCCCATGTTGTAGGTTATATTGGCCGTATCTCACAGCGAGATCAGACGGCGTTGGAGAAAAGCGGCAAAGAAGCTGATTACACAGGCACTCTATATATTGGAAAACTGGGCCTGGAGCAGAGCTATGAAGATGTCCTGCACGGGAAACCCGGAGTAGAAGAATTAGAGGTTAGGGCTTCCGGTCGTCCTATCCGTTCTTTGTCCAATCGGCCCTCAACCACCGGTTCCAATCTTGTCCTTTCACTGGATATGGGGCTTCAAAGAGAAATCACGAAAGTTCTTAATGGAAGAAGAGGTGCGATTGTTGCAATTGAACCTGCAACCGGCGATATTTTAGGATTCGTTTCAAACCCGAGCTTTGACCCAAACCTTTTTGTTGACGGTATCGATCAGGAAACCTGGGACGGACTTAATCAGGATCCTGATAAACCGCTGCTTAACCGGGCTCTCCGCGGGGCCTATCCGATCGGGTCTACTATTAAACCTTTTTTAGCTGCTTCCGCAGCTGAATTAGGAGTCCGTGATCCTAAGACGGTGATTCAGGATAGGGGAACATTTAAGCTCGGCAATCATATCTTCAGAGATTCAACTCATGGTAGAGGATATGGACCTGTTGATATGAAACGTTCGATTGTTGTGTCCAGCGACGTGTATTACTACTCATTAGCACAGGACATGGGTATCGATCGTATTCATGATTCTTTGGCCCCCTTCGGATTTGGACAGATTACCGGTATTGATTTGAAAGGAGAAGTAAGAGGCATCCTCCCTTCAAAAGAATGGAAACTTAAACGGTTTAAACGGAAGTGGCTGACCGGAGATACTATTTCTGTAGGTATCGGACAGGGTTATAACGCATTTACCATGTTGCAGTTAGCACATGCGGTAGCTACATTAGCTAACGACGGAATCATTATGAAGCCTCATCTAGTTAAAAAAATTGTCGATCCGACAACAGGTGAGGAACATTATGTTGCCAGAGATCCGATTGGTAAAGTTCCTATACGAAAAGAATACTTAAACCTCGTTAAAAAGGCGATGAATGAAGTGACCACTCAAGGGACCGGTCGCAAAATCTTCCAAGGGGCACCGTACAAGGTTGCAGGTAAAACCGGAACAGCCCAGGTTCTCGGTATCAAACAGGGGGAGAAGTACGACAAGGATAAGATCAAGGAAAGACATCGGGATCATTCGTTATTCATTGCCTTCGCACCTTATGAAAAGCCTGTTATAGCGTTGGCAATACTTGTTGAAAACGGGGGCTTCGGAGCACAGGCCGCGGCCCCGGCTGCCAGGGAAATTCTCGATTATTACCTGGTTCAGCGGGCTAAAGAGGAAGCAGCAAAAAAATCACAGGATATACAACTAAAAGCACCCGAGGATAAAAAGAAAGATAATGATGAGAAGCAAAAACAACCGGTTAAAAGTTCAATAGTCAGGACAGCTTCTGATAAGAAAACGACGAAACAAGGAGCCCAACCGTGATTGCAGATATAAACTTCTACTCTCAACCGGACCCCTGGTACAAAAAACTCTTTGAAAACCTGGTCGGTTTTATCAGACTAGTCGATTGGCCGTTGCTAATGATCGTCTCTCTTTTAACGGCCGTTGGTTTTGTTGCTTTGTATTCTGCAGGTTACAGTTTTCCTTGGCGTATCGAAGGACAGATGAGAAATATTGCGGTGGCAGCCGGCGCAATGCTAATCATGTCATTTATTCCGACCAAGTGGGTTAGGAACTTTTCAGTGCCGGTGTATGCGATTGGTCTGGTTCTTTTATTAGCTACCTTGCTATTTGGAGTAACCATCAAAGGTGCAACAAGGTGGTTGGATATCGGGGTAGGAAGAATTCAGCCTTCAGAGATCATGAAATTGGCCGTACCTTTGTTTGTCGCCTGGTATTTCCAAATTAGAGATGAATCGCTACGCTGGTGGGATTACATTTTTGCGGGCATTTTCCTGGTGCTACCGGTTGCATTGATATTAAAACAACCCGATCTTGGCACGTCAATTTTGGTTTTCTGTGCCGGCTTTGCCGTGATTTTCTTTGCAGGTCTTAGCTGGAAGATTCTGGCAAGTATGGTTTGTGGAGTTCTGGTTTGCATTCCGATTGCCTGGACGATGATGTATGACTACCAAAGGCAACGTGTCATGACACTGATTGATCCGAGTTCTGATCCATTGGGTGCCGGTTTCCATACCATCCAGGCTGTTATTGCCATCGGTTCGGGAGGAATTGCAGGAAAAGGTTGGATGAACGGAACTCAGGCACATTTGGACTTTATTCCTGAGCGGACCAGCGACTTCTTATTTGCCGTTTACTCTGAAGAATTTGGGTTCCTGGGAGATGTCGGTTTATTAATTCTTTATGCCGCACTGATTTTTAGAACGTTATATATTGCCTGTAGAGCAAAAACCTTATTTGAAAGGCTGGTAGCAGGGGCGATTGCGGCTATCTTCCTCATGTATTCTTTTGTTAATATGGGGATGGTCAGCGGAATTCTTCCGGTCGTCGGAGTCCCTCTGCCATTTATGAGTTATGGCGGGACAGCCTTTTTGATTTTGGGAATCTGTTGTGGCTTGCTGATGAGAATATCAGCCAATAGCCGGAAAAGAACAATACCAGTGGAAGACTAAAATTTTGGGAGTAAGACAAGATGAGACTGCTTACCTTGTTAGTTGTTGCAACGACGGTCTCTATAATTGCCGGGTGTTCGAGTACCGGTTCAAGAAGCGGTAAATATTACGAGGATGACGGCCCTCCGGGCTTATTTTCCAGTCTCAGGATGGAAGTGGAAAACGCAACGCCGAGGGTAGATAAACCAATTCCTGCGACTAATCGGCCTTACACTGTAATGGGCAAACGTTATTATCCTGTCACAGGCGACAAAGCTATGGTCCAGACAGGATACGGTTCCTGGTACGGAAAGAAGTTTCATGGAAAGAAAACATCTTCCGGCGAAGTCTACGACATGTATAAAATGACTGCTGCTCATAAGACCATGGAGCTTCCCAGTTATGCCAGAGTAACCAACTTAGAAAACGGGCGTTCTGTGATTGTCCGAGTAAACGACAGAGGACCTTTCTTACACAATAGAATCATCGACTTGTCATATGCGGCAGCTACTAAGCTGGGCTATGCCAGCAAAGGCACAGCCAGACTAAAAGTCGAAAGAATTACCAGAGCCCAGATTGCTTCGGGAGACTGGGATAATTCTTCTTACTCCGGAAAGGCCGTTTTAGCTGCTGCTTTGAGTTCAACCCTGAAAAAGCAACTGTCTCAATCAGATATAGCTAAAGCAAGTGTGGAAACGGTTGAGCCCGCTGAGGCTCCTAGAGAGATGACGGAACAGACCGTTAAACAACTGGCGCAGGAAGGAGTTGAACCACAGCCAATCGCTTCAGCAGAAGTTGTCTCCATTAAAGAGGATGCGGTCGAGCCGACAACCAGAAATCCGGAAGTCAGATATATTGAAGAAGGCGTTTTTGTAATGGCTGACGGCAGTTCCGCCGTTGGTAAGGTAGAAACGACCGTTCATGTTCCTGAAGCCGGAGAGTTTGCAGTACAGCTCGGAGCGTTTAAATCAAAAGCTAACGCAGAACATCTTCTTCAGAAATATTCTTCCGTGCAACGGGAAAATGCGTTACCTCAGGGTAAGATAATTGCCACAAACGGAGTATTTAAAGTTCTGGTTGGCGGTAAAAGCCAACGTGAGTCAGCCAAGTCATTAGCGGATCAGTTGAAAATACTCCTTGGACAAAGTGCGATTGTAGTAAAGGACGCAAACTGATGTTGAAAAAAATCTTAGACAGAGTCTGCGATGAATGGACTCTGGGAACAGAAAATGCTATTAAGGAATTTATTCAGATCCCGGCTCTTTCTGTTGACTTTGATAAAGACTGGGAAAAAAACAGACAACTCTTTAAAGCAGTTGAACAGGCGAAAGCCTGGGTTGAGTCTCAGGGAATAAACGGTCTGAGCACCAGAATTATCAAAGATGAAGGTTTTACTCCTTGCTTGTTAGTCGAAATTGAAGCGAGTGAAACTCATGAGAAGCAACCGACCGTCTTTCTTTACGGACATTTGGATAAACAACCCGAAAACCACGGTTGGGATGAAGATAAAGGCCCCTGGTCTCCGGTAGTTCAAGACGGAAAACTCTATGGCAGAGGAGCCGCAGATGACGGTTATTCTTTTTTCTGTTCATTAACAGCGGTCAAAACTCTTCAAACTTTAGGTATTCCTCATCCTAGATGTGTCGGATTATTTGAGACCTGTGAAGAATCATCTTCTGTTCACTACGAAGACTATCTCGAAGAATGCTCAGAGACTTTAAAAAATGTGGGACTTGTTGTCGCATTAGACAGTAGCTGCGGGGATTATGAACGGTTATGGGTAACAAAGTCCTTGAGAGGCATGATAGGTGGGGCCATAAACGTTGAAGTTTTATCTGAAGGTGTCCATTCCGGTGAGGCCAGCGGCATTGTGCCTGAATCCTTCATGATTGTCCGCTCCTTGCTTGACCGTGTTGAGGATTCATCTACCGGTGAGATAAAAGGCAATGTCTTTCACCAGAAGATAACCAAAGACATTAAGAAGCAATGTACAAAGATAGCTACTGTCCTTGGAGACAACTTATGGCAACAGTATCCATGGGTTGGAGAAACAAAGCCCTTAAAGAAAACAGCAGAGGCCTGTGTTCTTAACCGTAACTGGGAACCGGCATTAACAATTACCGGTATGGATGGAATGCCCTCTGTTGAAAACGGAGGAAATGTTCTTCGTCCCTATACCCGTGTAAAGATTGGCATGAGACTGCCCCCGGCTGTTGATGCAAAAAAAGCATCTGAAGCATTTGGCAAAATCGTCACTGAAAATCCTCCGTTTTCTGCGAAAGTTGAATATCAGCCGGTTGTTGCCAGTAACGGGTGGGTAGCAGAAAAGCCGGTTGCTTGGCTTGAAAAAGCCTTTAGCAAAGCTTCCATGAAATATTGGGGTAACGACTTTTGCTATTTAGGAATGGGAGCGTCTATTCCTTTATTGAATGTATTTTCTAAGCTTTGGCCGCAATCTCAATTTCTAGTAGCCGGGGTTCTTGGTCCCAAATCGAATGCACATGGTCCCAATGAGTTTTTGCATATCGAGTATGCTCAGAGGCTGACAGCAACAGTTGCATATGTCATTGCAAAAATGGGAGAAAAGGCAAAATGAGAAGAGACGTAGTAACACAGGTAATTGTGGAATACTCCGACGGCTGTGAAAACTTCGCAACGAAGTTAGAGGCAGAGCGTTTTATCAATGCAAACCTGGATGAAGAAGAACCAAGGGCGGCCTGGTTAGAAGAAATCAACGGAAAGAAGAAATATGACTACCGCTTAGTTGAGGAAGGCGGAGAAATCCATCTATTGGATTAGAAAGAATTCCCATTAGAAATGAAGGCCACTAGTTCAAAATCCCGTGGCCTTTTTTGGTGCCTGAAATGGTCCTGTTCTATTTGAGACAAGAAATAAGGCTAAAGATTGCTGGTTAGCTATCTTATTTCCGAGCAAATTTTTAATGCCTTGATTCTTTAAGTTTTGGAGAGCACGGGAAAACTTTTTTCTCGGAGTTTTGGCAGGCTTAGGAGAAAAGGAAGGGATATGAATTTTACCGGGATGGGAGTTTGAGAAATGTTAGAAACATTAGTGGAATGGAGTTTTTGGCCGGTAACTGAACCGACTGCATCCGTTATTATTCGTTGGGTTTTTGCTATCGCGATGCTTCCTTATGGCATTACCAAACTCATGAATCCTCAGAGAGCCGATAAATTTCCGAAGGTTTTATTTTTCTCGCCAAAGATGGGCTATTTTTCCTCAGCGTTGATTGAAGTAATCGTGCCTTGTTGTTTGATTTTTGGATTCTTGACGCGATTTGCAGTTATTCCGGCCATTGTCAGTTTTGCAGTAGCAACTAAGGTTAGCTATGAGGATACTTTTCATACTTCACCGGCATTTCCGTTTCTACTTGGAATGATTGCGATTTTAATTATTGGATCCGGTAACTATTCGGTTGACTATTGGTTAATGCAATGCTTTGTGGGCAAATAAGTTCTACCAATTTATTAGAAGGCTCATTAGAACTTTGAAAAAATGAATTTTTCGCGGCTTTGACGCCAAAAATTCAATCAACTAAAAATTTTTTTAATCCAACAGTTAGGGCGGAAAATAGCTATTTATGGACTTTTCCGCCTATGCTTAATTAGATCCCGTAAGTTGGAATTTTTTTAATCGTCAGAAGAAAACTTTTTTATTCCATCTTCTGTTAGTCGGCAAATCCTCCAGTCCGGCATGACTTTCGCGCCAAT
>CANTYJ010000011.1 GCA_947854175.1 uncultured Turicimonas sp. | reverse complement strand
TTTTATTTATACACAACGTATTTGGAGTTAAAAATGGCTTTGTCCAAAGAAGAAATCCTCGACGCAATTGCGTCCATGTCCGTCCTTGAAGTTTCTGAACTCATCAAAATGATGGAAGAAAAATTCGGCGTTTCTGCTGCCGCTGCTGCTGTTGCAGTTGCTGCTCCTGCCGCCGGTGGTGCCGCCCCAGCTGAAGAAAAGACAGAATTCGACGTCGTTCTTTCTGAAATCGGTTCCAACAAAGTAGCTGCTATTAAGGCTGTTCGTGAATTGACAGGTCTTGGCTTGAAAGAAGCTAAAGAACTCGTTGAATCCGCTCCTAAGGCTGTTAAGGAAGGCTTGCCGAAGGCTGAAGCTGAAGAAGCTAAGAAGAAACTTGAAGCCGCTGGTGCTAAGGTTGAATTGAAGTAATTCTTCGTGTAAAATACGGGGTTTCTGTTCGCAGGAACCTCGAAGTATTCTTCGGAATACTTCGTATGTATCTGAAAATAAAGATATATACGAAGTCTTCTAAAGACAGTATAAATATAACACGCTGTATTTGCCACGCTATGAGTCCCATGTAGAGGGATTCTGCGTGGCTATTCGTGTCTTGTTTTTACATCTTTAGAAATTTTTCTGTCTCTTCCGAACGGAGTGTTCATGTCGTACTCGTTCACTGAAAAGAAGCGCATCCGGAAAAGCTTTGCGAAGCGTCCGAGCGTGCTTGAAGTGCCCTCTTTGCTTGAAACTCAATTGCATTCATATCGTGAGTTCTTACAGCAGGATGTCCCGGCTGCGGAGCGTCGTGATGAAGGTTTGCAAAGTGCTTTCACATCTATATTTCCAATTACCAGCCATAATGGCTTAGCTAAATTAGAGTTCCAGGAATACATTCTAGACGATCCGGTTTTTGATGTCGCGGAATGTCAGCTTCGTGGACTTAATTATGCTTCCAGACTTCGCGCCAAAGTTCGCTTAGTCATTTATGACAGAGACTCTCCTAAACAATCAACTGTTAAGGAAGTCAGAGAGTCTGAAGTCTATATGGGCGAAATCCCCCTTATGACGAATAAGGGATCGTTCATTATTAACGGTACAGAGCGTGTTATCGTTTCCCAGTTACATCGCTCTCCCGGAGTGTTCTTTGAACATGATAAAGGAAAAACTCATAGTTCAGGGAAAAAATTATTCAGTGCCCGTATTATTCCTTACCGCGGTTCATGGTTAGACTTTGAATTCGACGCTAAAGATATTCTGCATTTCAGAATCGACCGCCGTCGTAAGATGCCTGGTACTATCATGCTCAAAGCATTAGGCATGAATCCTGAGACAATTCTGGCCCAGTTCTACGAATTCGACAAATTCACGATGGACAAAGACGGAATCCATATGGCGATTTATCCGTCTCGTCTACGTGGTGAAATTGCACGCTTCGACATCAAAGATAACGATGGAAAAGTTATCGTCCAGAAAGATAAGCGTATCAATGCGAAGCACGTTCGCGATATCGAAAAATTTGGTATCAAAGAATTGGTCGTTCCGGAAGAATTTGTTATCGGTAAAGTTATTGCTAAAGACATTTACGACGAAGATACCGGTGAAATCCTTGCAAATGCTAATGATGAAATCACTGATAAGCTCCTTGAGACTTTCAGAGAAAAAGGTATTAATGAGTTCGATACACTCTATATCAATGATTTGAGCCGCGGACCGTACATCTCTGACACACTGAGATTAGACGAAACTCCCGATCAGTTGTCAGCCAGAGTCGCAATTTACAGAATGATGCGCCCTGGTGAACCTCCCACAGAAGAAGCAGTTGAAACTCTCTTCAGAAGATTATTCTTCGATAACGAGACCTATGATCTTTCAAAAGTAGGTCGTATGAAGATCAACTCCAGATTCGATCGGGGCACTGAACAAGGTCCGATGACCCTCGAACCGGAAGATATCGTCGATACAATGAAGGTTATCGTCGATTTGAGAAACGGTAAAGGAACCGTTGATGATATCGACCATTTAGGAAATCGTCGCGTCCGTTGTGTTGGTGAATTAACAGAAAACCAGTTCAGAGCGGGGCTTGTCAGGGTTGAAAGAGCAGTGAAAGAAAGGCTCGGTCAGGCTGAATCAGATGGTCTAATGCCTCATGATCTCATCAATAGCAAACCAATTAGCGCTGCTATTAGAGAATTCTTCGGTTCTTCTCAGTTAAGCCAGTTCATGGATCAGACAAACCCGCTTTCTGAAATTACTCACAAGAGAAGAATTTCTGCGTTAGGCCCGGGTGGTTTGACAAGAGAAAGAGCCGGTTTCGAAGTTCGTGACGTACATCCGACCCATTATGGCCGCGTATGCCCAATTGAAACTCCTGAAGGTCCGAACATCGGTCTGATTAATTCCTTGGCTCTGTATGCAAGACTCAACGACTATGGATTCTTGGAAACACCTTATCGTAAGGTAATTGACGGCCGTGTTACAAACGAAATCGCTTATCTTTCTGCTATCGATGAAGGAAACTACATCATCGCACAGGCTAATGCCTCTTTGGATGCAGAAGGTAACCTGACGGACGAATTAGTCAGCTGCCGTGATAAGGGCGAATTCGTTTTGATGAGACCTGAAAGAGTTCAATATATGGACGTGGCTCCGGCTCAGATCGTATCTGTGGCTGCTTCTTTGATTCCGTTCTTGGAGCATGATGATGCGAACCGTGCCTTGATGGGTTCAAACATGCAGCGTCAGGGTGTTCCTTGTCTGCGTCCGGAAAAACCGGTTGTCGGTACTGGTATCGAAAGAACAGTTGCTGTCGACTCCGGAACTACTGTACAGGCCGAACGTGGCGGTATCGTTGATTCAGTTGACGCAAACCGTATTGTTGTCAGAGTGAATGACGACGAAAATATTGTCGGTCGCGTCGGTGTAGATATTTACAACTTACAGAAGTTCACTCGCTCTAATCAGGGAACAAACATTAATCAGCGTCCAATCGTTAACCCGGGAGACAAGATTTCCAAGGGAGACGTTATTGCTGACGGTGCTTCCACAGATCTTGGCGAATTGGCTCTGGGTCAGAATATGATTGTAGCCTTCATGCCGTGGAACGGTTATAACTATGAAGACTCTGTCATGGTCAGCGAAAAGGTTGTCGCCGATGATCGTTATTCTTCAATCCATATCGAAGAGTTAACTGTTAGTGCCCGTGATACTAAGCTCGGTAACGAAGAAATCACCCGTGATATTTCTAACTTGAGCGAGAACCAGATTAACCGTCTCGACGAATCAGGCATCGTATACATTGGAGCTGAAGTTAAAGCCGGTGATGTTCTCGTTGGTAAAGTCACACCGAAGGGTGAAACTACAATGACAGCTGAAGAAAAACTTTTGAAAGCTATCTTCGGTGAAAAAGCCAGCGATGTTAAGGACACATCTTTGCGTGTTCCTAGCGGTATGGTCGGAACAGTTATCGACGTTCAGGTCTTCACCAGAGAAGGTATTGAAAGAGACAAACGCGCTAAGTCCATTATTGACGAAGCTCTGAAACGTTACAAAGCCAACTTGAATGATCAGCTGAGAATTGTCGAAAACGACGCATTCGAAAGATTGGGAAGACAGCTCGTGGGTGCAGTTGCTCAAGGCGGTGCAAACGGTTTAGCAAAGAATAAGAAGATCACTAAAGAATACCTTGACAGTATCAATCCGCATTTATGGTTTGATATCCGTTTGGCAGATGATGACCTTCAGAAAACTCTTGAAGAGGTTCGTATTTCTCTTGAAGAAAAGAGAAAAGAATTTAATGAAGCCTTCGAAGAGAAGAAGAAGAAACTTACTCAAGGCGATGAATTACCTGCAGGCGTTCAAAAGATGGTTAAAGTCTACATTGCTGTTAAACGTAGACTTCAGCCCGGTGACAAGATGGCCGGACGTCACGGTAACAAAGGTGTTGTCTCCCGCATCACACGTGTAGAAGATATGCCGTTCATGGCTGACGGTAGACCCGTTGATATCGTGCTGAACCCGTTGGGTGTTCCTTCCCGTATGAACATTGGACAGGTTCTTGAAGTTCACTTGGGTTGGGCAGCTTTTGGTTTAGGCTGGAGAATCGATGAGATGCTCAAGCAGGAAAGAACCAAACAAGTCGGCCAAATGAGAGAATTCCTGAAACAAATCTATAACAGCAGCGGTAAGAAGGAAGATTTAGATTCCTTGACCGATGACGAGATTATCGATTTAGCTAAGCATTTGCGTAAGGGTGTTCCGTTTGCAACCCCGGTATTTGACGGCGCAAGCGAACAGGATATTCGCAATATGCTTGACATGGCCTTCCCGGATGAAATTGCTAAGAAGTTGGAATTGACTCCGTCAAAGACTCAGGCTCAGTTGTATGACGGCCGTACCGGCGATCCGTTTGACAGACCGGTTACCGTCGGTGTGATGCATTATCTGAAACTGCACCACTTGGTCGACGATAAGATGCATGCCCGTTCAACCGGTCCATACTCTTTGGTTACACAACAGCCGTTAGGCGGTAAAGCACAGTTTGGTGGTCAGAGATTCGGTGAAATGGAAGTCTGGGCATTGGAAGCTTATGGCGCCAGCTATGTTCTTCAGGAAATGTTGACTGTGAAGTCTGACGACGTTGCAGGCCGTACAAAACTTTACGAAAGCATTGTTAAGGGCGACCAAGTCATTGATGCCGGCATGCCGGAATCCTTCAATGTATTGGTTAAAGAAATTCGTTCACTCGGTATTGATATCGATCTTCACCGAGACAAGGATGCAAAATAAACATGAAGAATCCTTTTTCCACTCTATACAACAAGGTTAACCAGGACGAACCGTTTGACGCAATCAAGATTGGTATTGCGTCACCGGAAAAGATCCGTTCTTGGTCCTATGGCGAAGTTAAAAAGCCTGAAACAATTAACTACAGAACATTTAAACCGGAACGCGACGGTTTGTTCTGTGCAAAGATTTTCGGACCAGTTAAGGATTACGAATGTCTTTGCGGTAAGTACAAGAGACTGAAACACCAGGGCGTTGTCTGTGAAAAATGCGGTGTTGAAGTTACTCTTTCAAAGGTTAGACGTGAACGTATGGGCCACATTGAGCTTGCCAGCCCCGTGGCTCACATCTGGTTCCTCAAGAGTTTGCCTTCCCGTATGGGTATGGTTCTTGATATTCCGTTGAGAGATATCGAAAGAGTTCTTTACTTCGAAGCCTATATTGTTGTCGATCCCGGCATGACTACACTTAAACGTGGTCAGTTGATGACTGAAGATGACTACTATGCGAAGACTGAAGAGTTCGGAGACGAATTCAAAGCAATGATGGGTGCTGAAGCTATCCGCGAATTGCTCTCTTCTATCAATATCAATGAAGAAGTCCAGCTTCTACGTGAAGAATTACAGTCAACAACCTCTGAAGCTAAGCTCAAGAAGATCGCCAAACGTTTGAAGGTTTTGGAAGGTTTCCAGAGATCAGGTATTAGACCTGAATGGATGGTTATGGAAGTTCTTCCGGTTCTTCCGCCTGATCTTCGTCCGTTGGTTCCGTTGGACGGCGGCAGATTTGCTACCAGCGATCTGAACGATCTTTACAGAAGAGTCATCAACCGTAACAACCGTTTGAAGAAGCTGCTTGAGCTGAAAGCTCCGGATATTATTGTCCGTAACGAAAAGCGTATGCTTCAGGAAGCCGTTGATTCATTGCTTGATAACGGTCGTCGTGGCAAGGCAATGTCCGGTCCTTCTAAGCGTCCGCTGAAGTCTTTGGCTGATATGATCAAGGGTAAGGGCGGTCGCTTCCGTCAGAACTTGTTGGGTAAACGTGTTGACTATTCCGGCCGTTCTGTTATTACCGTGGGTCCGTACCTCAAGCTCCATCAGTGCGGTTTGCCGAAACTGATGGCTTTGGAATTGTTTAAACCGTTTATTTTCAACAAACTTGAAGCCCGTGGTTTGGCAACAACCATCAAGGCTGCCAAGAAGATGGTTGAAAATCAGGAACCGGTTGTCTGGGATATCCTTGAAGAAGTGATTTACGAACACCCGGTTATGCTCAACCGTGCTCCGACACTGCATAGACTTGGTATTCAGGCTTTCGAACCGTTGTTGATCGAAGGTAAAGCTATCCAGTTGCATCCGTTGGTATGTGCCGCGTTTAACGCTGACTTCGACGGTGACCAGATGGCTGTCCACGTTCCGTTGTCTTTGGAAGCTCAGCTTGAAGCCCGTTCTTTGATGTTAGCTTCTAACAACGTTTTGTTCCCGGCAAACGGCGACCCTTCAATTGTTCCGTCTCAGGATATCGTTTTGGGTCTGTACTATTCAACCCGTTCCCGTATTAACGGTAAGGGTGAAGGTATGTTCTTTGCGGATATCGGCGAAGTTGAAAGAGCTTTGGCTAATAAGGCCATTGAACTTCAAACCCGTTGCACTGTCAGAATTAAAGAGTACGAAGTAGCAAAAGACGGCACTAAGACACCGAGAATTGTTCGTTACGAGACAACTGCTGGACGCGCTTTGTTGTCAGAAATTCTTCCTCCGGGATTGCCTTTCTCTGTTTTGAACAAGGCACTGAAGAAGAAAGAAATCGCTAAGCTTATCAATATGGCTTTCCGTAAGTGTGGCTTAAGAGAAACTGTGATCTTTGCAGATAAATTAATGCAAAGAGGCTATCACTTAGCTACTATCGGCGGTCTGTCGATTGCTATCGGCGACATGACGGTTCCTGAAGCTAAGAATAAGCTCGTTCATGAAGCTGAACAGGAAGTCAAGGAAATTGAAGCTCAATATACATCCGGTTTGGTTACTTCCGGTGAACGTTACAACAAAGTTGTTGATATTTGGGGACGTACATCTGACCAGGTCGGCAAGGTGATGATGGAAGAAATTTCTAAAGAGCCTGTACAGGATCGTCACGGAAACTGGACAACTCAGGAATCCTTTAACTCCATCTACATGATGGCGGACTCCGGAGCTCGTGGTTCTGCAGCCCAGATTCGTCAGTTGGCCGGTATGCGTGGTTTGATGGCTAAGCCGGACGGCTCCATTATTGAAACACCGATTACGGCGAACTTCCGTGAAGGTTTGAACGTGTTGCAGTACTTCGTTTCAACCCACGGTGCTCGTAAAGGTCTTGCTGATACAGCTTTGAAGACAGCAAACTCCGGCTACCTTACACGTCGTTTAGTTGATGTTACACAAGACTTAGTCGTTACTGAGGACGATTGTGGTACACATCATGGCGTCATTATGAAGGCCTTGGTGGAAGGCGGGGATGTCGTTGAAGCATTAGGTGATCGTGTATTGGGTCGAGTTGTTGCTCAGGACGTTTTGAACCCGGATACCCAGGAAGTTGTATTTGAGGCCGGCCATCTGATTACTGAAGATGACGTAGATACAATTTCTAAACTCGGTATCGATGAAATGATGGTTCGCACCCCGTTGACCTGCGAAACTCGTTACGGACTTTGTGCTAAATGCTATGGACGTGATTTGGGCCGCGGTACACTGGTCAATACAGGTGAAGCAGTTGGTGTTATCGCTGCTCAGTCCATCGGTGAACCGGGTACTCAGTTAACTATGCGTACATTCCACATTGGTGGTGCAGCTTCCCGTACAGCCGTTGCAAGTAATGTTGAAACAAAATCTGCCGGTACAGTTCGCTTTACCAGCTCAATGCGTTACGTAACGGGTGTTAAGGGTAATAAGGTTGTTATTTCCCGTTCCGGTGAAATCGTCATCGAAGGCTTGAACGGTCGTGAGAAAGAACGTCATAAGATTCCTTACGGCGCCAACTTGCTGGCGACTGACGGTCAGGAAGTCAAGGTTGGTACTGAATTAGCCACCTGGGATCCGTTGACCCGTCCGATCGTAACCGAATACGCAGGTATTGTTCAGTTCGCTAACGTAATCGATAACGTTACTGTTAAGAGCCAGGTCGATGAAGTTACAGGTTTGAGCTCATTGGTCGTTATCGAAGGTAAGCACTCTGCATCCAGTAAGATTGGTCGTCCAATGATTCAGCTTAAGGATGAAGATGGTGAACTCGTTAAGATCCCCGGTACTGAACACCCTGTGAGCATTCAGTTGCCGGTTGGTGCTTTGATTACTGTTCATGACGGCGATAAGGCCAGCGTTGGTGATGTTCTTGCCAGAATTCCGACAGAAAGTCAGAAGACCCGAGACATTACCGGTGGTTTGCCTCGTGTTGCAGAATTGTTCGAAGCTCGTTCACCGAAGGATGCCGGTGTACTGGCCGAAGCCAGTGGTACCGTCACATTCGGTAAGGAGACAAAAGGTAAACAAAGACTCATCATTACGGATACAGAGGGTGTTGAGCATGAATTCCTTATCGCAAAAGATAAGACAATTCTCGTTCATGACGGCCAGGTTGTTCATAAAGGTGAAGTTATTGTTGACGGCCCTGCCGATCCTCACGATATTCTCCGACTTAACGGTATCGAAGCACTTGCCCGTTACGTTGTTGATGAAGTTCAGGACGTTTATCGTCTGCAAGGTGTGAAGATTTCTGATAAGCATATTGAAGTTATTGTTCGTCAGATGCTTAGAAGAGTCATCATTACTGATTCAGGCGACACCAAGTTCATCAATGGCGAACAGGTTGAACGCAGCGAAATGTTGGATGAAAATGAAAAGATGCTTGCCGAAAACAAGCGTCCGGCTGTTTACGAAAACTTGCTTTTGGGTATTACCAAGGCATCTTTGTCGACAGACTCTTTCATTTCTGCAGCTTCCTTCCAGGAAACAACAAGAGTTCTTACCGAAGCCGCAATTATGGGTAAACGTGATGAACTTCGTGGTCTGAAAGAAAACGTTATTGTCGGCCGCTTGATTCCTGCAGGTACAGGTCTTGCTTACCACAAAGCAAGACACCAGAAGGATCCGTTCCCGTTCGATAACGAGAATATGAACCATGACAGAATGTATGAAGACCCGAACGAAAATATCGTAAGGGAAAGTAATATTGTTGACCACACACTTAGTCACAGTTAACGATTAATCGGCAGCAATTAATACGACAGTCGGGTAGGGTTAAGGCTCTGCCCGATTTTTCTTTCTCTTCTGCTTAAAATTTTTTACAAACATTGTGTTCAGGATTCCGAGTTAACGGATGATTTTTCAATGATTTAATTTGACTTTTTCTTTTTATTGAGGGAAAATACAGCACTTTTTCTGGAAACCCGCTCAGGGATCCGCGTTCTTTGATAGGCTGATCAGCCGTTCCAATTGCGCGAACCTGCGCATCTCCCAAAAAAGTATTTTGACTAACCTCCACTCTATGAGTGGTTTTCTAATCGTTACGGACTATATGCCGACCATTAACCAATTAGTGCGTAAGCCTCGTGAGAGAGCTATCGAGAAGAGCAAGAGCCCTGCGCTCAAGAACTGCCCGCAGAAGCGCGGCGTTTGCACCCGTGTATACACAACAACTCCGAAGAAGCCGAACTCAGCTCTTCGTAAAGTTGCTAAGGTACGTTTGACCAACGGATATGAAGTCATTTCATACATCGGCGGTGAAGGCCACAACCTCCAGGAACACAGCGTTGTTCTTATTCGTGGCGGCCGTGTAAAAGACTTGCCAGGTGTTCGTTACCACGTTGTACGCGGTTCTCTTGATACACAAGGTGTCAAGGATCGTAAGCAATCTCGTTCCAAATACGGCGCAAAGCGTCCAAAGAAGGCTTAACCGGCTCGCACCCGGGATACGGTTGATTTTCAACCGAGTAAGTCGCAATTCAATGGAATTGCATATTTTTTAACTGACTGAAGACAGAATTGAGGTAAAAATGCCCCGTCGTCGCGAAGTACCAAAACGTGAAGTATTACCTGATCCAAAGTTTGGTTCAGTAGAAATCACAAAATTCGTCAACATGATCATGCTTGATGGTAAGAAATCCGTCGCAGAAAGAATCGTGTATGGCGCATTAGAAGAAATTCAGACTAAGTCTGGAAAAGATGCATTAGAAGTATTTACAACCGCACTGAACAACGTTCGTCCGTTGGTTGAAGTTAAGTCCCGCCGTGTTGGTGGTGCTAACTATCAAGTTCCGGTTGAAGTCCGCCCTGTCCGCCGCTTAGCATTGGCAATGCGCTGGTTGCGTGAAGCCGCTAAGGGTAGAAGCGAAAAGTCCATGCCGCAGCGTTTAGCCGGTGAACTTATTGACGCTTCCGAAGGCCGTGGCGGCGCTATGAAGAAACGTGAAGAAGTCCATCGTATGGCTGAAGCCAACAAGGCCTTCTCTCATTTCCGTTTTAACTAATATTGTAAAAACCTGGAGAAGCTGCCTGCTTCTCCTAATTTGAGGGTAGAAAACATGGCTCGTAAAACTCCGATTGAGCGCTATCGCAACATCGGTATTTCCGCTCACATTGACGCGGGAAAGACTACCACCACCGAACGTATTTTGTTCTACACCGGTGTAAACCATAAGATTGGCGAAGTTCATGACGGAGCCGCTACCATGGACTGGATGGAACAAGAGCAGGAACGTGGTATTACCATCACCTCAGCTGCTACAACAGCTTTCTGGCGCGGCATGGAAATGAACTATCCGGAACACCGTATCAACATTATTGATACCCCGGGACACGTAGACTTCACTGTTGAAGTTGAACGTTCTATGCGCGTTCTTGACGGTGCCTGCATGGTTTACTGTGCAGTTGGCGGTGTTCAGCCACAGTCTGAAACCGTTTGGCGTCAGGCAAACAAGTACAAGGTTCCCCGTCTTGCTTTCGTAAACAAGATGGACCGCACAGGCGCTAACTTCTTCAAGGTCTTTGACCAGATGAAGACTCGTCTGAAAGGTAATCCTGTACCTATCGTTATTCCAATTGGCGCTGAAGATACATTCAAAGGTGTTATCGACCTCATCAAGCAGAAAGCTATTATTTGGGATGAAGCATCTCAGGGTATGAAGTTCACCTATGAAGATGTTCCTGCTGAATTGGCTGAAGAAACAGAAAAATGGCGTAGTTACATGCTTGAAGCTGCCGCTGAAGCCAATGAAGAATTGATGGATAAGTATCTCGGGGGAGAAGAACTCTCTGAAGAAGATATCATCAAAGGCTTGAGACAACGCACAATCGCCGGTGAAATTCAACCGATGCTTTGTGGTACAGCGTTCAAGAACAAAGGTGTTCAGAGAATGCTTGACGCAGTTATCGAATTGCTCCCGAGCCCTGTAGACATTCCTGATGTTGAAGGTATCGATCCGGACACAGACGAGCCTGCTACTAGAAAGGCTGACGATAAGGCTCCTTTCTCTTGCCTCGCATTCAAGATCATGACTGACCCGTATGTCGGCCAGTTGACATTCTTGCGTGTTTATTCCGGTGTTGTTAATTCCGGTGACACAGTTCTTAATTCTGTTAAGAATAAGAAAGAAAGAATCGGTCGTTTGCTCCAGATGCATGCAAACGAACGTAAGGAAATTAAAGAAGTTCTTTCCGGAGACATTGCAGCTGCAGTAGGTCTTAAGGAAGTGACAACCGGTGATACATTGTGTTCTATCGAACATCCAATTATTCTCGAAAGAATGGAGTTCCCGGAACCTGTTATTTCTCAGGCTGTAGAACCTAAGACAAAAGCTGACCAGGAAAAGATGGGTATTGCTCTTAACAGATTGGCTCAGGAAGATCCTTCCTTCAGAGTTAGAACTGACGAAGAAAGCGGCCAGACAATTATTTCCGGTATGGGCGAACTTCACCTTGACATTCTCGTTGATCGTATGAGAAGAGAATTCAATGTTGAAGCTACTGTTGGTAAACCACAGGTTGCTTATCGTGAAACTATCCGCGGCGTTGCTGAAAATGCTGAAGCTAAGTTTGTTAAGCAGTCAGGCGGTCGCGGTCAGTACGGTCACGTTGTTCTTAAGCTTGAACCGAATCCTGGTAAAGGCTACGAATTCGTTGATGCTATCAAGGGCGGTGTTGTTCCACGCGAATACATCCCGGCTGTTGAAAAAGGTATCGAAGACACAATGAAGTCCGGTGTCTTGGCCGGTTACCCGGTTGTTGATGTTAAGGCTACATTGCATTTCGGTTCTTACCACGAAGTTGACTCCAACGAAAATGCATTTAAGATGGCCGGCTCAATGGCATTCAAGGAAGGTATGAGACAGGCTCATCCGGTTCTTCTCGAACCGATTATGGCTGTTGAAGTTGAAACTCCTGAAGAAAAAATGGGTGACGTTATGGGCGACTTGTCCTCACGCCGCGGCATGATTCAGGGTATGGAAGACCTTCAGGGAGGCGGAAAAGCTATTAAAGCTGAAGTACCGCTTTCAGAAATGTTCGGTTATGCAACTCAGTTGCGTTCCTTGACACAAGGTCGTGCTTCTTACTCTATGGAATTCAAGCACTATGCTGAAGCTCCTAAGACAGTAGCAGAAGCAGTAATTGAAGCAAAAGCTAAGTAATTTAAGTTTTTCTATTTTTTAGATTTAAAAGGATCCAGAAATGGCAAAAGAAAAATATGAGCGTACCAAGCCGCACGTAAACGTTGGTACAATCGGTCACGTTGACCACGGTAAGACAACTCTTACAGCAGCTATTACTTCTGTTTTGTCCCAGAAGTTCGGTGGCGAAGCTAAAGCATACGACCAGATCGATGCTGCTCCGGAAGAAAGAGCTCGTGGTATTACTATTAACACAGCTCACGTTGAATACGAAACAGAAAACCGTCACTACGCTCACGTAGACTGCCCGGGCCACGCTGACTATGTTAAGAACATGATTACCGGTGCTGCCCAGATGGACGGCGCAATCCTGGTTGTTTCCGCAGCTGACGGCCCGATGCCTCAGACTCGCGAACACATCCTTCTTGCTCGTCAGGTAGGTGTACCTTACATCATCGTTTACATGAACAAGTGCGACTTAGTCGACGACGAAGAACTTCTTGAATTGGTAGAAATGGAAGTTCGTGAATTGTTGAGCAACTACGAATTCCCCGGCGATGACATTCCAATCATCAAAGGTTCTGCCCGTATGGCTCTCGACGGCGACAAAGGCCCGATGGGTGAAGAATCCATTCTCAAGTTAGCTGAGACATTAGACAGCTATATTCCGACACCGGAACGTGCTATCGACCAGCCCTTCTTGATGCCAGTTGAAGACGTATTCTC
>CANTYJ010000010.1 GCA_947854175.1 uncultured Turicimonas sp. | reverse complement strand
AGGGTGGACGACCTGACGATTTTTGCGGATTTACTTGCCGATTTTTAGTGGACGATGCACATTTTTAACAGCTAAAAGAGAAGCTGATCAATATCGAACACAAAAATAAAGCGCCGCATGGATAGTGGCGCTTTATCCTAAGAAAATGGTTTTCTTAGTGGATTAGTGTAACAATCGCAAAGCCAGTACAGACTGCAATGAATACCATTAGGAGACCAGGGATCTGCATTGAGTGATTCAGTACATATTTTCCGATACGTGTTGTTCCTGAACGGTCCATACCAACGGCAGCCAAAGCAGGACCATTGGTAGGAAGGATAAACAAACAGTTAACAGCAGGGAACATCGCAATTAAATAATATGGGTTAATGCCAAGTGCAAAACCAAGTGGCATGATCGCACGTGTTGTTGCGCCTTGAGAGGCTAATAAAGCTGACATTCCACCGAGAACAAAAGCAAAGACCCATGGAGCTGATTGAGCAAATTGTCCAGCGATTGTCATGAAGACGTCTTTGTTAGCAGCGATAAATGAGTCAGCAAGCCATGCAATGCCGAACACAGCTGTAATGGAAACGATGCATGCGTTCATAACCGGACTCTTTGCAACTTTGCTCATATCCGGTTTGCAAAGTAAACACATAACTGCGCCTGCTCCTAACATGACTGCTTCAATAACTAAAGACATGCCAACAGCCTTAGTTTGTCCGTGAAGAACTCGAAGTTCCGGGAAGAAACCTGCCAAGACGATAACAGCGATTGCGGCCGCGAAAATACCGACAGACCAATATGCTTTTTTGGGTAACGGAGCATTTGAAATTGGTGTAGGAGGTAAAACTTTACCGGCTTTTAATCTAGCTTGGTATTCTTCGTCTTCTGCTAAGGGTTTGCCGTAGTTCATTAAAATGAATGAGGCTAAAACAACGCCGATTAAACATGCAGGGAATGTTACAGTGATAATAGTTCCAAGACCGATGTCTCCATGGTTGTTGGCAGCAAACAAAGAGATCATAGCGGCCATTGCTGCGGCTATGGGACTCGCCGTAATACCTACTTGGCCTGCAACCGCAGTGCCTGCCATAGCTCTTTCCGGTCGTACGTTCGCGTTATAAGCGACTTCGTATACAACTGGAAGAATCGCAAATACAGCATTACCGGTTCCCGCAAAAAATGTAAGGAAGAAACTGACTGTTGGAGCAACCACAGCTACATATTTTGGATTTTTACGAATGATCTTAGCGGCAACACGGACTAAAACGTCCAAACCACCTACGGCTTCCATGCAGGAAGCACAAAGGCACACAGCCAAGATGATTAACATAACATCAATTGGAGGTGCCGTTGGGAAAACTCCAAAGACCACTGACAGGATAATGAGACCTAGACCGCCCCAAAAACCTAAGGCCATTCCTCCATGGCGAACACCCATGATGATTGCGCCAAATACGATTATGAATTCTATTAAGGTAATCATAGTTATCGTTGACGAGCCTTTATTAGCCCGTCTCTCCTTGCTAGGTGAAGTTTGAGTGAGAGAGTCCATCCTTATAGGGGAGAAGACTCACGGTAACATTATTGGTAGGAAAGGATTATTTGACACGCGTGATAAGTGATTTTTATAGTTCAGCTTAATCTTTTTCTAATAATACTTGGAACTCAAATTTCCAACTGATATTTGAAAGGTTATTATTTAATTCCAAAAAAGATTATTACATCTTCAATCAAGAAGATTGTTGTAGCGAATCATAACTTTTTCCTGAATCTTTTCTTATTTAAAAACTAATAGTAGTGCTCCTGATTTACTTTTTCTTTTAAGGTAACTTTCGTGTGGAAGAACGATCCTGACCTTCCCGAAATTTTCGTAATCTACGATAAAAGGAAAAAAAATGTTTAGTGCCGAAGAAGTGTCGCGGTTTGTAGAAAACAACCGTGAAGAAGCTATACGTTGTCTCCAAGAAATTTTGCAAACACCGAGTGTTACCGGAGACGAAGAGCCCGTGAGTTTCGTCTTTGAAAAATGGATGAAAAATAATGGAATGGAAGTGCAACGTATTGAGGCTCAACCTCACCGTCCAAATCTCATAACTGATTGGGTTGGGAGCAAGAACGGAAAGAAATTTCTTTTTAATGGACACATGGACGTATTTCCTCCCAATCAGAGAGATCCAGGTAAGTTTGGGCCATGGTCTGGAAAAGAATATGAAGGACACGTTTATGGTCGGGGAGCAGCTGATATGAAAGGAGGAGATGCTGCAGCTTTGATGGCAGTCATTTTCTTACGTCGTATGGGTTTTATTCCTAAAGGAACGGTATCCTTAAGTTGGATGTGTGATGAAGAGAATGGAGGAGAGTTAGGGGTTCAATATCTCCTTAACAATGGTTATTTGGATGCAGACTTCGGAATTTGTATGGAACCTAGTAACGGTAAAATTTGCGCTGCCCTAAACGGTATTTTACGTGGCTATGTAACGTACAAATCGGAAGCCGGACATACTGCTGTCTTGTATAAAGGAAAGACGGCGCTACAGAAAGCTTTAAAAGCAATTGGAAAATTAGAGGAGCTTAATGAAGAGCTGATACATAGAGATCATCCCAAGGGAACAGTTCCTCCTCATTTGACTGTTGCTGTCCTGAATTCAGGAGAAGTTGCTAATGTCTACCCCTCTAAAGCTGTATTCTGGTTTGATCGGCGTTTAGTTCCGGGGGAAACTCATGAAGTTGCCCTTAAAGAAATTACAAATGCTTTAGAAAACCTCAAGAAAGAAGACACAAGTTTTGATTACGAATTAACCGTAACATCTCGTAGGCCGATGTTAGATATCCCCTTTGATGATCCCTTTATTCAGTTATGTGCTGCTTCCTATAAAAAGATCTATGGTAAGGAGCCGCAAATAACAGGTGGTCCTTGGGGGTGTGACGCATCTTGGATACGTAAAGTTAATGGTGTTGTAATGCCTTATTGGGGAATAGGGGATGGTGATAATGAGATGAGTCAACCTAATGAAAAAATTAATACTCAGGGTTATCTTGACTTCATAAAAGTTTATATGATGTGCGTTATCGATGCGATGAGTTAGCAACAAACACTCTTCTAAAACAGGTCATTTCCTAACGGATTTGACCTGTTTATATATCGTATTTTATTTGTTAAGAGGCGTAATACATTTTTTGAGAAACTCGATAAGTTGGAAATGGGGGGGGGTAATACTATTTCCCGCAAATACGTTAAGATACTTTTTTTTTGGAACTTCAAGAAGTTCAGTGTATTTCCATTGAGACGGACTTATGGAGTTTATTAGTCTTTTCTTTTCACCTCTGGCAAAATCATCTTTTTGGGGATATACAAGAAGGATAGGGGCTTTAACAGTGGGAAGGATTTCTATTGGCTGCATCTGGATTTCTTCAATAAGAGAAGATAAGACGTCCCCTATCACAGGCCCGAAAGATGCCTTTATTCTCCCCTTTTGAGTTGCATAAGAAGATTCAAGGACTACCCCTTTGATTTTCTCGGCCATGGAAGAGTAAAGCAAAAGGGCGGCATGAGCACCTAATCCCTGGCCGAATAAAAGATAACCGTTCGAAGATTGACCAAATTCTGATGTACCGGAAAAAAGATAATCTCGGACAACCTCTACTGTTTTTGTCAGGCCGTTGAAGGATGACTTCCCTTTAGTAACTCCACAGCCTGGGTAATCTGTAAGTAGAACATCAAATCCTTCTACTGCCAAAAAGGCAACCTGCAGTAGGTTGTATTGCAAATTAAATTGACCGGAATGAAAATAGATTATGGAACCTTTCGGTGGCTTATTCCTTTTTTTATTGGCCTTTAAATAAAGAGCGGATATTGGATTGAGAACATCCGATGAATCTGGAATATCAAAAAAAATACCGTCTAGATCATAGTGAGCGGGATGCCAGTATGGACGTGAGTCCCCATTAAAAAACAACTCTTCCATAAAGGAGCTTAGGAATTTGGACATGTCTTATTATCTAATAGAAAAATACAGTCTCTTATTCTCCAGTCTCAAATCATATAATTTATCAAGAATAAACTCATTAAGGACATGGACTAAAGAGACCGTGAATCACCTGATGATAAATGATTTCTATAAAAGCTCTTCCAGAACTTGTTTGCGTCTATCGAAATTTTCGAGTTGCATATAATATTCGCAACAATCCATCAAGGCTTCCCGAGGTATCATTCCACAGACTTCAGTACCTATTATAGATAACCCATATCGTCTAGCTTCACTTCTGACCATTTCAATGATGCGATACAACGGAACAACTTTGTAATTAATCATACAGCTGACTTGACATACATTTTTACCTGGAATATAGACCCCTATTGCTCTTGCATCAGTATACCCTCCCTTTGCTTCTCGGAAGGATTGTGCAATTTTCTTGGCAATATGGACGTCAGGTGTATTTAATGTAATGTTAAATGCTATCAAGGGTCCTCGAACGCCTAGAGGCATTGCTCCTGCTGTCGGATGCATTTTGGGATTACCAAAGTCTGGCTTCCACTCAGGTTTATCAATCAGTTCTAATAACCCTTCATATTCGGGGTGCCGTATGTTCTGAAGTTTGATGCGTTGCGGACATTGTGCAGCTTTTTCGTAAAGATAAACAGGAACATCCAATTCGTTTGCTATTCTCTGGCCAAGTAGTTTAGCGAATTCAACACATTCTTCCAAAGTTACATCTTCAACTGGAACAATTGGGCTAGCATCGATAGCTCCAATTCTAGGATGTTCGCCTTTATGATAATTCATATCGATGTTTTTAACAGCCGCTTTACAAGCACGGAATGTAGCTTCAAGGACAGCTTCCGGTTCACCTATAATTGTATGGACACAGCGGTTGTAAGCAGGATCAACATTGACATTGATTAAAGAAGCTCCCTCAACTGAGGAGGCCGCTCTGCTGATTTCATCTATAACTTTTTGATTTTTTCCTTCACTGAAGTTTGGGATACATTCTATGATTCTTGCCATATTTTGTTTTCCTAAGTTAATTGTGAACAACCATAAGAAAGAATTTTCTGCTCCATCATGGCAGCATTTTGTTCAAGTTCTTGGATCTTGTTGGAGATACATTGACGAAAATCAGGATCTTTAATTGATTTCAAATTAATTTTCACGTTTAGTAGGGCTCCTGAAATTGCTAAACGCGTGGCCATCGCAGCTATCAGAATATCCGTGACAGCATTGGGGTTGCCATGGAGAACGAGTTCCGAAATTATTGGGAAAAGGTTGCTTGAAATTTCAGCTACTGATAAAGGTATTTCACATGCCTCTTTTAACGTCCGTTGCATACTTGCAATTCGGAATTGTTTTTCTTCAAAGGTGCGCTTAGGTAATTTAAGAGCCTCCATAAATTGCTCAAAAGCTAAACTGTCCTGCTGAATTTTTTGCAAAAGATTTGCTCGAATTTGACGAGTTTGTTCTACGTATATTGGAAGTTCAGATGCAATGGCTTCAAAACTTTCCCTCTTATCAGATAAGTGAGCGACCATCTCTGAAAGAGAGGCTGCAAGAGCCCCAATTAAAGCTGAAACACTTCCACCTCCCGGAGTCGGCTCTCCGGAGGCTGTCTTTGAGCAAAATTGCTCTAGAGAGAGTTGAGATAGATTTATGTTTGACATGTTTTTCAGCCCTATTTATTTTTAGAATAGGGCTTAATTGCGGCTTTGTTGAATTAGTTTTCTCTTGTTCTGTTCCTTAGTTCACCACGTTTTTCTTTTTCTTTCATGATGAAACCCATGAACGCTAACATTGTCATAGCTCCCAACCTGGGAGTAATTCCTGTCGGATCATATTGAGGAGCGACTTCAACTAGGTCAAATGCAACGACATTGCCTTTTTTTGCAATGCCCTCTAGGACGTCTGTTACGAAGAAGTAATTTAATCCTCCAGGGGATGGAGAACCAACTCCGGGAGCTGTGTTCATATCATATCCATCGATATCGATAGTTACATAGTAGTTCTTAGCTTGAGGAATTTGCTCGATAACTGCTCTTGCGCCTATCTCTAGAGCTTTTCTAGCGGGAATTACAACAGAACCATATTCATATGCGGCTTGAAAATCTTCCCTTGTGTTACTTCCTAAGCCTCTCATGCCAATCTGACACATTTTGGAGAAATGAGGCATTTCAGAGATCATGCGCATTGGACTTCCGTTTGTCCAAGTTCTTTTGCCGAAATCTAAATGAGCATCAAACTGAACCACACAGAGATCATCATACATGTCAAGCGCTTTGGCGGTAGGAATCGCTACAGAATGGTCGCCTCCCATCATAACGGGAATGGCGCCTTTAGAAATAACCTTACGTACAGCTTCTTCAACATTATTAAAGCTTGCATGGAAGTCCATGGGATCCATGTCGACATCGCCTCCATCTACAATTTTAATCGGTGCTTCAAGATACTGTTCCATTCTTTCCGGATCCCAGAATCCAGCATCTCCTCTTCCATAATGGCACGAAACTTCGCGAATTCTGCGGGGACCAAATTTGGCCCCGCTCAGATATGGTGCGCCCATATCGTAAGGGATACCCATCACACACATATCGGCGTCCAATTCATCGAGATTAGTGCAGATTGGATATTTTGCAAAACTTGCTATGCCGGTTATCGGAAGATTATGGATTGTCTTTGGCATTTTTGCTCCTTGGATAATTGGATAGATTTATAGAATTTATGGTAAATATCCAGTGATTGGATGCAAAGAAAGATAGTTTAAGAGTTACCATTACTATTAGGTAAAACTAATAGTACACCGGAGTTTCTTTTATGTTGAGAAACGAAATCAGTAAAAACCGTTCCAAAGAAAGAATTTTCTTTACAAGAGCAACTCAAATTTTTATAGAGTGTGCAAAAAGTTCTTCATTTACGGAAGCAGCGACAAGGTTAGAAGTTACGCAATCATCTGTTTCTCAAGTCATAAAACAGATAGAAAACGAACTTAGAGTAACTTTATTTGAGCGAGACACTCGTCCGTTAAGATTGACTCGCCAAGGAGAGCTTCTTTTTAAAGAATTAGAAGAAAGTATGTCCAGAATGAAATCTTTGGTTTCTCTATGCAGACAGGATTATTATTTGCGACCTTCCTTGGAACTAGGAATGATTGAGTCAAGCGCTTCCTTTGTTGGTGTTCGGTTAATTGATAGGCTTTCAAAAGAAGTAAGCCAAACAAGGTTAGCTGTAGGTCTTTCTGATAAGTTGTTACATGAGGTTATAAACAACGAATTAGAAATGGCAGTAATTTCATCTCCGATAATTCAAGATACAACAGTGGAGTGGTATTTGCTATGGGAGGAACCTTGGATTCTTGTTTTTCCTAAATCTTTCCCTGTCAAAAAAAATATTTCCTGGGAAGAGTTAAGAGTTTGTGGGCTTCCGTTTATTCATCATGGAGCAGCTACAGCCAACGAAAAATTCTTTAAAAATCTGGAAGAACGACTGCATTTTAGGTTACCACGGTTGATGGAGCTAGACAGTAATTTGCTAATGTACCAATTTATTAAAGGAGGTAAAGGCTGGACTATTACTCAATGTCATGTTGCACTCCCACAAGTTGATGTAAATGAGATTCAAGTTATGAAAGTGCCTGAACCCATGCCAAAAAGAAAAGTATTCTTAGTAACTCAGAAAAACTGTGATCAACAACTAGTAAAAACTGTATATTCTTCCCTCTCGTCTTTAATGAAGGAGCAGATTAAACAAACTTTTTCTAAGTCTTTTCCTGAGATAGAAAGAGAGTTTAGATTTTATGATGCCTATCAGAAGGAAGGAGAATTTTCTTTGAGCACATTTATTTGATTGATGGGAGAAATTAAAGTTGTTTCGAATAATCTTTCAATAACTTCAAGCTAATCATGGAGTTATTTTTCTCCTGACCAGCATTTCTGATGGGTGATAGATTTCTTCACTATGTTGCTGTCCGACATTGCTGTTTTAAATCCATCGGAACTTGAGGCTTTTGAAGAACTTGTTCCTCTGCCGTGATATTGAAGGATTTTAAATCTAGAGTGAAAAGCCAAGTTAGGAGCCCTTTCGATTGAGAGTCACATGGATATAGTTACGATTAAAATATATCTGTTGGTGGGAAATAATGCACAGCACATATGAAAAAAGAAAGTCAATTGCAGAAGTTACCATTAGGCACAAGCGATTTTTCTGCGCTGCGTGAGATGAATCAACTTTATGTTGATAAAACCGAGCTGGTTTATCAATTAGCCTCCGAGCGTCAAAAATTTTTTCTTGCTCGACCGAGAAGATTCGGAAAATCCCTTTTAATTTCTACTTTTGAATCACTGTTCAAGTATGGATTAAGAGACTTCAAAGGACTGGCTATCGAGAAACTTTGGAAAATTGATAAAACATATCAGGTTATAAAATTGGATTTTTCGAGAGTTAAGAATTTCAGTTCTTCTCAGGAATTTGCCGGCGAGTTGGATAGTTATCTCATAGATGTAATGCAACAGCTAGGTCTTGTTAGTCCATTTAAAACAAAAACAGATGGACTTCGCGCATTTATTAACTGGCTTGACGTACAGCCTTCTAATTCGGTTGTCTTATTGATCGACGAATATGATGCACCATTGACTACATGTCTAAATGACGCGACGCTTTTTAATTCCGTTCGTTCCAAGTTAGCAAAATTTTATTCAGTTGTTAAATCAAATGACAGTGCCATAAGATTTTTCTTTATGACCGGCATCACAAAATTTAATAAAGCCAGCATTTTCTCTGCGTTAAATAATCTCAATGACATTTCTTTAAATCCAACCTACGGTTCTTTGTTGGGCTATACGCATGAAGAAGTCGAGAGATACTTTTCTGGTTATTTGGACAAAGCATCTGCAATTTTATGCATGGACCGCCGGTTGTTGTTAAAGGAACTAACCAGACACTATGATGGCTTTTGCTTTGAAAGAACAGCAAGACAAAAGGTGTTTTCGCCTTGGTCGCTTTTAAATTTTTTGGCTGATCCGGAAAGCGGAATGATTGACTATTGGTTTGAAAGCGGAGATAGACCTACAGTACTTGTCGAATACATGAAGTCCCATATCCTAAAAAATCCTGAGGAGTATGCTAAAGAGAAATCTATTCCTTTGGCGACTTTTTCTTTCTCTTCAGATGTAAGGAGTCTGTCAGATATTGGGCTTTTAACTCAGACTGGATATCTGACGTTAAAGAAAGTGGTTGGGACCACAGCTTATGTTGATTATCCGAATGAAGAAGTAAGAGTTGCAATAGCCCAACTATATATTCAACAAATCCTGTCAGGTAAAACAGTTGAACAGGTTGGAGCAGATAATATTGTTTACAGGTTACAGAACGAAAATCCGGAATCAATTTTTCATCTTCTCAATAGATTATTTGAATCCATAGATTACAAGGACTATCCCATAACTCAAGAACCGTCACTTCGTGCAATCGTGCAAGTTTTCTTCAGCGGTGCCGGCTTAAAGTCTTTGGTTGAACATCATAACGCTCATGGAAGAAGTGACTTAGAGGTTGATGTAGTTAATCGGCATTGGGTTTTTGAGTTCAAGCTTGTTGAAGAGAAAGAAAATGCGGAAAAGAAATTGGCGGAAGCCGTGAGCCAAATAATTACAAGAAACTATGGAAGCTCATCGGATAGTCGTGAAGTTCTGCGCATGGCACTTGTTTTCTCAGTTAAAGAACGGAAATTTGTTAAATGGCAGCAGGTTTAGTTCACTTGTTTTCTTTCTTAGCTTTCAAAAATGCTAAGTAGACGGAAGATAGTTGGTAAAAACGGCTGATCTAGTCAATGTGTAACAGACAAAGAAAAAGAGACGGAAGACTAAAACTATCCGTCTCCGACTATTCCAAAAATAACCTATTTTGAAATCTCTGCCATAAGCTCAACTTCAAGTTTGTATCCGAAATGAAGTTCTTTAACCGGAACAACGACACGGGCCGGCCTATGGGAGCCGAAAACACCGGCATAGAGCTCGTTAATTCGAGGCCAATCCTGAATGTCCGCAACATACAAACGGCAATTAACGACATCTTGAAGATTGCATCCTGAGAAATTCAAAATTTTCTGGATTACTTCAAAAACAGCCGAAAACTGTTCATTAAGTGAAGCAGAGGTTTTAACCAGGTTGGGAAGAATTCCTGACATGTAAAGATGCTCTCCTGAAATCACGGCGTGTGAGTAATGGCCGTTCGGAGGAGGTAAATTTGGAACAATTATTTCTTTCATTTTTTAATGATTACTCCTGCTTGAGGTACAAAAGTTGCTTCGAGCTCCTTTCCTTCTTCTAGAATCGGCATTCCCGGAAGGAAAGATACACCCATGCTATAAACTGTATCTGTAAAGTTTTTAATCTTGAAGCGGTAGTCAATTCGATCGCCTTCAAATAGACGGTTGACCAGCTTTACAGGAAGAGAGTTTTCGGTTCCCTGTGCAAAGGACAAGTTCTCCGGACGGACGACAAGCAACGCATCTTTACCAATTTCCGGAGGATTTTGTTTTCCAAGTCTTGCACGTACCCTTCTCTCTCCGACAGAGAAAATTCCAAAGTCGCCGTCTTTCGATTCCAAAATACCGGGGATGAGATTGGCTTGCCCGATAAAGTCTGCAACAAATGCAGAGGCAGGATCGTCATACAAATCAAACGGTGTTCCTAACTGTTCAATATGCCCTCTTTGCATAACCATGATTCTGTCGGACATTGTTAATGCCTCCTTCTGATCATGAGTTACGTATAAACAGGTTAAAGATAGATCCTTTTGGATACGACGAATTTCAGTTCTCATATGCAAACGTAACTTCGCATCCAAATTGGATAAAGGCTCATCCATCAGAATAATTTTTGGTCTTAAGACCAGAACACGGGCCAACGCAACACGTTGCTGTTCACCGCCGGATAACTGGTTGGGATAATTGCCTTCAGCATTTTCAAGACCGACCATTGCTAATGCTTCATGAACTTTTTTCTTGATGGTGTCTTTGGACTCTCCTCGAATCTTCAGCCCATAAGCCACATTGTCAAAAATTTTCATGTGAGGGAACAATGCATAGTTTTGGAAAACAAAGCCCATTTGTCTTTCATTGGCCGGGACTGAAGTAATGTTTTCTCCGTCTAGCAAAATCTCACCGGAAGAAGGAGTTTCGAACCCTGCAATCATTCGGAGAGTGGTTGTTTTGCCGCAGCCTGACGGTCCGAGAAATGTCAAAAACTCTCCGGACTTAACCTCTAAATCAACCGAGGACACAGCTGTAAAGTTTTTGCCGTCTTTGATGTAGTGGCGGGAAATGTTCTGTAAACAAAGAGCAACGGACATTATCGGAGACCTCCTGTGGCATTACCTACAGGACAAACTGTCTTAGCGATGAGAGACATAACACCTGAAGCAATGAAAACAATAATAATTAGAACAATGGAGAATGCACAGGCTTGAGCAAATTGCAGCTCTGTCATACATTCAAGAATGCGGGTTGTAATGAGTGACCAGTGAACTGATACAAGGAAGATGGTTGCACTGATAGCTGTCATGGAGTGAATGAACAAATACTTCATACCGGCCATGACCGCAGGAAGTACTAAGGGTACTGTGATCTTCCAGAAAGTGTAGGCAGAGGATGCACCGAGACTGGTTGATGCCTCTTCAATAGAAGGATCGATCTGCGTCAAAGAAGCAATAACGTTTCGGATACCGGCTGAAGAATATCTGAAAACATATGCGGCAATCAAAATATAGACGGTACCTGTTAAAACGATAGGTTTATCGTTAAACGCAATGATGTAAGCAATACCGACGACGGTACCCGGCAATGTGTAGTTCAGTAAAGAAATTGTCTCTAAGGTTTTGTGCCCTCTGATCTTTAACCATTTGGTGACGTAACCGATGAGAACAGCAAGTAAGCCGCCAATAGGAGTACCGATACAGGCAATGATTAAAGTATCTTTAATGGCTTTGCTGCCGAAAGTAAAGACATAGTGATAATTTTCTAAAGTCAGAGAATTATCGACGCCCCAAACCTTAACAAGAGAGCCGAGGAGAATAATCGAGTAGAGGTAAAGAACGAATGCCGAAATGAAAGTCACCGTTGCCAGAACAACGGTTGTAATGAAGTGTCCGGGTCCTTTAATTGAACTTCTGCCTCCGGCTTTACCGGTAACAGTAACGAAGCTTCTCTTGCTTACCCAGAAGTTCTGTAGTCCATAAACAATTAATGCCGGAATAATCAGCAGGAAAGATAAAGCTGCACCACCTTTGAAGTCATACATACCGGTAATTTGCAGGTAAGCTTGTGTAGGAAGTACCGGGAAAGAATGTCCGCCTAAAACTTGAGGTGTTGCAAAGTCTGCCAGTGAGCAGGAAAATACCAGCAGGAAGGCGTTTGCTAAACCGGGGGCTGCTAACGGGAATGTAACTGTTTTGAAGACGTTAAAGGGTGAAGAGCCTAAAGAGTACGCTGCATCTTCAAGATTAGGATCGATTCTTAAAAGAATCGTCGTCAGTGTCATGAAGGCAATCGGAAAGTACGTAAGAGTTTCAGATATGTACGTACCCCAAAAACCATAAAAGTTAAAGTTATCCAGTCCGAAAAAATTGATCAATATCCCATTCGGTCCGAGCGAAAGTGTCAAAGCAATAGAGCTTGTAAACGGAGGAGAAATTAACGGAAGCAACGTCACAGCGCTAATAGCAAATTTCAGCCATGCCGGCATCGAAAGCCGTGTGACGGCAAACGCGAATATAAAACCGATAATCGTACCGGTCGCTCCGACAGCTGTCGCTAACAAAATACTGTTAACAATAGCCCGTCTGTCATACCAATTATCTAAAAAAGGTTTTAAGTTTTCAAAAGTAAAGTGACCGTCTACCCAGAAGGTAACGCCTAGCAAGCGAACCAATGGGTATACGACAAAAACGCCCATGGCCAGCCATAAAACTAAAACGGTGAACTTGGTAACTAGATCATTATTTTCTTTGCTATTGACCATGGGTTACTGCCTTGTAATAGGGGCCCCTATCGGAGCCCTGTTAAAAATTCTCAAGAGAAATTACTTAATCACTTCGTTGATCCAGCGATTTGTATATTCTTTTCTCTTTTCACCCTTCCAAGCGGTATCAACTTCTTTGAGATTGATCTTGGAAAGGTCTAACAATGGATTGCTTGTCTTGACATCAGTACGTGTCGGAACATAGTTAATCTTGTTAGCTACGATGAAATCAGCGAACTTCTTGCTGGTTGCCCAGTCAACAAATTTCTTGGCTGCATCCATGTTCTTAGCACCTTTAACGATACCGGTGGCTTCAATACCGTAAGAGACGCCGTCTTTCGGATAAGTAATTACAACAGGATAGCCTTGCTGAGCAATATCTAAAGCGTCAACAATGTAGAAAATACCGGAACCACATTGACCGGTTGCAATCGGCATGGCACCGCCTGCACCGCTCTTGGTATACATCTGAATGTTTTTATTGAGCTTTTTCTGGTAATCAAAGGCCTGATCTTCGCCTTTGACTTTAACCAAAGAGTAGATACGTTCGGTTGCTGTACCGGATGTTCTTGCATCAGCCATCTGAAGGTTGTTTTTGTACTTCGGATCAAGAAGGTCATCCCAGCTGATTGGGGCTTTCATATGGTTCTTTTCCAAGAACTTGGTGTTAGTCAGGAAGCATAAAGGAATGATGCCGATACCCGTCCAGTGATTCTTAGGATCTCTAAGGTTAGCCGGAATTGCATCTGCGCCTTTTGGTTTGTAAGCCTCAAAAATCTGATCTTTTTCGCCGGCAGCGTATGTGTCAGCAGGGCCGCCCAACATAACGTCGACCTGAGGATTGCCCTTTTCAGCGGTTAATCTGGCCAATGCTTCACCGGAAGAGAAACGTAAAAAGTTGACCTTGATACCGGTGTCTTTAGTAAATTCTGCAAATACCTTGGAGGCATACTTCTCAGGCATGATTGAGTAAGCGTTAAGCTGCTCGGCTGCAAGAGCGGAGCCTGCAACAAAGCAAAGAGATACGGCTGCAACGCTGAATAATTTCATTTTGGATCCTCTTTATATGGGATGGTTAACACATACGTGTCGATTGTCATATTTTAAAGGCGATAACTGCTTCCATAAAGAGAAAGTTGCCTTTGACAAGGTCTTTTCCAAAACTATCTAAATCAACCGACCCACAACAAAAGAAATTATCGTCTCTCATACAAATAACGTAATAACTTATTCCGGACTTGTGTTGTCTCCTCTAACTATCTTTATGTTTTATAAATAAAAAAATCAAAATCAGAACTAATTTTTAATGAAAGTATGATTAAGATCAGTTGATATTTGAACAAAGACCGCGCTTAATCCTTTGCAGTAACTTTCGACAACCGCATCCATTGTTTCCGCTTTAATCGGCGTTATGGTTGTGTAGTTTTTATGGAACATCAGCTTATCGTCTGAGGATCTGATTACGGATACTTCCATTGATATCTTGAAGTCTTCTTTCGGATAGGAAGAAGTGTCTGCAAAAAGATCAGAAACATAGACTGTCAATTGATAAACGGGAGTAGCTAAACTATTTGGCGAAATGACTGTGTTCCAAGGCCCGGTTTTCTCCAGCCATGCCCGCAAAGCATCCCCGATAAGATCATTTGGGGGAGCCATCAGACGGTTTATATCCGTGACGAAGAAGCGGTTATCTTTTCCTTTAATATAAATTTTTGGACTGTTGTATGGGGTTGCAACCCTAGGTAAATTGACTCGGATACTTGTCTTAAGCCTCCGTTTTGCAATGCAACTGAGCGGAGGCTCTCCCACGTCGAGCCCATAGTATTTAAGTGGAGGCCGTTCAGGGAGAATGGAACATCCTGTTAGTAGTGCTGCAGAGCTTAAGATGAATGTTCTTCTAATCATTTTTTCTGGTCTCCTGTAGTTAATGCATTGTCATTCTTATTACTAGGCGGAACAAAGAGCGAACTAGGATCTCCGTTGAGTTCGCCACTCAAAAGATTTAAGTTTTCTGTGATTTTGTTGATGTTGACCACAATTTCGTGAATGTCGTACTGGTTGTTGGTCACAACATTGTTAAGTTTGTTGGATAGCGCTGTCAGGCTGTCAACCAGTTTTCTTGTGTCAGTTTTTTTGGCCGAGTCACTGAACGTTCTTGTAGCATTTTCTAATTGTTGAATCAGTCGGTTTAGATTTTTGACGTCAACTTCTGAGATTTTATTGTCGGCACTACTTAAAAGTGTATTCAAATTCGAACCAATATTTTCTACTGTCTTAGGATCAATGCTTGAAGTTAGTCTATTGAGATTATTAACTAAAGAGTTCAAAGAAGGTATCGTGTCGCCAAGGTACTTATCAAAGTCAAAGTTGTCGAGTCCGGCTAAGAAATTCTTCACATTCTCAACAATCTCATTACTTAAACTCGGTGCTGAAGGAATGACCTGATATTTAGGTTTCCAGTTGTATTCGATTCTATTTTGAGGATATTTTGCAGGATCCAGAAATTCCAGAGAAATATATAAAGACCCGGTAATGCCGGCTAATTGTGTTTGAGTTCTCAGACCCTCTTTTACGTAATCACTTAATTCTTTATTAACTATATCATCCGGTAAATCAAGCTCCATCCTGACAACCGCCACAGAGTTCAAATTGGAGATAATGTCACCGTCACTGGATGGATAGGCCTCTGAGGAAAGTAGTATTTCTTTGACTTCCCCGACCTGAATACCTCTGAACTTAATCGGAGAACCCACATCCAGCCCGCTGATGGAATAGCGGAAATAAGTTTCAAGTGTGGATTTAGGTTCAGAAAAACTTGAACCTAATAAGACGAATATAGCTGCTATCAAAATAGCAATGGCTGTTAATACGAACAAGCCTAATCGAAAAAGTTTTGTATTTCCATTATTCATGATTAGAGATCCTTATCCGGTTCGGCACTGAAAAATTGACGGACCCACGGGTTAGGGGAATTCTCTTTTAAGAATCTTGGATTTCCGTCGGCAATAATTGATTTGGTTTTTGGGTCTAACATTAAACAACGGTCGGCTATTCTAAAAATACTGTCAAGTTCATGACTGACGATAACAAACGAACAATTAAGATTGTCTCTTAAGCGGAGAATTGTTTCATCGAGATTAGCTGCAGTTATTGGGTCTAATCCTGCACTCGGTTCGTCTAGTAACAGAATAGTTGCTCCCAGAGACAAAGCCCGAGCGATACCTGCTCTTTTAATCATGCCGCCGGATAGCTCACCCGGCATCAGCGGGCCGGCATTGGGCATTTCTAAGGCTGATAACAACATTTTTGATGTCAGGTTTTTAGCTTCCATTGGCAAGTCAGTAAACTGATCCAATGGAAAACGGACATTCTCCAAGACGGATAAAGACCCGAACAAAGCACCGCTTTGGTACATGATTCCCAAACTTCTTTGGATCTCAGGAATTTTTGGACCGGAGTTGATAATGCTTTCTCCTCTGATCAGAATATCACCGGCCATCGGCGGATTTAATCCTATTATCGTTTTCATAAGGGTTGATTTACCGCAGCCGGATCCGCCCATGATAAAAACAATTTCATTTTCTTTAATATCAAAGGAAACGTTCTCAAGAAGAATCTTCCCGGGCCACCCCATCGTGAGGTTCTCTACTCGGATGACGGATTGTTTATTTTTATCATTCATATCAGAACCCCAACCTATTTGAAAGGAGAGCGGCCACTCCGTCAATGACTACAATCCAGACGATGCTTCGTACGACAGCTTTTGTTGTGGAAATGCCAACGGCGGCTGCCCCGGCACCCGTATTCATACCGCATTCACAGCCAATCATTGCGATGACATACCCAAAGATAACTGCTTTTCCCAGTCCGAAGAAAATGTCACCTAAATCAACTGACTGTATTAACTGCATATAAAACTGGGTTGGCGTAATGTCATATAAGCCCATGACTAAAGCTCCGCCCAATATCCCCATGAGTGAAGCGAAAATAGATAACAGCGGAACGACTATCGACGAAGCTAGAAGTCTGGGTACAACCAGGAAATACATTGGTTTTAGACCGAAGGTGGTCAAAGCATTTAATTCTTCATTGACTTTTTGCGTGCCTAATTGTGCAGCAAAAGATGAACCAGATCTGCCAGCAAATAAGATGGCTGTCATTAAAGGACCAAGCTCTCTCGTTACAGCAATACCGATACCATTAACAACGAAAATGACAGCGCCAAAAATTTTAGCAACCAAGGCCGTTTCAAAGGCAATAATAACTCCCATTAGGAATCCGATTAGGCAGACAATGGCTACGGCATTACTTCCCGTGTCATCGCCAACGTCGTAGATTTCTTTGAAACGAATCTTGTGCGGATGAAAAATCATGTACGAGACTGCACATAAGCTCTCGCCAAAAAAACTTAAACTTGAGCGGGTGCTCTTAAGGGTATCAAGAAGCCATTGACCGCAAGATTCAACAAAACCTAACTTTCGGTTACCGTTATCCGACGGTTCCGTCAGATTCTTGGTCATTGTGGAATAAACCTGTTCAATGTCTTCTGAAAGATTGACTAATTTCAGATTTTTTCCTGAGTTCCTTATCTGGAAGAGTAAGGCGATTCCGGATTCATCGCATGTTTTTACATTTGACGCATTAAATACCGTTGCTGTGCTATTGGAAGATATAACCTGCTTCCAATACTTCACAGTGTTCTGTGCAGTCAAATCCGCCGGTAACAAAACTTCATTGCTTGTTTGTTCCATTGCTTTCGTTTTCGATAGCCCGTTCGTCATTTAATTCTAAAAACCATTTTCCAAATTATTCATCTATTACTCATCACATGTTTTATCTTCGCTTGTAGCTAAAATTGCGATGCGCCAAGTTGCCTTTCCTGATAATGTCATCTTGTATTCGAGCCCTAAATAAATGGCTTCAATACCAAGTGATTGGAAAATCCTCCGGTTAAGTTAAAATACTCTCCCAAAACACTACACTAATTGGACCTTATCGTAGATATTTTCTACCCAAGTGGGTCACATACGTTGTCAGGAAAGATAAATGGCGAGAATTTATAGCGTTGCTAATCAAAAAGGCGGCGTAGGAAAAACAACAACAACAGTTAATTTAGCTGCTGCATTGGGAAAGCTTGGCTATAAAGTGCTTCTAATTGATTTAGATCCCCAAGGGAATGCGTCAACAGGAAGCGGTTTAGAAAAAAATAGTCTGAACAATTCTTTGTATGAAGTACTCAAAGGTGAAATATCTATTGAGGATGCGATCCAATTTTCAAAAGAAGCCGGCTACTATGTGGTCGGTTCGAACCGTCGCCTTGCAGCAGCTGAGGAAGAGCTCTTAAATCTTGAAAACAAAGAATTGAAGCTTAAAAATGCTCTGGAAGCTGTCAAGGAGGACTATGACGCTATTCTCATTGATTGTCCTCCGACTCTTTCTATTCTGACGATTAATGCATTTTGCTCTTCTAATGGCTTATTAATTCCGATGACTTGTGAGTATTTTTCTCTTGAAGGAGTCTCAGATTTGGTTATCAGTGTTAAGGCCGTCAGAGAACAAGTCAACAGCGACTTGGTTATTACCGGTCTGTTAAGAGTTAAATTTGATCCGCGCGTTACATTGCAACGGGAGGTCAGTGAAGAGTTGACGCAATTTTTCGGGCAGAGAGTTTACGGAACAGTAATTCCAACGAATGTGCGCCTGGCTGAAGCACCGGGTTACGGACTTCCGGGGGTTTGCTATGAACCAAGCTCAAGAGGTGCCCAGGCTTATATGAGCTTTGCCGAAGAGTTTGCAAAGAAAGAAAAATTGAAGAAAGTTTCGAAAAAGAGAGCAAGATAATGACTCCACGTAAAACAAAAGGTTTAGGAAAAGGACTTCCAAGTATGTTTGGAGTTAAGTCTGTTGCAGATGTTTTCGAACCAAAAAAAAATGAAGGGGAAATAACGAAGCTTCCTCTTACACAGTTATCACCCGGAAAGTATCAGGCAAGAAAATCCATGTCAGATGAAAGTCTGGAAGAGCTTTCTCGGTCTATCAAAGAAAAAGGGATTATTAACCCGATTATTGTCCGCAAGCTGGAAGAGAACTCTTATGAGATTCTGGCAGGAGAAAGGAGATTTAGAGCTGCAGGATTGGCAGGTCTGAAAGAAGTTCCTGTTTCAATTATCAAAGTCAATGATCAGGATGCCTTGGTTATCGGCTTGATTGAAAATTTACAAAGAGAAGATCTGAATGTAGTTGATGCAGCGTTCGGGATTCAACGCTTAATTCAGGAATTTAGTTTCAATCATGAACAGGCAGCTCAAGCTGTCGGAAGATCCAGATCTTCTGTGACTAACCTTCTTCGTCTGTTAACACTGCCTGAGGAAATACTTGAGTTTCTTAAAAACGGCTCTTTGGATATGGGGCATGCAAGAGCCTTATTGCCTTTGGAAAAAGAAGTACAGCTAAGAGTTGCACAAGAGGTCGTTGAGAAGGGTTTCTCCGTCCGTCAGGTCGAAAGACTAGCTGAAAAATTAAAAAATCAGGAAATTCTTAAAGAACAAACTGAGGCTGAAAAGATTTCTTACGACTTTTCTAAGGTCGAAAAACAGCTTAGTAAATTCTATGGAACCGGGGTTAAGTTGTCTGCTAACTCAAAAGGAAAAGGCAAAATCTCGATTTCCTTTGCCGATAAAGAAGAGCTGAATGTCTTGTTGAAAAAACTGACTAAGAAGTAAGTTAGTAAGTATATACTAACTGGTATTATCCTATCGGTTAGACCCCGGGGGATAAGCTTTACTGAATTGGGTTCAGTTTATCGCGCATTAAACATAAGTCAAACCTATTCTTTTTTAATAGAAATTTGACCCATTTTTTAATCGTTATTTTCCAACAACCTAAGCTTAAGTAATTTTACTTACTAAGTATCTTAAGGTATAAGGTAAACGGATGATATTGATAATATTCGGTTGATCTAGCCTATCTCGTTAAGTACAATTCGCTGAAATGAAAATTGACCGTAAAGACTTTGAATTGTTTGCTGCCAAATGTTTGCATTGAAACGAGTGATTATTTGGCAGCTTTCAGCGTGTCTTTTGTTTACGTTGATTTTCTGGATTTTCCTGGGAAACAATAGTGGTTTATCTGCACTTTGCGGAGGTCTGGTTTGTGCCTTACCTTCGTTTCTTGTGATCCTGATATTGTTTGTGACTCGGCATGCTCGGGCTACTCCCCTGGGAATATTCTTGTATGAGTTTATTAAGGTCTCGATGATTATCCTCGGATTTTTAATCGTGGCTTTGGTTTATAAGAATTTGGACTGGTTGTCGTTCATTATTACGGGCGGAGCCGTCTTGATAAGTCATGTTTTTGCTTTAGCTAGCAGACAGTAATTGAAGGATTTAACATCATGGCAGGATCTCCTACCGAATATATCCAACACCATTTGACTCACTTATCAACAGTCAAACAGCAAAGTATCATTGACTTCTCAGTCTTTAACTTTGACACAGCAATTTTCTCCATCCTCATGATGGCTTTAGCTCTCGGTCTGCTTTACATGGCAGCCAGAAAAGCTACTGACGGCGTTCCAGGAAAATTTCAGTGCGCTGTTGAAATGCTGGTTGATATGGTTTCTGAGCAAGCCAAATCAATTGTTCATGGAGACAGAACGTTCATTGCACCTCTTGCACTGACAGTTTTTGTTTGGGTAACATTCATGAACGCAATTGACTTGATTCCGGTTGACCTTCTTCCGGTTATTGCTTCTCAGGCCGGTGCTCATTATTTGAGACCGCTTCCGACAGCTGACTTGAACGGTTCTCTCGGGATCTCCTGCGGTGTTTTGATTCTGATGATCTATTACGGCATCAAAATCAAGGGGCTCAAGGGATTTAACAAAGAATTGTTTACTGCACCGTTCGGTAATCACTTCCTTTTGTGGCCGTTTAACTTCCTTTTGAACATCATTGAATACCTTGCTAAGACAGTTTCATTGGGTATGCGACTTTTCGGTAACATGTATGCCGGTGAGTTGGTCTTCTTCCTGATTGCGTTGCTTGGCGGTTGCTTGTGGGCCGGTATGGATTCAATGAGCAGCTACTTCGGAATGATTGGTCAGTTCCTTGCAGGTCTCTGCTGGTTCCTGTTCCATATTTTGATTGTTTTACTTCAGGCCTTCATTATGATGATGTTGACTTTGGTCTACATTGGTCAGGCTCATGAAGGACATTAATTTTTAGTAGTTTTTTTTCATCAACTTTTCTTTGATTTGTTTACGTCATATTTAACAAGGAGTTCGTTATGACAAACGTCGCTTATGTT
>CANTYJ010000009.1 GCA_947854175.1 uncultured Turicimonas sp. | reverse complement strand
AAACTACAAAAATCCGGAAAAACCAAAGAGCGCAAGAAAGCCCAAAACATATTCGAACATAACCTGGGACGCAAGAAAGCCAACCGTCGCTACCGCAGAGCAAAAGAGTCGGATAGACAAGAGGTAAACCGGGCTATTAACTTGGTAAAAACAACAGGAGAAAAATTCAAAGGAAAAGAAGTTAAGGAACTGGTTATTGAAAAGCTCAGTGCCCAGATGAAAGGAACCGGAACCGTCGGCTATCAGGCTGGGTTCGGGGTTATATCCGCAAGAGGCTTGAGCAAAAATGTAAACAGTTTGACATCAAACTCACTAAGGTCAACCCGTGTCACTCCTCTCGGGTCTGTCCATCCTGCCTCTATGTATCAAAAAAGATCAGGGTGTCGTCGGACTGCTTTAAGTGCCAAGAATGCGGCTACGAGGGGCATACGGACACGTGTGCTGCAAAGGAGATATTATGCAGACGAAGTGGGCCCATACCGTTAGATGCATCTCCGGGAAAAGAGCTTGAGAGATTGAAGGGACGGTATGAACGCAGGTCAAGGTAGTTTGGATTTAAAAAAGAAGTAATTTTCATTAGCGAAAATTACTTCTTCCATTCACTGGCTTCAAAATTTGCCAACAAAGATTAATACAAGCCTATTAATTTCCACCAGACCATACCGGATAAAAATACAATTAGAACATTAATAGTGACTAAAACAAAGTTAACACTATAGAATCTTGGTCTTTCGAAATATCCTTGACCAAAGAAAATCGGGCCGGGACCACCAGCATATTCTGTTATAGCCCACATGAAATTGGAGAAGATAGCAAAACATATGGCCACCATCATCGGAGGAGCGCCTGCGCCGATTGTTACTAATGCAAATGGAACATACATTGCAGCGACGTGTCCGGACGCAGTAGCAAATACGTAGTGTAGATAAATATAGGCGAATCCTAGAAGAATGAATGCCGTCATCCAATCCATGCCTGTGAGCATGGATGCAAAGCCAGTGCTCATCCATTTTACGAAGCCTAATGAAGAGAGACCTGTCGCTAAAGAAATAATGACACCAAACCAAACAACGGTATCCCAAGCGGCTTTGTCATTAAGTACATCTTTCCAGTTAACAGCACCTGTTAGGAACAGAAAAGCTGCTAATGCAATACCAATGGCGTTGGCATTGTATCCTGTCCACATAGTCGTACCCCAGCCGACTAGCGCTAGAACAAACCCGCACGCAACTTTAATTTCTTGTTTCGACATTTGCCCCATGGCTTTTAGTTCCCGACTCCCCATAATTTTGGCTTCCGGGGTCTTTTTGAGTTCGGGATTAAGAATCTTATATGTCAAAAGTGGAAGAATAAAAAAGCAAATCATCGCCGGAACGACAGCAGCCCAAAACCAGCCAACCCAAGTAAGTTCTATACCTAAACCTTCTTTTGCTAAGGTAGCACACAAGGGGTTGGCAGCCATGCCAGTCATAAACATTGCTCCGGTAATGGGTGTGAATTGGAAGCATGTCATTGTGAGGAATTCACCCAATTTCTTTTGGTTAGGTCCCGGTTCACTACCAAGTACTTGGTTAATTGATTTTGAAATAGGAAGAATAATTCCACCGGAACGAGCGGTAACACTGGGCATTGCAGGCGCAAGAATTAAATCCGCAATTCCAAGTGAATAAGCGATGCCCAGCGAAGAACCTCCAAACATTGAAAGTGTTCGGTAGGCGATTCTTCTGCCTAAACCGGATTGTACAAAACCCAAGGATAAAACATAGGCGGAAAAAATCATCCAAACAGTGCCGGAAGCAAACCCGGAAAGCGCGGCTTTGAACGATAACGTATTAGTAAATATGACTGCAGCCAAAGCAATAAACATGATTGCTCCGGATGGGAGCGGTGCGCACAGAATTGCTGCAATTGTTGCAACAAAAATAGCAAACATATGCCATGCTTCGATTTTTAATCCGTCAGGACACGGATATAACCAAATGACGGCAAGAATTATTAGCGGAATAAGTGCTTGCCATAACTTAATTGTACGTTGAGACATTTTTCTCTCCTTGGGGGGCCTCCGATGAAGCCGCCCCTGTTGAGTCAACAGAAGTTATTTGGAATACTTGCCTACGACTCTGTCAACAAATTCCGGAGCCAAACCAATATATGAATGGGGGTTGAGCATGTGATCGATTTCTTCTTCTGAGAATTCTTCAACAACTGCAGGAATTTTCATTAAAACTTCTTTAAATGGGATTTCTTTTTCATAGGCTTCCATTGCGCCTTTGTACACGATTTCATGTGCGGTCATTCTGCCGAGTCTTGGTGCCATATGCATCATGACACATTCACTCATCATTAAACCTTTCTGAGCAAAAAGGTTGCGTTCCATATGCTTTGGATAGACGATGAGGTTCTTGAGAATATTTTTTGATTTCTCAAGCGCAGCTGCCATCATATGACAAGCTCTTGGAATAGCCTCCCATTCAGACAAAAAGCAACCCCAATCCCTTTCATTTTCGCTAATCATAGATTCAACAATGGAGGGTGCAATGGAGCGGACATTTCGGAGCAAAGCCAAGACATTCTCTAAGACTGCCGGATTGCGTTTGTGAGGCATCGTTGAAGAACCAACTTTACCCATGAAGAAAGGTTCTTCAAGTTCAAGAATTTCAGTTCTTTGAAGTGTAAGAATTTCATGATTAATCCTGCCTAACGTGCCGGCACATAAGGCTAGAACTGATACGAATTCAGCTTGATTGTCGCGGGCAACATGCCAAGCAATTGTCGGGACGTTAAGGTCTAAAATTTCCATCATTCTTTTTTGAACTTCTAAGCCTTTTTCTGGTTGAGATGCGAGAGTGCCGACGGCACCGGCCATTTCTCCAACAAAAACTCTTTTGCTCATTTCTTCTAATCGTTGGATATCTCTCCCAAGTTCGTCAGCCCAGACTGCGACTTTATAACCAAATGTGATTGGAAGAGCATGGACTACGTGAGTTCTTCCTGACATTGCTGTATTTCTATATTTTTTCGCTAAATCAAGACAATATTCTTGGCAAAGCTTCATATCTCTTAAGATGATTTGGAAAGCATCTCTTTCAAGAAGAACAATGCCAGTATCAACAATATCTTGGCTAGTCGCTCCCCAATGCACAAATTCGCCTGCGTTATCAGGGAGAACTTTTTTAAAAGCCTTGAGTAGTGGAACGATGGTAATGGAGCTTTTATAAAATTCTCCAATAGACGGAATGTCGATTAAATCAGCTCTGGCATATTCATTGATGATATCGGCTTTTTCTTTTGGAATAACACCAAGTTCTCCTTGGGCCTTGGCTAATGCGGCCTCTGTATCGAGCCATTTTTGAACCCAAGCTTTGTCACTTAAAGTGTTTCTCATTTCATCTGTACTGAACATACAACCATGTATTTGGCTGTCAATTGCGGTAGAAGGCATTTTTTCTCCTTAATAATTGAATGAGGTTTTATTGCTTGATTGAATTATTAAATGCGGCTAACAACTTTGTTTAAATAATTAAATATGTATTGATTTAGATCATTCTTAGTGGAGATTTTTATTTATTTAATTAAATAAAATCAATAAGATATCATTTGTCTGCATACATAATGTCAAAGATTTGTCGGCTACAAATGTGCTAGCCTTGAATTCATCGGAGCTGTAAATAAAAATCTTTCGATAATTGGTAGAAAGAGAACAGACATTTGAAAAAGGAAGGCATGAAAAAGAAACTATGGCAGGAAGTATCGGAAGTATTGGTAGACAAAATCAAAACTGGCGAGTGGCCGGTAGGATCGATCATTCCGGGCGAGGTTGAATTAAGCAGAAGGTTAAACGTAAGTAGAGATACAGTCAGAAAAGCCTTAGAAGCTCTGGTTAAAGCTGAATTTATCGAGCGAAAGCCTCACGCCGGAACCCGCGTGAAAGCTAAAGTTCAAAACGGAAAATTTCTCCATGAGTTATCTGATATTAAAGCTATAGATCAATATAGCAATCAGTTTCCACGAAAGATAGAGGAAGTTGAAGAGGTAGTAGTTACTAAAGAACTATCAGAAAAACTCGGGTTACCAAAGGACGATATATGGGTGCGGCTCAAGAATGTCAGATTAGCAAATAAGCAATTAAATGAAGCTGTAGTCGTGACCTATGTTTATATAAGAAAGGACGTCTCTTTTGTTGCCGAGGAAGCGCAAAAAGAACCAAAGGCATTGATTGTTTCTTTAATTGAAGAAGTGTTACAGACTGAATGTGTAGAAGTCAGACAAACCTTTTCTGCTACCACAATGGATCAATATATTGCTGAACACTTTAATTCGCAAGCTGGCGAACCATGTCTGAAGATAATCAGAAGTTATTTGGATAAGAATGGATACCTAATTACAGCTTCAGAGTCGTATCACCCTGCGGATCGTTTTGCTTTTACGACGGTATCAAAGAAAAAAAGATACCTAAGTTTTCTGCCTTAAAGTAAGTCTTTTTGGCGTTCCTGAATAACTTTAGCCTGTACAACGATGGATGAAATGCCATGGAGCATTAATGCATTTTCTATTTCTGGTCTGATTTGATTTAACCGGTTGAGATAAACAGAATGAGGAAGCAAAATGGTAAGGACTAAAACATTCTGCACTCCTTGGTTGGGATCCTCGTTGATATCAATATCGTAAGGGTTATTATCTTGTTTCCTAATGTTTTCCCTTGTAATGAAGCATCTTGCTCCTGTAATTTCTAAATTCAACCCCATATTCTTACAAACAGGATTGATGATTCCAGCCAGTTTAGTGGCCAGTTCTACGTTGTCGAGAGCAGAGCGTAGTTCGGTATTTTTTAATCTTTCAATCGCAAAATTTTTTCGTTTGTTCCAGGAGGTCATTTGTGTCTGTAATAGTTAGAAAAGATTTTTTCAATATGATCTGTCAAATAGGGCTAATGTCCTAGAAGTAAAGCATATTTAACTCCAGTAGAGTGTAAAATCATTCAGTTTATATATACCGAAAATCGGGTGACTAATTTGTCGCCATAACTAAAAGAGAATACTGCATGGCTAGTTTTTTGACAAAGATATTTGGAAGCCGGAATGACAGGCTTATAAAACAATATCGCCGTAAAGTTGAACAGATTAACAAACTCGAGCCTTCTATCAAGGCGTTGAGTGACGAAGAACTAAAATCAAAAACTGTTGAATTTAGACAACGAATAAAGGATGGAGCTTCTCTTGAAAGCTTGTTGCCTGAAGCTTTTGCGGTGGTCAGAGAAGCTAGCTGGCGTGTATTAGGAATGCGCCATTTTGATGTACAGCTCATTGGCGGTATGGTTCTTAACGATGGCAAGATTGCTGAAATGAGAACCGGTGAAGGTAAAACTTTAACTGCCACCTTAGCAGTATATTTAAATGCATTGCCGGGCAAAGGTGCTCACGTGGTGACAGTCAACGATTACTTGGCCAAACGTGACGCTGAATGGATGGGTAAAGTCTATAATTTCCTTGGAATGTCTGTAGGGACCATCCTTTCAAACCAACCCAATGATCAAAAACAGGCCGCTTATCAAGCTGATATCACATACGGTACGAATAATGAATACGGCTTTGATTATCTGCGCGATAACATGGAATATGACGTTAACGGACGCAGACAAAGAGGTTTGTTCTTCGCAATCGTTGACGAAGTTGACTCTATTTTGATTGATGAAGCCAGAACGCCTTTGATTATTTCCGGACCTGCTGAAGGCAAAACAGACGTCTATCTCCAGATCGATAAGATTCCTGATCAGTTGACAAGACAAAAAGAAGAAAAAGGCGAAGGCGATTACTGGGTGGACGAAAAAGCTCATACTGTCCAGTTATCTGAAGCAGGGCATGAGAAAGTCGAAGAAATCATGAGCCGTATGGGTCTTCTGCCGGAAGGTCAAAGCCTTTATTCTCCGCAGAATATCATGTTGCTTCATTATTTGAATGCTGCATTAAGAGCTCACACTTTATTCATCAAAGATCAGCACTATGTTGTCCAGAACGGTGAAGTTATTATTGTTGACGAGTTCACCGGTCGTCTGATGAAAGGAAGAAGATGGTCTGACGGTCTTCATCAGGCCGTTGAAGCAAAAGAAGGCGTTGAGATTCAGCAGGAAAACCAGACATTCGCATCCATCACTTTCCAGAATTATTTCCGTATGTATGAGAAACTTGCAGGTATGACCGGTACGGCTGATACCGAAGCATACGAGTTCCAGGAAATTTACGGTCTGGAAACTGTGGTTATTCCGACTCACCGCGAGATGATTCGTGATGACCAACAGGATAAAGTTTATAGAACTGCGGCTGAAAAATACAAAGCAATTCTTGATGACGTAAAGGATTGCTATAAGAGAGGACAGCCGGTTCTTGTTGGTACAACCTCTATCGAAAACTCTGAGCTCATCAGTAATATGCTCGATAAAGAAGGTATCCCGCATAATGTATTGAATGCTAAGCAGCACGAAAAAGAAGCTCAAATCGTTCTGGATGCCGGCCGTCCCGGTATGGTAACAATCGCCACAAATATGGCCGGCCGTGGGACCGATATTGTTCTTGGCGGCGGTATCAGCAAGGCCGTTGCTGAAGTAGAAAACGATCCGATTCTTTTGGATGAAGAAAAGAAAGTCAAGATTGAAGAGATTAAAAATCAATGGCAGCTCGATCACGAGAAAGTTGTGGCACTTGGTGGCCTCCGAATTATCGGCTCTGAGCGTCACGAGTCAAGACGTATCGACAATCAGTTAAGAGGCCGTTCCGGCCGTCAGGGTGACCCCGGTAGCTCCAGATTCTATCTGTCCATGGAGGATCCTCTTCTTAGAATATTTGCCGGCGAACGTATGCAGGCACTTATGAATAAACTTCGTCTTCCCGAAGGTGAAGCGATTGAGGCCGGTATCGTTACTAGATCAATCGAAAGTGCCCAGCGTAAGGTTGAATCCAGAAACTTTGATATCAGAAAACAACTTCTCGAATACGATGACGTTGCCAACGATCAAAGACGCGAAATTTACATCCTGAGAAATGAAATTCTCGAAAATAAAGATGTTTCCGGTCCGGTTAAGGATCTTCGTGACGGTTACTTCACCTCCTTGTTCCATGCTTATGTTCCGCCTGAAACGGTTGAAGAACAGTGGGATTTGCCGGGCTTAGAAAAAGTACTTCGCGAACAGTGGAATATCGATCTACCGTTAGTTGAAACACTGGAAAAATCTGAAAGTTCTGACGATCAGGAACTTCTCCGGATGATTTTGGAGGCAACTAATAAAGTTTACGATGAAAAGGTGGCATTGGTCGGAAAAGAACAATGGGAAGCATTCGAAAAGAATGTTCTCCTTCAATTCCTTGACCAGCATTGGCGTGAACATCTCAATCAGCTTGATATGCTTCGTCAAGGTATTCATTTGCGCGGTTACGCTCAAAAGCAGCCGAAGCAGGAATACAAGCGTGAAGCTTTTGAGCTCTTTAGCCAGCTTCTTCAGATTGTCGGTGAGGATGTCACACGTGTTCTGATGAACGTTCAGATTCGCCAGCAACCTCCGCAGGAACAAACTCCGGCAGCAAATGACAAACCTGTCGATGTTTCTGACGAGCAGTTAGAGGCTCCTCATTTTGATGAAGAAGAGCAGGCACCCCAGCAGGAAGATGCTTTCGCACATGTCGGACGAAACGATCCTTGTCCGTGCGGTAGTGGTAAACGCTTTAAAGATTGCCACGGCAAATTAAACTAAAAGCATTAAAAGATAAACCGGCCTTGTGCCGGTTTTTTGTTGAGATAAAATTAACAGATCAATTACAAAAGGAACAAACAATGGCCGTCAATCTTAAAGCTCCCAATCCGGCAGATATTTTTCCTGTTTCCGGAGTGGTTATTGGCACTGCTGAAGCTGGCATAAAAAAAGCCCACCGCAAAGATCTGATGATTATGGAACTGGCTCCCGGATCAAGAGTAGCCGGTGTCTTTACTAAGAATCGGTTTGCAGCAGCTCCTGTGCAGGTTTGCCGTGAACATTTAAATGAAACTTGTGATATTCGGGCAATCATTGTAAATACAGGTTGTGCAAATGCCGGGACTGGTTTATCCGGTATCCATGATGCCGAAGAGACTTGTCAGGCTGTCGCAGATATTTTTAATACTTTACCCGTAAAAGTATTGCCATTTTCCACCGGAGTTATCATGGAGCCGTTGCCAATGACAAAATTATTGGCCGGTATTCCGAAAGCAGCCCAGAATATGGGAAGGAACAACTGGATTGAAGGAGCTACAGCAATTATGACAACGGACACCGTTCCTAAAGCTGCTTCTAAGAAAGTTGAACTGGACGGTGTTGAAATTACAGTTACCGGTATAACCAAAGGATCCGGCATGATCGAACCAAATATGGCAACCATGCTTGGTTTTATTGCAACAGACATCGCAATTGCTCCTGAATTGCTCCAAGACACTGTACGCGCTGTGGCAGATGCTTCATTTAACCGCATAACTGTAGACGGCGATACCTCAACTAACGACTCTTTCATCTTGATTGCTACCGGCAGGGCTAACTGTCCGGAAATTGAAGACGAAGATGATCCTCGCTACAACGACTTGCTTGATTCTTTGATAGAGGTTGCACAGAAGTTGTCCACCTCAATGATCAGAGACGGCGAAGGTGCTACTAAATTTATAACAATCACCGTCGATGGAGCCAGAACTGAAGCTGAAGCTCTTAAGGTAGCTTATTCTATTGCCCATTCTCCATTGGTCAAGACAGCGTTCTTTGCTTCTGATCCGAACCTTGGAAGAATTCTTGCCGCTGTAGGTAATTCCAGGATTGATGATTTAGACGCCAATAAGATCTCTTTATGGCTCGATGATGTATTAGTAGCCAAAAACGGTGGAAGATGCGCGACCTATAAAGAAGAGGACGGTCAAGCTGTGATGAATAAACCTGAAATCTATGTCACAGTCAATCTTGGCAGAGGTGAGGCCAGTGAAACGGTTTGGACAACAGATTTGTCTCACGATTACGTTTCAATCAATGCCGATTACAGAAGCTAATAGTTATGTCAGATAAAGAAGAATTGACCAGGAAGCTGTATTTTTTTCTGGAAAGATTGCAGCCTTTACTTCCTCCTTCTGAAGAAGATATTGATTGGAGTAAGCCTGCATTCCGTTGGCAGCAAAAAAGTTACTTCGGAGTGGAAAAAGGTACTCTTGAACCAATTGCTGAAGTTGCATTTGTAGAGCCTGACAGCATAAAAAATGTTGAAAGACAAAAAAAGATTCTGCTTACTAACACAGAACAGTTTGTCAAAGGACTGCCGGCTAATAACGTTCTTCTGACAGGAGCCAGAGGAACGGGAAAATCCTCTTTGATTCGCTCTTGTCTGACTAAATATTATCGGGATGGCCTCAGATTGATAGAAGTTGATAAATCAGATCTGAAAGCACTTGGAGAAATAACTGCTTTGGTGAGAAAGCGTCCTGAAAAATTTATTATTTTCTGTGATGACTTGTCTTTCGAACCGGGTGAGGGAGCTTATAAAGCATTGAAGGCTATCCTTGACGGCTCTATATCTGCTTCCAGTGAAAACATGATTATTTATGCAACATCGAATCGGCGCCATCTGATGCCTGAGAAAATGCAGGATAATCTTGAATCTTCTATGGATTCTGACGGATTGCTCCATCCGGCCGAGACAATAGAGGAACAGATGTCATTGTCTGAAAGATTTGGTATCTGGTTGAGTTTTTATCCATTCAGTCAGGAAGAATATCTGAGAATTGCCGAAGGCTGGACAACATTGCTCGGCGGCGCAATAGATGAAAATTGGAGAATCGAAGCACTTCAATTTGCCCTTCAAAGAGGGTCACGTTCAGGTCGTATCGCTTACCAATTCGCCAGAGACTGGACCGGGAGACAAGGTCTAAAAAATGATTAAAACAGACTATACAGAAGTAGTTGTCGCGGCATTAATCAATGAGAAAGGAGAGATTTTGCTGTCAACCCGGCCGCAACCCAAAGTTTATGCCGGGTATTGGGAGTTGCCTGGAGGAAAGGTTGAGGCCGGAGAGACTATGACTGAAGCTCTTAAAAGAGAACTTCTTGAAGAGTTGGGGATTGAGCCGGTCAATATCTCGGAGGTGGAGTGTGAAGAGTTCTCCTATCCTCACGCAAATGTCCGTCTTCATTTTTTCAGATGCATCGGATGGAAAGGACAAATCAAATGTAAAGAAGGGCAGGAGTATGGTTTCTTCACTGAACAAAACCTCCCTCATCCGATTTTGCCGGCGACCGTGCCTTTATTGCCACGACTCATCAACGGCTGATTTTCTCTTTACTGTGAAGTTTTCCTTTGGCAAGAGACTCTGAGGAGATGTCTAAATCGTCATCTCCTTCAATCGGTTTACCTGCAATCACATAATCGCCATTGGCCCAGGCTCCAAGATCAATAATTTTGCAGCGTTCGCAACAGAACGGGCGCCAAGGATTTTTTTCAGAATATTCAGTCTCTTTCCCACATTGTGGGCACTTCACTTTAATGGTCATGCTGATACTATGAGTTTAAATATTACAAATTCCAAGTTTGAAAGGAATGTCCTTGGATATCATGCCAAATGATGTTGGTTTGTCGTAAACCACTGGAGTAAAGCGCACCGAGAGCATGTACCGGTTGGCGGATACTTTCGGGACAACTTCATATTTAGGATCGACATAGACCTGAAGCAAAGTAAAAGTTTTTCCTTGCAAGTCTTTTTCATATCCACCTTTATGAGCAACTGCGTCGGTTAACTCAGCGCTTCCTCGTAGAAGTTTGAGGATCAGTTCAATTCCCTTCTGATAAGGACTTAAAGGGGAAATCCATTCGGCCAGATCTGTTTTCCTTTTTTCAGGATCCAGATTTAACCAGTGGTGATAAATCGGCAAATCGAATTCACATGTTCCTGCAGGTATTGACGAGCGTTGTCCTAATGTTTTGAGAAATTCATTAAGAGTGGCTAAATGGGAGATACGAATTCCAACACTTGTCAATGCCGTCCTGCAGGCCTGGATTTCTGATAAAGTTTTTTGTAAAGAGTCCTGATCGACATTAGGGCTGCGGGAAAGAGGAGACAGATAAACTCTGAACCGCTCAAGTTCTTGGAGAATATCGTTTTTTTGATCTCCTCGGTTCGTGACGTCCTGAATCTCAAAGTATTTGCGAATTGCTGCCTGATGTTCATGAGGATGGTCTTGCTTGGAAAACCACTCAAGTTGTTTGAAGAGGTAGGATAACCTCAGGAATGTTCTTGTCTTCTCAGAAGCAGGAAACTCGTATCTCAGCAGCTCGCTATTCATTATCAAAACCCTATCAGCCACCTATTAATTTACCATAGTTACCTACTTTATGTTAATGGATTGTCCTTTCAACAGGTAAATTAGCTCGTTTTTAATGAATATGATTTGTCAATATCTTTCTATTTGGCTTTTCAAATATTGTTTATGCAGAAAAAGGACCCTCTCCCTCAATAGTTCTTTTGAAAGGACATTCTCAATGACGTCATCTGCAAATGAAATTCGTTCGCTGCGTGAAGGTTGTGACTGAATAATTGAAAGTACTTGTTCACGACTTAATCTGCTTCTAGTTATCACTCTTTTTACTTGTAACTCTTCGGGACAATCAACCAGAAGAATCCTGCCAGAGACTGCCGCCCAAAAAGATCCTGCTCGCATTAGCGGGACGCTGAGGATTTGATAGGCAGATTGAGAAGACTGCAATTGTTTTAATGCAACCTGTTTGATCATCGGGTGAAGGATGGATTCTAATTTCTTTTTTTTCTGCGGATGTTGAAAAACCAGTTGCCGAAGGTAGTCTCTATTTAAGCTTCCGTCGGAAGTAAAAGCGAGGTCTCCGAACTGCTCACGTATGTATGGAAGGGCTTCTCCACCCTTTGCGGTTAATTGTCTGGAAATAACATCAGCGTCAACAACTTGTATTCCAAGTTCTGAAAACAAATCAGAAACAGTTGTTTTCCCCGAGCCTATTCCACCCGTTAAACCTATTACTTTCATAAACTCGACCAAACAATCCTAAGTGTATTCAATTTGGTTTTTAATGGTAATTGCCTACGATAATTTCTATGAAAATGCGCATTCTCATATCAGCATATTAATTAGCCCATGGTCCATTAATACACAACTACCATGACAACATATTGCCTTCATTTTAGTCCGTGCGGAAGTATAAAAAGTTATGCTATGGAAATGGCCGATGCTATTGATTCATCTTATGTAAGTTTTGATCTGACAAGGTCGGACTTATCGATACCCGTGCTGAAAAAGGACGATATCATTGTTGTTGCAGTTCCTGTTTACGGTGGAAGAGTACCAAAAGTATTCGCGGCAAGAATGTCTCGGTGGAAAGGTTGCGGCAATAAAGCGATATCGGCGGTAGTTTATGGTAATCGGGCATATGATGACGCTTTGCTTGAGTTGAATGATATTCTCCTCCCAATGGAAATGATTCCTGTCGCTAGCGGAGCATTTTTAGCCAGACATGTCCTTCATCCGTTTTTGTAAAGTAGATCAAAGTAGTACATGAACGGAGAATACAACCATTGTTCTTCTAAACTTCGCTCCCATAAAGTCTTACGGCTCTTCGAGTCTTGCAGGATAACGGTCATGCCTTCGCACTTCCAACCTGCGTTCATACCTTCCCTTCAATATCTCCGGCACTTTTCCCGGAGATGCATCTAACTGTATGGACCCACTTCGTCTGCGTAATATCTCCTTTG
>CANTYJ010000008.1 GCA_947854175.1 uncultured Turicimonas sp. | reverse complement strand
ATAAAAGAAAGGGGAAATGCTAATCCGATAAAAGTCGAATTTTGCAACATCCCCTTTTTCTTAATCAAATCAACTCTTGATTATTTTTCCACGACTTTAACAACGTCTCTCTTAAGCCAAGTTGGAGAATGATGTTCTGCAGCTTCGTAAGAGATATCGCCGGAACCAAGTCTCCAAATGCCTTTGAAGTGTTCCATGGAGAGGAGAGCCAGAGGAATATGAGCACATGTCACCATCGCTGTGACGATGATGCTGCCCCAAACGTGTGTAATGAAGAGCCAGTAGAAAAGTGTCTTACCTAACAAAGGTGCACCTGCCCAAAGCAACCAGCCGGTTACGATTAAATAGGCAATTGCTGCAATGAAGATAAGATAGCTCATCTTCTGTCCGCCATTGTAACGACCCTGAGGAGGAACCTCTACCGGGCCAAACGGAATCTTGAAGAAACGACGAGGATAGCCGCCAAAGTTTCTGAACCACATAATGGTGTTCTTGTCCCATTCCATGAGGTTCTTCATGGTAACAGCGAAACGATCGGGTGCAAAAAGAATGTAGCCGACAAAATTCAATGTGAATAAGGCACCAAGCCAAATATGCCAAACCATAAGCAAGTTGGCCGTTTCATCAGAAATGGCATGCATCATGTTACCGAAGTAAACAATAACTCCGGTAAAGAATAAGGCGTACCAACAAATAGCGTTGATGGAATGAAAAACCTTATCAGATGTGTGGAAGCGCAAAATACGTGCGCCGCTAGGAGCTGCATTAGACATGTTTTGCCTCCTTCATTGCTAACTGGGAACGTGGGTAGTAGTGAGTATGATTTAACTGATACATCTCTCCTTCAACCGGTTTGCCGTTCATATCTTTGTAGACTTTCCAGCAAACGTCGTTTTCATGGGAAGATGTCAGTTTCATTTTCTGCAAACGCTTGTCATCTGCATACAAGCCTTCCTGGCGATCAAGAATAACTTTATTTCTGCTTGTGACAAGTTTTGTGATGGCAGCGCCGGCAGCAGCAACTACAACGACGCAAAGACCGACAACTTTAAGGAATCCACGTCTGCCTAACAGGGCGTCGGTGTCTCTTTCTGTATATTGATATTTAGCCATTTTTCGACCTATTAGAGTTTAACGGGAAGTGGAAGTGTCGGAGCAAGCCATGCAGAGCCGGAACCTTGCAATGGTTGTCCGCCGCCGTTTACGCAACCGCCAGGACAGTTCATAACTTCAATGAAGTGCCAACGGTTTTTGTCTTCGTTAATAATCTTCATAACCTTCTTCAAGTCCTGAAGAGCGCCATTTACTACAGCTACGCGGAGTTCAAAAACCTCGCCATTCTTAGCTTTCAGAGGAATTGGAATAGTTGCCTCAACTAATGAAGAGTTATAACCGCGAACGCTGATGATATCCGGATTAGTTAATTCTTTACCGGAAAGGATGAAATAGGCTGATCTTAAGGCAGCTTCCATAACACCACCGGATGCACCGAAGATAGTACCTGCACCGGTATATTTTTCCATTGGCTTAACTTCATGAGTTGTAGGCATTGTCAATGGATTAATTCCTTTGCGACGGAAAACTTCAGCGATATCGCGTGTAGTCAAGCTGTAGTCAACATCTGGGAAGACAGGAGTGTCTTTTGGAATTTCGTTATGGGCGACATTCCATTTCCATGCGTCGACGAATTCAGGACGGCTGGCTTCGTAAATTTTAGCTGTACATGGAGTAATGGAAACAACAACCATGTCACGCGGATCTTTCATCCACATGTGTTTTGCTCCCCAAGTCTTTGCTAATGCACCGCCCATCTGGATCGGGCTCTTAGTTGTTGAAACGTGAGGAATTGCGCTGGCGAAATTGATTTCCATGTTTCTAACCCAACCAGGGCAGCAGCTGGTGAAATGTGGAAGAGGATGGTGAGCCATCTGATCAACTTCAGGACCACGTTCGCCTAATGCCCAGTATCTGACTTTCTTAACGAATTCAGTACCTTCTTCAAGGATAGTCTGGTCAGCTGTCTGGTTGACATCGTAGTTTACAAAACCGGCCTTTTCCAAGGCATTGAGCATTTGATCTGTACAAAGATCGCCCGGTTGTCCGCCGAATTCTTCAGCTAAAGCGACACGAACAGCAGGAGAAGGATGAGCTACAACGAATTTCTTAGGATCATCCAATGCTTTGATAACGTCATCGACGAAGCTCATTTGTTCGATAGCTCCAAACGGGCAAGCAGACAAACATTGTCCGCAGCTCACGCATGCATCGTCTCTGATCTTGTGAATTGCTCCGAGTCCTCCGTCAATTGCATCAACCGGACAGAACTTTCTGCAGGTATCGCAACCAACGCAGTTATCTCTATTAATTTTAATGATGCCTCTTAATTCACCTTTGCGGAAATTGCCCTGATATTCCGGACCATCTTCTCCGCGGCAACCTTGTGGCGGCCGAAAAGTGACTACATCCATAGTTGTCATTATTTGCTCCATAAGCTTGAAATGGGGTGAGAAAAATAGAACCTAGGCACAGGTTTGTTATCTTAGTATGTTCACCTGTAACGCCAATAGTTTCTCTCACTCTCAATTTTACAAACAAGAAACAAATTTCCACAATCCTACTAGGTTAAAAGTACTAAGGGATACCTCTAAGACATGCTATACTTTAACGCTTTCCTTAGTACTTATTCCTATAAAAAATGCCGACTTAATTGTCAGCATTCTTTTCGGTTTACATGTCAGCTTCTTTTAATGGCTTCCTTAACTCAGCACGAATATTGTCCATTGCTGTATAAAAGTCTTTCATCATCACCAGACCAAGAAGTTTGCCTCTATCGGTAACAATGAACTGATTTGGATCTTCAGGATTCTCTTTTATTGCTCCAGTAAGCTTTAATGCGCTGATTTCTTTAAAAAGAGCTCTGTCTAAATTGGTGTCGTGAATATCTCTGAAGTATTTTCTGGAAAGTCTTCCGGCAAATAATCCTAAAAGAAGACGATATCTCAATATCTCTGCTTTCTTAAAAGTCCTTTTTCTTTCGACTCCGTCGCGGTTGTTAGAGATTCTGTCGTTATATCTTCTTAAAGAGAACGTGTTGACGTATAAGGTATCTCCTAAGAAACTAAATGCACCTGAGCCGATTCCGAGGTACTCATCATTGTCAATGACGTATTCATCAAAGCCTTCGTTATTAGCTTTGCCGAAAGCCCAGGAAGAGAGCTGCGTATAACTCTTAGTCAATGTGTCAAGAATGATTCTGTATTGTCTGGCTAAATGCTCAGGCTCTGCTGCCAGAGAATCTTTCACGCTTCGCTTAGTCTGGCTAGTGACCATGAGAGGATAAGTCGTAATCTGCCTAGGAGACAATTGAACAACTTTATCCATATCGGAATGAAGAATTTCGTCTGTCTGTCCGCGGAAGCCGAAAATCATATCTACATTGCAGATTGGAAACATCTCCTGGGCTTTTTGAATATTCTCAAAAACTTCCTTGCCCGTACCGAACTTGTCTCTTTCAATCATCTTTAAGATATTGTCATCGAAACTTTGAACACCAACGGACATACGGTCAACCAAGCCCTTCAAAAGATGCAGTTCCGGATGTGCCATCGCCTGAGGATCTGTTTCACAGGACACCTCTTTGATAGCTGGAAAAAGCTTCCTGGCAAGCTCCAATGTTTTTACAAGCTCATCCATCAGAATGGTGGTAGTACCGCCTCCTACATATAACGAAGTAAAGTTATATCCAAGAGCATGAACCATCTCCATCTCTTTTCTCAGATTCACAAAGTATTCACGAGCCTTGTGTTCTTTAAACAAAAATCTATGGAACGTGCAGTAAGAACAGAGCGTATTGCAGAAAGGTATATGAGCGTACATCATGTACTGATGACCTTCCTGAGGCTTTGGAAACACATCCAAAATACATGGATCCAGCGTTAATGTCTTATCAAGCTGGTATTGCATGAATTTCTCAGTAGTATTGATTAGCCACTGCGGTGCCATGGCTTTGGAATGAACGTTTTTCTCGCTACCCTTGTATGCGTTTTTAATTGTCTCTGTCGCAGTTGCTGTCTTTTCCATTTATTACATCCATATTATTGCAGCAAAATTATATCTACAAAGATTTCCTCAAGCTGAAGGAATCTCTTTTTTTCATTAGATTAGATCCGAACGAACAAAATATTTACTGTCGCAGTCCCTTATACATACCGGCAATTACCTCGCCATACTTTTTCATCATGGGACCCCGCTTTAACTTGAGTGTAGGAGTCAACAAGCCGTTTTCAATCGTCCACGACTCTAATGTCAAAAATATATTCTTCGGAACAGCATATGCAGGAAACATTCTGCAGGCTTTCTTTACTTCTTTGAGAACGTATTTTTTGACTTCATGACTTGTTAATGAACTGGGATCGGAGGCATCTAAGCCAAACTTCTTAGCTATACCTGCCCAGAGATCAGGATTGAGTGATAGTAATGTAGCAATGTAAGGTTTTCCGTCACCCACCGCAAAACATTGATTAATCAACGGATCTGTTTCGACAGCACTTTCGATATCTACCGGCGAAATCTTTTCACCGGTAGAAGTTACAAGAATTTCCTTAATTCTGCCCTTGATTTTCAGTCTTCCTGAATGATCAAATTCGCCTTGGTCGCCTGTACGTAACCAACCATCTTCAGTGAATGCTGCTTTCGTGTCTTTCGACCGGTTCCAATAACCTTGCATGACCAAATCGCCTTTCACCAGAATCTCGTCCTTTTCACCAAGTTTAACTTGAACATCTTTTAGCAGGCGTCCGACGGTAGCCGGATTGTTATCTTCAACTTTATTACCGGAGATAATCGGACTAGTTTCTGTCATTCCATAACCTTGAATGACAGGCAAGCCCAACCCACAGAAGACTTTGGCCACTTTTTCATTGAGAGCGGCTCCTCCACTGATTGCGACTTTTAAGTTACCTCCAAACTGTTCCCTTAGAGTCTTTGAGACTTTTTTCTTGAAAACTTTTCCAAGATTGTTGTCAAAAATTATTGAAAGCTTCTTTTCATATGGAATGCCATTTTTTTTACAAAACTCTCTCCAGCCGACATCAACGCCCCAATTAAAAAGTTTTCTTGTCAGAGCACCTTTTTTCTTTAGAGTTTCTTGAAGCTTTCCATAGATTCGTTCGTAGACCCGAGGCACTGATATAAGAACGTCCGGTTTAACAATCTTGAAATCTTCGGCCAAATACTGCAAAGAGCGATTAAAAACAATCGTACTTCCGGTTGCTAAAGCTAAGTAATAACCAGCCGTTCTTTCAAACATGTGAGAAAGTGGAAGAAATGATAAAAACTTAGCGCCAATTTCCGGTTTAACGTGAGCCAATGTAGAGCGCACATTGCTTGCAATATTTTTATGAGACAGCATGACTCCTTTTGGTTTGCCGGTGGTTCCTGAGGTGTAAACAATGCAGGCCAAATCATTCTGTGATGGTAACAAAGGAAGTTCTTTAACTTTCTCACCCTTTTTCAGCCAGTCGTTTAATCCCTGAACAATGCTGTTTTCGGGAAGTTCATTAGTAGTTGTCGTAATAACTACTTTTTTTAGATTGGAGAGGTCAAAGCCAGATTTTTCAATTTCCAACCACTTGTCATAGCGATTAGTAATCAGGAAATTAGCTCCGCTATCCTCAAGAATAAAAGCGCTGGATGCCGGAGTATCAATGGCGTGCAAGGGTACTGGAATTAATCCGTTAGCCATTGCCGCCTGATCAAAGCAAACCGCGTCTACGCTGTTCGGTAAAAGCATTGCGACTCTGGATCCTGCCGGAAGATTACTGGCCACAAAAGCCCGTTGCCAATGTTTTATTTTTTCCGCAACCTCCAGATATGTATAAGAAATCCACTTCTTACTCTCTTTGTCAAACTCTCTGAGAGCCTCATCATTTGGACCTTTTTTGACTCGATTATTAAAAAAATCACACAAAGTAGACAATACGTCCAAGTCCTTTGCCCTTATTTCTTTTGTGTCAGTCAAAACTTTCTCCTACACCTATCCCATGTTAGCTTTTAGATTACGAAAAGAAATACGCTAAAAACGAGCAATTTTTTTAGGGATTTCCCGAAATGTTCAATTCTATTGAGACATTTCTTTAAAAAACGAAAAACCGCCCAAATACGGACGGTCTTCCGTCTACTTAATTACAGTTACGGCATTGAAGTTGTCTGCCATCCCGACGAACACTCTGTCACGTATGGGTAGAAATTTTTTGACGCCTGGCACCAATACATGACCTTACCAGAGGAAACAGAGGGAGCGACAACTACAGGAGAAGTTACAACCGGGGCAGTCACGACCGGAGGAGCTACAACAACCGGTGATGACGGAACCAGATAGTTTGGAGGAACATAAGTTGTGACGGGCGGCGTGTAGGTTTGAACAGGAGGTGTAAAGGTATTTGCAATTGCACCGGCAACTCCTAAACCAAGACCAATCGCCAAAGCTCCTCCAACAACATCCCTTCCCCAATGATGGTGATGTCTACGTGGTCCCGGACCCCACCCGGGTCTTGGTCCCGGGCCATGCCCAAATCCCGGCCCCGGTCTGAAACCCGGTCCTCCAGGACCAGGCCCCATCGGTGGTCTTGCCACTGTCACAGCGCTAAGGCTAAAAGCAAAACAAGCTACTAAAGATAATCTAAGAAGGTTCTCTTTTCTCATAATCTCCTCCTCTTCCAGTATTCACAATTGTGCACTCGTATTCAGATTCAGAGTAAAAAGAACGCTCAATTTAACTTCTCTTACCTTTTTTAACTTTTAGATACCTGAGCTTTTTGATCTAACTGCTCCCAGCGTTCGTATTTTTGTTCAAGTAAAGAAGCTATCTCATTCATGCGTTTATTAGTTTGTTCAAAGAATTCGGGGCCTCTTTTCTCCGAGCCTGAACTCATGTCCGTTAACAATTGTTCCTGTTCTGCTTCTAACTTTTCGATTTCCAGAGGAAGTTGTTCCAGTTCTTGTTTTTCTTTATAAGAAAGACGAACCGGTCTGTTCGATTTATTTCGTTCAACCTGTGGTTTTGAAGCAGGCTCTTTCTTTTGAACTTCTTCTGTATCAGGTTTACGGTGCTTTAGCCATTCATCATAACCGCCCACATAAGAAGTCCATACACCTTTTGAGTCAGGAGCTACGACAAATGAAGCTACATTATCCATAAAGGTTTGATCGTGAGAAACAAGAATTACTGTACCTTTGTAATTGCTTAAGGTTTCTTCAAGCATTTCCAGCGATTCAATATCGAGATCATTTGTGGGTTCGTCCATCACGAGGAGATTGGCTGGCTTGGCAAATAATTTTGCCAAAAGAAGGCGATTTTTCTCTCCGCCGGACAAACTTGAAACTTTGACATTAGCCCGGTGAGGAGGGAATAGAAAATCTCCCAGATATCCGATGACATGTTTCTTGATGCCGTTTGTTTCCACCCAATCAGAACCCGGCGACACTGTCTCCACCAATGTTTTTTCGGGATTCAGTTCTGTTCTTAGCTGATCAAAGTAGGCTACTTCTAAGTTTGTTCCTAAGCGCACAGAGCCCGAGGTTGGTTGCAGCTGACCGAGAATAATTTTAATTAGGGAGCTTTTACCGACTCCATTGGGACCGATAAGACCCAGCTTATCGCCCCGCATCAACCGAAGATTCAAATCTTTTATCAGAGTTCTATCACCGAATTTAAGAGATACACTTTCAAGCTCGGCCACAAGCTTTCCGCTCTTTTCTCCGGCATCCAAAGCTAATTTTACATTCCCAATTCTGTCTCTTCTGGCTTCTCTTTCTCTTCTGAGCTGTTCCAGCCTTCTGACTCTACCTTCATTGCGGGTGCGCCTAGCCTCGATTCCTTTTCTAATCCAAACTTCTTCCTGTGCCCAAAACTTATCAAACTGTGCCCTGGCTTTATTCTCTGCATAAAGCTCTTCGACTTTTCTTTTTTCGTATTCTTCAAAGTTGCCCGGATAGACTCTTAACATTCCTCGATCGAGTTCAAAAATCTGCTGAGCAACTTTATTCAGGAAAGAACGATCATGGGTGATCGTGACTAGAGTTCTATCTTTTCTGAAATTGGTGAGGATTAGTTCTTCTAATTTGAAAATTGCATCAATATCAAGGTGGTTTGTCGGTTCATCTAGTAGAAGCAATTGCGGCTGTAATGCAAAGGCCAATGCCAATGCTCCTTTTTTCTTCTCTCCACCCGAGGCACTCTCTACAGTTGAATTCGGATTTAAGCCGAAGAGATGGATGTACTCGTTAAGTTTGGAGATTACTTCCCAACGCTCAACTTCATCGTGAATTTCCGAAATTTTTCCCCGTAACAATAAAGAGTCATAAATTGTCAGAGCAGGAGGATATACGGGATCCTGTTCGACATAGATCGCCTTTAATCCTTTAGCTACATTACGGGAACCGCCATCCAGCTTTTCAACGCCGGCCAGTACTTTTAAAAGAGTACTCTTACCGGTCCCGTTTCTTCCAATAAGTCCGATTCTTTGGCCTTCTTCTATTGTCAGATTGACATTATCTAAAAGCGGAGCATCTCCCCACGCGAGATGAGCATCCTGAAGAACTTCCAGAATCATAGACCTGCCTCTTCTGCATTTTCTTCAAAAGCAACGTCATCTTCCAAGCTTCTGGATGGTTTAACCACGGTTTTATCCATTTTTCTTAGAGCCCGGCTACTTTGTTTTTTATCGAAGTGAATATCACCGCTTAACCCGTTTTTTATTTCGATGGACTGGTTCCATTCCAACCATTGCTTTCCAAGTTGCCAGGTATCTACACCAACGGCAAACAAATGGCGGGCGTCATTGTTAAGTTTCAGAAGAAGCGGTCTATATTTCAGATAATTTTCCTGATCTAATTGTGTGATTGCAGGAATTTCAAGCGTTACCATACCGTTCAAATCATTGGCTTGGGTTTGCGAAGCCATAGTGTCATTTGAACGGTAAGGATTGGTATAACTAGTTCCGAAGACAGCCAATTCGGGCGGTAGATACGGACGAATAAGGCTTGCCTGTTGAGGATTCATTGCAAAAAAACAGCCTCTGAAATTCTTGCCTCTCATTTCAGTGGTGATATAGGCCAATTGCTCTGTACTGATGTGTCGGATTTCTCCTGTCATTCCCTGTTTTTCCAGTTCAGCCCGGATTGATCTGGCAATTCGTTCATCATATTCTCCGGGCGTCGAAAGAATGACAAAATTCCCTGAGGGATGCATCACGGTATTTTCAATCGCAACCTTGACCAACTGCTCAATTTCACTTTCAACTGCAACGTCTATACTCATGAAAAGTTCAGGCTGGACCTCATTATCCGTCCTATTAATGGCAATTACCGGGAGCGGTAAATAAGGCAATGCCGCTATCTGCTCAACAGAGTTTTTTAGAACGGGTCCAATTACGAGCATGGCCTTTTCATCAGCTGCCTTATTCAGGATATTGATGACATCTGTTTTATCAGTGGCCTCATATTTGACCAGCTCAAATTTATTGCTATCTTCCTCATAAGCGGCTTCAACCCCTGCTCTAAACGGAGCTAAGGCGGGCGTTAACGGAGAAGACTCCGGGGTAACGATAAGGGCTACTTTAACTTTACCGAAAACAGGAACTGCGGAAGCTTCGGTTTGTAGATCCGCAGCACATACGTTTAAACTGCCAGCTACTGACAATGAAAGGAAAGTACATAGCGTTAAAGAAGCTTTGTGCAAGAGTGAAGAGGACACAATGGACTCCAAACCAGAACAATTCGAAAACAATATTTTATTTACCTATACGAGATTAGCAAGCCAAGATTTTCCGTCACCTGCTTTATATGTCATCGGTTTGCCTATCGGGAATACGGCAGACATAACCTTAAGGGCCTTATGGACTCTTAGTCTGTGTGACAAAGTTGCAGCAGAAGACACCCGAGAAGCCGGCAAGCTACTTCAAAAGTTTAACCTATCCAAAGAATTGTTCCCTGTTCACCAACATAATGAGCAGACCGGTGCTTCCAAGATTATCGATTTATTAAATCAAGGAAAAAGAATAGCGATCGTAACTGACGCGGGTACACCAGCGGTATCAGACCCGGGAACTAAAGTGGTTGATGCCGTCAGAAAGGCGGGCTTCCGAGTAATTCCAATTCCCGGCTGCAGTGCTGTTATTACTGCGCTTTCAGCTGCAGGAATGGCTCCTGAAGGTTTCATTTTTCAAGGTTTCCTTGAAGGAGGAGCAAAAGACAGGCTTTCAACTTTAAAAAATTTAGTAGAGAGTAAACGGACTTTTGTGCTTTACGAAGCTCCACACAGAATGGAAAAACTTGCTTCAGAGCTGAAATTGAGCGTTCCGAATACCAGGAAAATAGTCATAGCTAGGGAATTAACTAAAAAATTTGAAGAATTTAAGGAGGTTACCTCTGATACGATATCAACTTGGGTTAAAGAAAATAAACCTACGGGAGAGTTTGTTGTCATCGTAAATGCCGATACTTTCAAAACCTGTGCTGATATCGATCCTCTAACGAACAAATGGCTGGAATTGTTGAGTTCTCAACTACCGACCGGGACGCTAAGTCATATAGCTCATGAGGTTACAGGTATACCGAAGAAAAGCCTCTATGATGCAATATTGGCGTTGAAGGCGGAACCTGACAACAATTCATAAAGTTGAGTTGACGTAACCTATTAATTTATTTAGAGTTGCGCGCCATAAAAAATTACAAAGGAATTTAAATGTCATCAAAAGAAAAAGAAATGAACAAAAAGGAGACTGTTGAATCTAAAGAGACAGAAAGCTCCTATGTTCCTACTGAAAGTGAAAGAATAAGTACCCAAGTGGAAAGCATTTCATCATCTCCTATCACGACAGAGTCTGAGGCTCAAGAATATGTCACCGATCAGACATTTTCTGCTGCTACAGAACATGAGATGCAGGCTCTGATTACAATTCTTGACGGAGAATCCCCGGCAGACCGTAAAGCTATTCTCAAGGCACTTAACCGCCGTGAAAAGCTGAAAGAAGCTCCAGACGCAATCAAGGATAAGAAGAACTCCGTTGACGAAGAGCTCAACGAAGACTGGAGAAAAGGCGGCTATCCCTACAAGAACAGAATGAGCCGCAAACTCTATGAAAAAGAGAAATATCTTCTCCAGGTTGAATTGCTCAAGTTGCAGTCCTGGGTTAAGGAACACGGTCAAAAACTGGTAATTCTTTTCGAGGGCCGCGATGCAGCCGGAAAAGGCGGCACAATCCGTCGTTTTATGGAGCATTTGAATCCTCGTGGAGCCAGAGTTGTTGCTCTGGAAAAACCGACGGAAAGAGAACTCGGCCAATGGTACTTCCAGCGCTATATTCCGCATCTCCCGACATCCGGAGAGATTGTTTTATTTGACCGTTCCTGGTACAACAGAGCCGGTGTCGAACGCGTCATGGGTTTCTGTACTAATGAGCAGTACATTGAATTCATGCAGGAATGCCCGGAATTTGAAAGATTCTTAACTAGAAGCGGAATTTATTTAATTAAGTTCTGGTTCTCTGTCAGCCGCAAAGAACAACGCCGCAGATTCAAAGAAAGACAAGTTCATCCTTTGAAGAGATGGAAACTGTCTCCTGTCGATATGGCGTCCTTGGACAAATGGGATGATTACACCAGAGCCAAAGAAGACATGTTTCTTAGCACAGACACCGTGGCTGCTCCATGGACAGTTATCAAGAGTGACGACAAGAAGAGAGCCCGTCTAAATGCCATGCGTTATGTTTTACATTCTCTTCCGTATACCGGTAAAGATGTTGAAGCTATCGGACCAATTGATCCGTTAATTCTGGGCCGCGCCAACACCATTTACGAAAAAGGTGAACATAGCGATATTCTGCTGCAACTAAGCAGCAATATCGGAGCCGTTAAGAAGAGCAAATAATGCTTTTCTTTAAGAATTAATTAGTTGAATTTATGACCCACAGACCTTTCATAATCTGTGGGTTTATGTTTTCTTAGATTCAATATATCTTCGAATCAAGTCGGAAATTCAGTGCTCATTTGTTCGATTTGTTGTCTTTCTTTATTTGCTAACCAGTCGACAAATAATTTTTCTTTCGTAACGCCAAGCATTTTCGGTTGTATAAATCATATGAGGCTTTTTGGGACCATACCGTTAGATGCATCTCCGGGGAAAGTACTGGAGATATTGAAGGGACGGTATGAACGCTGGTTAGAAGTGCGAAGGCATGACCGTTATCCTGCAAGACTCGAAGAGCCATAAGGCTTTATGAGAGCGAAGTTTAGAAGAGCAATGGTTGTATTCTCGGTTTATGTACAA
>CANTYJ010000007.1 GCA_947854175.1 uncultured Turicimonas sp. | reverse complement strand
AATAGAAGTCAGTAATAAATTGTAAGAATATCACCTATATTTGTGGGAATTCAGGTTTTATCTTCCCGCCGGAGTTTGCTCTGAGCGGGATTTTTTTTTTGAATTTACTCAGTTGGAGTAAGTCGGTCTCAAGAACAAAAAATGACAAAAGAAGAACGAAGAATAAACGCACACTAAAGGCCGGAGCTCGGGCAAACGACTTTAGTTTGGAAAAAACAAGAGAGAAAAATAGGTAGGCTTCCCTGTACCGGAACGCAGCAGGAGGTGATTGCTGCCTTCTAGTGAATGGAGGGACGTACAGGGAAGCCAAAGAAAACCTTCTTCCAATACATTTGATATCAAAAGAATGTATTTCTTAAAAGCCACAAATACAAACACTTCTTAACACTCAGGAACAATTGTAAGCCCCCCTCTTTTTTGTGACTATCGTGGACTTCCTCAAGTTATAAAACCATTAAGGGAAAATTGGAATAATTGTCCTTTTTGTCTGAATTTTCTCTAATTTTTGAGATAGGTCTCATTGCTAAAACGGGCAAATTACTGGTCTCAACCGAGTTTAAAAAGTTAGAATCAACTGAGTTCTAAAATGATTTGAATGATTTTTATGAAAAAAGTTATTTTTGCCGGCATCACGTTTGTTTTGAGTGGTCAGTTTGCAATGGCGGCCGAGAATTCGGTGGAGTCTCTTCAAAATTTCTCAAAACATGTGATGAGTGCTGAAGGTAGTTTTTCTCAAATAGTGACGGATAAAAACGGAAAAGAGATTGATAATTCCGAAGGGACTTTTGTTTTTTCAAGACCGGGCAAATTTATCTGGAAGTACGAAAAACCTTTCCCACAATACATGATATGCAACGGTAAAGAGTTATGGATTTGGGACAAGGATTTAAACCAAGTCACTATCAAAAAAGCAAGAGAAGCCATACCTGAAAGTCCGGCGTCTATCCTCTTTGGCAATGGCAACCTGAAAGATAGTTGGAACGTTAAAGATCTCGGGGTGAAGGATGGATTATCAGTCGTGGGACTGTCACCGAAGAATGAGAATCTGAATTTCTCAAAAATATCCATTGGATTTAAAGGAAAAGTACCTGCTTATCTGGAATTTGTCGGAAGCCTTAGTGAAACTTCGAAAATTCAATTAAAAGATGTTTCATATGAAAATAAGTTTCCTGTCAAAATGTTCAATTTTGAGATTCCTAAAGGGGCCGACGTTGTGAAACTAGATTGAGTTCATTTGGAAGGCTGGATCTTATTTCGTTAACGGGATCCGGACAAATAGTGGTATCCTTACTCTAACTTAAGAATTTTGGTACGAGTCTTGAAAAAATCATTAGAAAAGAGACTCGTGTAGTTAGAAATGAGATACAGGCGAACCTTTTACGGCCGTCGAAAGAGTAGGCCGCCGTTAAATATAAGTTCCGGTGGGCAGTGCATTGGACAAAAACAATTAGAAAAGATCTTTTTGTGCGGAGATCCTCACGGCGAGTTTAAGCAGATATTAAGTGCTATTGATGAGTATCATCCTGATGCAGTCATAATTCTCGGGGATCTAACCCCGGAAGTGAGTCTTGACGAAATTTTTAAAGGTGTCACTCACACAAAAATTTACTGGATTCCTGGCAATCACGATACAGATTCTGACCTTATTTATGATCGGATCTGGCGCTCGAAATATGCTATCAACAATCTTCATGGGAAGGTTCTGGACGTATGCGGAGTCAAAGTTGCCGGCCTAGGCGGTGTCTTCCGAGGACAAATTTGGATGCCTCCGGCCGAGCCTATCTACAATTCTCCCGGTGAATTCATCAAAAAACTTGGTAAAGCGACCACTTGGAGAGGCGGCCTTCCAAGAAGACACCGGTCGACGATTTTTCATTCAGTATTCGAAAAATTACAAGAATCCAAGGCAGACGTTCTTGTTACTCACGAGGCCCCTTCTGTGCACTCAAAAGGCTTTGAATGTCTGGATAACTTGGCTAGTAAGCTTGGAGTTAAATATTTTTTTCATGCCCATCAGCATGAATGCAAAAATTACGGCGTAATTAACGGATATGTTGCAAAGGGGATTGGCCTAAGAGGCGTTATTGACTTAGCAGGCAACATCATTGTCCCGGCCCAGGCTGATCTCAGAGAAACTGAAAATAAAGACTTTGTTGAAAAGAAGGTAAAAGTCAAGAAACTTCCGGCTTCTAAATTCCGCCGGATCTATAAAGTCCGGCGGGATAAGCATTGGAAGGGCCACAGTGCCTGGCCTAAAGATATGCGCTTTGGAACGGAACCACGAGTAGTGTTTCAGTCTCAGTTACCGGACCATGGTTCTCGGGAAGGTAAATAAGGCAGTTTGCTGTAAACATAGAAGCAGTTGCTCCCGTTTTTTGGCTACCTGCAGACTTAACCATTGCTTTGCCGTTTTCTAAGAAAAGCACACCGCGAAGAAATTCTGTGTGTCCGCTACGTTTTTTCATAGCCTGACTTGCAGTAGCCTCAGAAAAATTGAAGTGAGTTTCTTTAGAGCCTGCCAGCATATTCAAAGCCAACCGGACCACAGTCATGAAGGTAATCTGGGTGGCAGTTGGATTTCCGGGTAACCCGAAGAAATAAGCGGAATTAATTTTCCCCACCGCTAAAGGTCGTCCCGGTTTAATCCTGCACTGCCATGGTACAAGTTCACCTAACTCTTCAACTACTGAGCGGGTATAATCGGCTTTACCGACAGAGACACCGCCGGAGGTTATGACAGCGTCTGCACAGTCGGCAGCCTTCAGAAGGGTCTGCCTGAGAGATTGAGGATTGTCTTCAACCACCCCCATGTCCAAAATATCAAAACCGGCCTGTTGCAATAATGCACTTATGGCATAACGGTTGGAGTCATAGATATGGCCGTCTTTTAACGGTGTGCCAAGAGGCTGAAGTTCGTCTCCTGTTGAGAAAAAGGCAACCCGAATTTTTCTGAAAACGAGAATATCTTTGATACCGAGAGAGGCTAAAAAATTAATGTGAGGAGCACAAATTCTTGATCCTTTTGTTATACAAACGGAACCTTTTGCAAACTCTTCAGCTTTTTTTCGGACGTTTTGTCCTGGGTTAACTCCTGCCGGAAAAGTTATTTTCTTTTGGTCAGCAGTCACTTGCTCCTGCATCACTACAGTATCAGCACCTTCGGGAACCTTTCCACCTGTCATAATTCTTATACATTGTCCGGCCTGTAAAATTCCTTCAAAAGGATGACCAGCAAAAGAAGAGCCAACCTCGAGAAGAGTGAACCCTTCAGGTTTAATGTCAAGCGAGGAAAATGCCCATCCATCCATGGCGGAATTATTGAATGCCGGAATATCAATAGGGCAAATTACATCTTCGGCCAATATATAACCGACAGAGTCAGACAATGGTATCAAACGTGTTTCGTTGACCGGACGGATGTAATCGAGTAAGTAGGCCAGTGTCTCTTCATAACTTAAAGTTTGACTGATTGAATTCATAACATTTTCCTAAAATTAATTAGTTCTTCCGGAGTATTAATATTCTCAAAGCATGGATAAGGAGCATCGACCTGGTATTCTAAGGCTCCGCACTGCTTTAACCAATAACCTGCGGATCTCTGCCCCTCATCAAGAAACCGCGTCAAGGAAGGAAATAATTTACTATTGATGATTGAGTGGAGAGGATGCCGATTCCCATTGTGAATCGGAGTTACACAAAGAACATTATTTTTAACAGCAAGTTCCAATAGCTCAGAAGCCAAATTTGGTGGGAAAAAAGGAGTATCAACGGTTGCACAAAACAGCCACTCAATATCCGGTTTTTCAATTAATAGAGATTCAATGCCGGAAAGAGGTCCAAGGTAACCTGGTCTTTTGTCTTCCAGAACAGAGAAACCAAACTTTCGGTAAAAATCTGAATAATCATTAGCACTGATAAAAAGTTCAGAGACCTGGGGCTGCATAGTTATGATGACCTGCTCAGCCATTGTCAGACCGTCAGAAATTTCTAAAGCTCCTTTATTGACAGCGCCCATTCGCCGGCCTTTTCCTCCTGCGAGAATTAAGCCTGTTATTTTGTCATGCATCTTTAAATTCTTCTCAACTGATGTAGCAATTCTAATACCTGGGTGTGAGATGAAGGGGACCGAAAAAGGCTTTACTCTAAAAATGGGTTGAAGCATATTTACAATTATTTACATCGATTTTATCGGCAAGAGTTGACAGATGAAAAATTGATGCGTACAATTTCAATTCTGCGCTGATGAAAACGACTTGTTTTTAACAGCGGAGTTAACCGGAAGGTTAGCAAAATGTTCTTTAAAAATTTATCGACGAACCGATAAGAGCGGGCACTTAA
>CANTYJ010000006.1 GCA_947854175.1 uncultured Turicimonas sp. | reverse complement strand
GAAGTCATTGAAGCCAAAATGGTCAAGGAAATCAGAGAGGTTGCCGATTAACTGGGATTACCAGCCGAAATTAGCAGGATCATACATATGAGAACCTTCTTTACCTGGAAGAGCGCAACGGCGTTGTTTCTAAAAACGGGTTGTTAAAGAAGTGACTCAGAATTGTTAAGAAAGGTTCCGAAGAAGGTGCACCAACCGTCGCGTCTCTTCGTGAGAGCTTTGATTACTCCGTCTGGTTTGATCAAATCTTCAATTCTTAAGATATGCTTCTATCGTAAAGGAACGGCAGTGTCTTCACTGCCGTGTGACAGGATGTCTACTTTGGATTAAACAACAAAGGCAGATATGAATCAGCTCCAGCAGCGATGTCGTCGACATGCTGCGTCTATTACATGAATTAGAGAGCTCAGATGAGGACCTTCCTGGACAATTACCGGGTCTGCTGTCATACCAATGATGTGGAAAGAGTGATACGTTCGTTGACAATCCTAAGGAAGAATGTCGGCTTTTTCCAATCGATTGAAGGACTGAAAGTTCTGTGCAGACTGCAAAGTATCTAGGAGACAGCCAAAGCTTGTGGCATTAAAGACGTATTCTGCAGGTTGATTGAATACACAAGAGAGTTTGCAACGTACTGCGAAGGAAATGCCTGGACAGAGGAAGTAGAAAAAGGAAACGTTTCTGATAATCCGAACAAGTAACTAAGGATTAATTGGGAGCAGCGGTTGCCGGAATTCTCTAAAGGTTTTGCGTTCGAAGAGTACTATCCTTGGAACTACCAGTCAAAATCTGAATCGTAATTAGAAAACTCCTCTAACTTGAGGGGACCGACTATCGACAGTGAGTTTACCTTTTCACAGCAGCCTGGTGGAAGGTTAATTAACGTATTAGAATGAGGCGAGTCGTAAGATCTTTGATCTGTTATGAGATTTGGTTAAACAAAAAATCTTTGAGAACAATAAAATTCACTACTTAAAAATTCTGACATGACGGCTTACACCTTAATTAACCCTAGCGTTGTAGAAAAAGAATTTCATACAAACAAGAAGATGGAATTTTCCATTCCCATCGATATCAGGAAAACCGACCAGAATACAAAAGAACGATACATTGAAACCCTCGGAAAAAAAGCATTTACCCTATATTCAAATCCTCAAAACCTTCTACAGGAACACATAAGGAAAAAAATCATCAAGGGAAAATCGGTATATAGCTACAAAACATTAGAATCTAGGGTTCTTGATGAAATCATCTCAAAGGATATTTATTCAAAAGTAAATATACAGTTTCCTTCAAGAAATTACATAGTTCCCGCATTAATTCAACACCTTAAAGAAAATGTTGCATACACAATTGTGAGGCTCGATATTAAAAATTTTTTTGAATCTATCAATTGCGATGCTTTGATGCAAAAGCTTGAAGATTTAAATCTCCCGTCCAAACACCTTCAGTATATCAAATCACTCGGCCTGGGAGTGAACAGAGGGATCCTTAGAGGATTGCCGATTTCTAATCTCTTATCTGAAATCGTTATGCTTGATATAGATGAAGAATTTCTGTTATCGGAAGACGTTTTTTTCTATAAACGATTTGTGGATGACATAGTTATTGTTGGTTCTGAAAATTTAAATGAGGATTTTTATAAAAAAGGAAAAATCCAACACTTGATGGAACGATACAGCTTAAAGTTTCATGAGGAAGAAGATGAACCAAAATATAAAATCATCAAAATTGGTGTATTTTCAGGGAAAAAAAACGAGGTTGGAAAAGTGGGAAGTTCCTCTCCACACTTTGTTGGTTCGTTTGACTTCTTGGGTTATAAATTCAGCATAAATCAAAATGAAAAGAATGAATTTAACAGGGTACATGTAACATTTTCTGATAAATCGTTAAAAAAACTTCTTACAAAAACTACTTTAAGTTTTGAGGATTACATAAAAACACAAGATTTTAAACTATTAGTTAATCGCATAAAATTTCTAACGAGCAATTACAGATTGTTTAACCAAACCAATAAGCGTAGTTTTAATAATGGTATTTACTTTGGATTTCCACAAATAAGCGAACATTCTTGTTTAGAAACTCTGGACAAGAATTTAAAATTACAAATTCATCGTTTATGTTCAATTGATTTCTCTCACAAAAAGAAATTAAACTCATTAAGGAAGTTTTCTTTCTACAACGGCTTTATTAATAAAACTTTCTATCATTTCTCCGTAAAAAATATAAAAAAAATTAAGTACATTTGGAACTTCTGAGATATGAAACCGAAATTCAAAATAAAAAAGAATGATCTGTTGAGAACCTTACTGACCGAGACTTTACCATATGAGACACCCATTTCATTTAGCAACTCCGGATTCTATGTAACGGTGAAGGAGCTCATAAAAACGTTAGAAAAAAAAGATGCAGATAACAAAGAAATTAACTTATATTGTTTTTATCTGGGAATAAACAAAGACTCTTTCCAAAAGGCCAAAAAGGAATGTTCTGAAAATTCATTTTTTAAGTTCTTTCCAGACCATTTCTATGCCATGCCCACTAAGGCTTATACATATGGTATTAAAAAAGGCCTAGCAGATAAGAGATTTCTTTCAATACCTCACCCGTATTCCCAACTCAAGTTTTGTAGTTTTTATCATTCTTTCGCTGAATCAATACGATATTTCTGCTCTTTTGATAAATTCAGTCTTCGGCATCCTCAAAAAATCGCATCTTCATACTACGATTTTTCAAACGCAAAGGATCTTTCCCGTTTCAAAACAGAACTACCTAGTACTGAAGAGGGAATAGAATCTTTTCAAAGGTACGCGGCGAGTTTTTTTGCTTACAAAAAATATTTAAGGCTATACAAGTTTATAAATAGCCAAGAGTTTTTTGAGTTTGAAAAGAAATATAAGTATCTTTTAAAACTTGACATATCACATTGTTTTGACAGTATTTATACCCACTCTATTTCATGGGCAACAAAAGATAAGAAAACAGCTAAAAAATACACTCAAGCTAAAACATTTGGCAATCTGTTTGACACATTAATTCGAGGAGTAAATGATAATGAGACACTAGGAATAATAATTGGTCCGGAGTTCAGCAGAATTTTTGCGGAAATAATTTTTCAGAAAATTGATAAAACTGTCTACAAAAGGATCAAAAAAGACAGGGAGATTTTTTTCAATAAAAGCCAACTTGCTGTGGTTGGAGGTTCTCACCCAGAGTATGATATCCGTAGGTATGTGGATGATTATTTTATTTTTTCCACTTCCAAAGACTTCCTATACCATATAAGGGGGATCATTTTAGAAGAAACAAGGTTATTCAAACTGAACCTCAATGTAGCAAAAGAAATTCTTTTGGAGACTCCTTTTGTAACTCCCAAGACAACGGCTATTGAAAACTGCAGGAAATGCTTAAGAGAATTTTATCGAAGCTTCATGTATAAAGATACAAAATCTTTAAACTACATCCCTATCAACATTCGTAATCCTACCAATCTTCTTATTTCTTTTTCCAATCGTATTAAAAGTATTTGTCATTCTTCCCATGTTGGGATTTCAGAAATATCTCCATATTTAATTGGAAACCTTTCACAAAGAGTAATTTTTATAACCCGCACAACAAAGCTAGAAAAGGAGGAAATAAGTTATTACGAAAAAGCACTTCGGACATTATTGGGTGCTATATTTTATTTATATTTTCTCTCACCGGCCGTAAATTCCTCTTATCAAGTTTGTACAGCTGTAATACTTTCCGTGAGATTCATTAATTCACATTCTCCTTTTTCCAATGAGCTAGTGAAATATATTTATTTTGAAATATTAAATTGGCTACAAACTCAATTAAAGAACTTGACAAATAGCGACAAAAATAACGAACAGATTGAGTTTTTGAATTTGATCATTTTACTGAAAGAAATAAAGCCGACTGTTACATTACCATTAAAACTTCTTTCCAATTTATACAACAATATAAAAAGAAATGGCTTTACCGATTACTTTTTAATTACCTCTCTTTTGTTCTATATCGAGAATGATATCGAATTAAAAGAATTAAAGAAAACAATCGTCGAAAATGCTATTGAGTATTTTAACCAAGACAGAGGAGCAGAAATAATAGAGTCAGAAACAGCACCTTATTTACTTTTTATGGATCTTTTAAGCTGTCCGTATATTGAGAAACGAGATAAAGATAATCTAGTGAGGTTAGTAAGAGAAAATACAATGAAGTTAGTAAGAGAAAATACAAAAGAAAAGACCGCTGGCAACTCTAGAATATTCGCCCTTAAGGATTTTTCTAACGACTTTTTTATCCAAAACGTTTCGAACAAAACCTGGTTTACCAATTGGAATGAACCTGATTTATTGAACCTATTGGAAAAAAAGAGGAAGCAAGTAGTCTATTAACTTAGTTGTTAGATTAAAATGAAAAGTGTTTGGAGGTAAGCGCAGTCTCGCAGTTTTTTTAACTGCTGTATCACTCACACACACCCAGACCCTTCCTCCAAGCACTTATCTTAGAACAGAAAAATGAATAAATAAATCGTTCTCGGCAGGTTTTGTTTCGAAGACGAACGGTTTATTTTGGAGTTACTCTGCGACAACTTGTTCGTAAGAGTTTATTGTTTACAAAAAACTGACATAGGTTGTCAGAATACTTTCCCGAAAGAAATTAAAGGAAAGAATGATAGACAACCGAGGAATCAGATACCCAAAAGAATTTAAAGAAAGAGCCCTTAAGGCAGTATTGGAAGGGAAAGAATCTATTTCAGCAATTGCTCGGAATCATAAAGTTTCTGATT
>CANTYJ010000005.1 GCA_947854175.1 uncultured Turicimonas sp. | reverse complement strand
TAGAGTCCAATTGCCAGCAACTACAATCAAAGTCTGCTCTGTTTACCGTTAGATGACCTCTGTGTAGTCTGGTTTTCTTTCTGATTTTTGAAATGGCCTGCCCAACACGTTTTGCTAACGGAAATCTTAAATCACTTATTCACAACCACTATCTTCCGGACATAGAGCTTGAGAAGCAAAAGTCAGACTTTTGATCGTGGCTGGAAAGTCTCGTCTATCCTGTATGTCTGCACTTCTTTTCTTTAAGGAGATGTGCAAACTCGCCGATAATTACTGACCTTAAGAGGCGTTTCATTTAGTTTTCTTTGTCTGCGACATTTTCGAATCGTCGCAGTGATTACGCCAAATTTTGCGGTTAACAGGCTTACGGACATAAGAAATTAATCAAAGTTTTTCATGGCATAAAAAAATTGAACTATGCTCATTTTGAACAAGATTGTAATAGTACTCTGTGACTAGTTTTTAACACTTAGAAGATTTCCTATGATGTGTTAGACCAAGAATACTTACGGCAAGCAAGATCAAAATGGCTCCTCCTATCATGGACCTATCCAAAGAAATCTTAAAGAGAAGGTAAGAGAGGATTACTGTCGTTAAGGGTTCAACTGTTTCAAGAACACCGGTTACAGTAGGGTTAATTTTGCTTGCGCTCAGTAGATAACAGAGATAAGCCAAAATATGGCCAACGACACTGACGCATAAAATTGCTAATATGGACAAAGTAGTCCATTCTAGTCGGACAGTCCAAAAAGGAACATAGCAGTTAACTAAGACAGTGGCCATTATCATTGCCCATGCCATAACTACAATTGGGTCAAAGCGCTCTATAAGATTTCGGGATTGCAATGTATAGCAGGCGCTAAAAAGCGGGGCTCCCAACCCGATAAGGGTATCAACTGCATTAAACGATAGGGTTGTAAAGTTGCCCTTAGTGACTAATAAAGCTATTCCCGTAACCGCCATTACGCTGCATAGAATCTGTTTTAGTGTTGGCCAAGTGCCGAGGAAACATAGCAGAAGCATGATAAAGAAGGGGCGATTCGAGGCAAGAACTGCAGCTGTCGCAGCGTTTGTTCCCTTTACACAGGAGAAAAAAGCTACTTCTGTGCCAAGAATAAGACACCCGAATACTAGTAGGGAAAAAATACTGTGGATTGAGTGGAGCGGAACAAAAAACTTCTGAGGTCTAGTGGTCAGACAATACATAAATAGTACCGCTGAAGTAACCACCATTGTTAAAGAAATGAATGCTGGTGGCCTCATTTGACAGTTGTGAAGAAGAAATTGAGAGGCAATATCCATCAACCCCCACAATATCCCGGAGGCAACACCGAGGACTAAGCCTATAATAGTTCTGATATTCATACTGTCTGTACACTCAAATCTTTTCAGATTTTAGAAGATGAAAAATGGTAACTCATTAGAAGATCAGTATTACGGGCAGTAAAGAGGATAATGTGAAATAGAAATCACTTTACGTCTCAAAGAATAAGAGTCTGAAAAGGACCTTGCGGCCCGAGTTGATGAAGTAAGGAGTGGTCTCGGGAAGAACTGCCGGTTTTTCATGGACCGGATAGACCGTATGATGCAATAACTTTCTGAAAATCAGGTTGTCATTAACAAAGGCAGATATGAATCAGCTCCTGCGGCTATGCTTTCGATCAGCTGCGTCTATTTCATGGATCAGAGGGCTCAGTTGATAACTTTTCTGGACAATTACCAGGTCTGCTGTCAAACCAATGATGTGGAAAGAGCAAAACTTTCGAAGACAATTCTGGGAAAGAAAGTTGTATTTGCCCAATCAGACGAAACTCTATGAAAAAAGCTATTGAATAATGCTGGTGCTAAGATTCTCGTCAACGATTCGGAGCTTGCCTTCTAAATTTTTGGTGTATGCAACTTTGCGGTGGTCTTCATCCATTAAAACTGCCATCAAATCAGGGTGCTCTTTTAAATAATTGATGGCTTCGTTCCAGCCCATAACAAAAAGGGCTGTGCATAACGCGTCTGCAGTAGCAGAGTTCTTGTGGTAAATAGTGACAGAAGAAAGAGTTGCGGGAACAGGCTTGCCTGTTAAAGGATTTAAAAGGTGGTGATATTTGACACCGTCTTGAACAAAGAATTTTTCGTAGTCGCCGGAGGTAACAATGGAGGCATTATCAACCGGAAGAACAGCAAAATAATAACCTCGATCTTTGGCAGGGATCTGAAGTCCGACTTTCCACGGTTGATTTTCTCCGTTAGTTCCACTTCCAATAATGTTCCCTCCAAAACTAAGTAAAGAATCTTTGCAACCGTTTTCTAAAAGCACTTTCATAACTTTATCGGCGATATAACCTTTTCCAATTGCGCCGAGAGTTATTTCTTGATTAGGGGCAATTCTGGCGTAATTTTTACCGTCTTCTGTTTTTACCTTTAGCGAGGAATAACCTACACTTTTTAAGGCGTTTTGGATTTCTTCTTTAGTCGGAATTCTATGAGAGTCCTGATCTACGCTCCACAATTTCACTAAAGCTCCGACGGTTGGATCATAGGTACCATGAGTTTCTGAAGAAATCTTATTGGAAAGTCTCAGCACTTCCGCAGTATCTTTAGAGACTTCTACCCAGGAACCAGCATTATTACCTAATTTAGAAATATCACTATCTGGCTCGTAAGCTGATAAGAGATATTCGAGTCTTCTGGTTTCATCATTTACCAACTTATGACAATAGTTAGCTTTCTCTTTGGAGTCGGCTTTTACCTGGGAAGTGACTATTGTTCCAATCGCCCAAGTTGTATTGAGATAAATATTTTGCTTCGGTTCGGTAGAAGTGGCAAAAGAGCCGAAGGCAATGAGAAGTAAAGATAGAAAGATACGTTTTTTCATCGTTGATTTTGATGTTTTACAGAATTTTTTCATAATTATAAAAACTGGGGGGTCCTGAAGAAGGAAGCCTAAATTTAAAATGTTTCTAAAGGATATCTTCACAACGTTCGACTGCTGGCCTATTTTTTTCCATTATGGTAATCGAGAATTTAAAACGGTTGTGACAAATTATTAATAAATCAACGTAGCTATTTGCAAATAAAGAAAAAAAAGAATATGATCGCCATTTTCGTGATCGCCTTAACCTTTTGGCGGTTATTTTTATGTACTAATGTCCTGGTCAATCGTAACCAGGGTGGAGATAACAATGAGTGAGAAGCTCGGCTTAGTCGGTCGTAAGATTGGCATGACGCGCATTTTCGCCGAGGACGGACAATCCGTTCCGGTTACAGTGCTCGATGTGTCCAACAACCGTATTACTCAGATTAAGACGGTTGAGACTGATGGCTACAATGCTATTCAAGTCGCTTTTGGTTCCAAGAAACCATCGCGCGTGAGCAAACCTCTCAAGGGCCAGTTTGAAAAAGCAGGCGTTGAAGCAGGATCCGTGCTCAAAGAATTCCATGTTGATGAAGAAAAGATTGGCGAAATGAAAGTAGGCCAGGTCCTTCCTATCGATATGTTTACAGTGGGTCAGAAAGTTGACGTAACTGGTACAACAATCGGTAAAGGATTTGCCGGCGCTATCAAACGTCATCATTTCTCATCCAACCGTGCCAGCCACGGTAACTCCGTGTCTACAAACGCACCGGGTTCTATCGGTAACAGACAAGATCCGGGTCGTGTTTTCCCAGGTAAGCGCATGGCAGGTCACTTAGGTGATGTCCAACGCACAACCCAGAATTTGGTTATCGCACGTATTGACGCTGACAGACAGCTCATCTTAGTTCGTGGCGCCGTACCGGGTGCTAACGAAGGCGAAATCGTAATTCGTCCGGCCATCAAGGCTAAGGCTTAAAGGAGCGATTTATGGAACTGACAGTATTAAACGATCAGGGCCAGCAGACCGCAACCCTTGCGGCTAGCGATGCCTTGTTCGCCCGTATGTATAATGAAGCACTTGTTCATCAGGTTGTTGTTGCTTATCAAGCCAACGCCCGTCTCGGGACACGTGCACAAAAAACTCGTGAAGAAGTTCATCACTCTACACGTAAACCATGGCGCCAGAAGGGCACTGGTCGTGCAAGAGCAGGTATGTCTTCATCTCCTGTTTGGCGTGGAGGCGGCAGAGCCTTCCCGAATAAACCTGACGAAAACTTCACTCAGAAAGTTAACAAGAAAATGATTAGAGGCGCTATGGCCTGCATTTTCTCCAAACTTGCTGAAGAAGGCCGTTTGGTTGTTGTAGACAGCATGGATGTCGATACTCCTAAAACAAAGAATTTTGCTTCCAAATTGAAAGCAATGGGTATCGATAACGCATTGATCATCGCTGATGAAATCAGCACAAACTTAGATCTCGCAAGCCGCAACCTTAAGAACGTTTGGGTTGTTGAACCGCGCTATGCCGATCCACTGTCATTGATCTTCTTTAAGAAGGTTATCGTTACCAAGAAAGCAGTTGCAACTCTTGAGGAGATGTGGGGATGAGCAAAGATTTTCTGTACAAGGTTATCCTCGGCTCCATCGTCTCAGAAAAGAGCACGATGATTGGCGAAAAGAATAATCAATATGCCTTCCGTGTTGTTCCCGAAGCAACAAAGGAAGATGTCAAAGCAGCTGTTGAATTACTTTTCAAAGTAAATGTCAAGAGTGTTAACATCCTGAACAATAAAGGTAAGCAGAAACGTTTCGGTCGTTTCAACGGCAAACGCAACGATGTTCGCAAAGCCTACGTATGCTTAGCTGATGGTCAGGAAATTAACTTCGCACAAGAGGTGAAGTAATGGCTCTGGTCAAACTGAAACCCACATCAGCAGGTCGCCGTCACGCTGTTAAAGTTGTGAACCCTGACTTGCACAAAGGTAAACCATACGCTCCGCTGGTCGAAAAGAAAAACCGCGGATCCGGTAGAAACAATTTCGGTCGTATTACAGTTCGTCATCAAGGTGGCGGCCATAAGAAGGCTTACAGAATTATCGACTTCAAACGCGATAAGGATGGAATTCCAGCTAAAGTTGAACGTATTGAATACGATCCAAACCGCTCTGCAAATATCGCTCTTGTGCTTTACAAGGACGGTGAAAGACGCTACATCATTGCTCCAAAGGGCTTAAAGGCCGGCGATGAAATCATGAGCGGACAGGAAGCCCCGATTAAAGTCGGTAACGCACTTCCTTTACGTAATATTCCGGTTGGTACAACAATCCACAACATCGAAATGAAGCCTGGTAAAGGCGCTCAGATGGTAAGAAGTGCCGGTGCATTTGCACAGCTTCTCGCCCGTGAAGGTGCTTATGCTCAGATTCGTCTTCGTTCCGGTGAAGTTCGCCGTATTCTTATCGAATGCCGTGCAACAGTCGGTACAGTTGGTAATGAAGAAAACAGCCTTCGTGAACTCGGTAAAGCCGGTGCAAAACGTTGGCGTGGTGTTCGTCCGACAGTCCGTGGTGTTGTAATGAACCCGGTTGATCACCCGCACGGTGGTGGTGAAGGTCGTACTGGTACAGGTCGTGCACCTGTTACTCCTTGGGGTCAGCTCACCAAGGGTTATCGTACTCGTAATAACAAACGTACGGACAACATGATTGTGTCCCGTCGTTATCGTAAGTAAGGGGGCCTGAATGTCTCGTTCGCTTAAGAAGGGACCGTTCGTCGACGGATCCTTACTGAGAAAAGTTGAAGCAGCTCAAGCCAGCCGTGACAAACGTCCTATTAAGACATGGTCACGTCGTTCAACTATTCTCCCCGAATTCATCGGTTTAACAATTGCTGTTCACAATGGTCGTCAGCATGTACCGGTGTTCATTAATGAAAATATGGTTGGCCACAAGTTAGGTGAATTTGCTCTCACCCGTACTTTCAAAGGCCATGCAGCTGATAAGAAGGCTGCTACAGCTAAGAGGTAATATAAATGGAAACCACAGCAACAGTACGTGGCGTACGCCTCTCGGCACAAAAAGGCCGTTTGGTTGCCGATCTTGTTCGCGGCAAACCCGTTGACAAGGCTATTAATATTCTTGCTTTCACACAGAAGAAAGCTGCCGGAATTATCCGTAAGGCACTCGAATCTGCAATCGCTAATGCAGAACACAACTTCGGTGCGGATATCGATGAACTCCGCGTAACTTCTATCTATGTTGAAAAGGCCGCAACTCTGCGTCGTTTCTCCGCTAGAGCTAAAGGCCGCGGTGCACGTATCGGTAAGCAGACTTGCCACATTTTTGTGACAGTTGGCGATACTCCGGTCAAGAAATAACAGGTGACGTATGGGACAGAAAATTAATCCAACAGGCTTTCGCCTTCCTGTAACACACGACTGGACATCCCGTTGGTATGCCACAGGCCGCGATTTTAGCCGCACATTGGCAGAAGACTTGAAGGTTCGTGAATACTTAGGCAAGAAGCTCAAAAACGCTTTTGTCGGCCGTATTCTTATCGAACGTCCGGCCAAGAATGCAAAGATCACAATTTACTCCGCTCGTCCGGGTGTTGTGATCGGTAAAAAAGGTGAAGACATCGAAGTTTTGAAGGCTGATCTTCAGAAGTTAATGGGCGTACCAGTCCATGTAAACATCGAAGAAATTCGTCGTCCGGATTTAGATGCTCAGTTGATTGCTGACGGCATTACTCAGCAGTTAGAAAAACGTATCATGTTCCGCCGTGCTATGAAGCGTGCTATGCAAAACGCTATGCGTCTCGGCGCACAAGGTATCAAGATCATGTCTTCCGGCCGTTTGAACGGTGCTGAAATTGCCCGTACAGAATGGTATCGTGAAGGCCGTGTACCTCTTCATACTTTGAAGGCTGACATCGATTACGGTTTCTCCGAAGCACGTACTACATACGGCATTATCGGTGTTAAGGTTTGGGTCTACAAAGGCGACAACCTTGGCAAAGATATGGTTCAGGAAGCACCTGCTCCGGAACGTGAAGACCGTCGCAACCGTCGTCCTGCTAAACCAGCAGGGCGCCGTTCCCGTAAAAACGCCGAAGGCGCAAAGAGCGAAGGCAAGCAACGTCAGCAGAAACCTGCTGCAGCTACCGCTCCAGCTAAAGAAGGTGAATAACGATGCTTCAACCAAATAGAACAAAGTACCGTAAAGACCAGAAGGGCCGTAACTATGGTTTGGCCCAAAGAGGAGCTAAAGTCTCTTTCGGTTCTTTCGGTTTAAAAGTAACAGAGCGCGGTCGTCTGACAGCACGTCAGATTGAAGCAGCACGTCGTGCCATTACCCGTCACATTAAACGTGGCGGCCGTGTATGGATTCGTGTGTTCCCGGACAAACCAATTTCCAGCAAACCTGCCGAAGTCCGTATGGGTAACGGTAAAGGTAATCCGGAATACTGGGTTGCTCTGGTTCAGCCGGGCCGTGTCATTTATGAATTAGACGGTGTTGATGAAGAATTGGCTAGAGAAGCTTTCCGCTTAGCAGCTGCTAAGTTGCCTTTGAAGTCTATTTTCGTTACACGCCAAGTTGGCCAGTAAGGAGATAGTAAATGAAGGCTAAAGATAAAGACTTACGCGCTATGGACATGGATGGTCTCAAGAAAGAACTCCAGGAACTTTTGAAAGCCCAGTTTTCTCTTAGAATCCAGAAGTCACATCAGCAACTTCAGAATACAAGTCTTATCAAACAGACTCGTCGTGAAATTGCTCGCGTCCGCACCATCATGACTCAAAAGGCAGCTTCCAAATGAGCGAAAACAAACTTCAACGCACATTGATCGGTAAAGCTACCAGCACTAAGATGGATAAAACCGTTACAGTTTTGGTAGAACGTAAAGTAAAACATCCGATCGGAAAAATTGTCATCAAGAGCAAGAAGTATCATGTTCATGATGAAAACAACGAAGTTAGAGAAGGCGATATCGTAGAGATCGCGGAAACAAAACCGATTTCTCGCACGAAATCCTGGAAAGTTTCTAAGATTATCGAAAGAGCTGTTATCATCTAAGTTGTAACAAAAAATCTTAAGGGCTTGCAAGTGTACTTTTAATTAGGTATACTTGCGGCTCTTTTGATTTATAGGCAAACCTATAGGTCTTTACTGGGGAATCGGATATTCCAAGCTCCTTCCGCATAGGAAGGCTCTCGCGAAGAATACCTTGGTTACTCTTCTCCCGGACGGGACCAATACTATCCGAGTGACATTGTGTCGGACTTGGAATAAGTTGGGAATTTATTAAACATGATTCAGATGCAATCTAATTTGAGCGTCGCCGACAACACAGGCGCACGTTCAGTACAGTGTATTAAAGTGTTGGGCGGCTCTAAGCGTCGTTATGCAAATATCGGCGACATTATCAAAGTGACCGTCAAAGAAGCCGCTCCCCGTGGGCGTGTAAAGAAGGGCGAAGTCTACAGTGCTGTCGTTGTTAGAACTGCTAAAGGCGTTCGTCGCCAAGATGGTTCTTTGATCAGCTTCGACGGTAACGCAGCTGTCCTGCTTAACAACAAACTCGAACCAATCGGAACACGTATCTTTGGACCGGTCACACGCGAATTGCGTACAGAACGTTTCATGAAGATCGTTTCATTGGCTCCTGAAGTTCTTTAAGGAGAACAGTATGCAACGTATTCGTAAGGGTGATGAAGTTATTGTTATCACCGGCCGCGATAAAGGTAAAAAAGGTACAGTGACACAGGTGCACGCAGACGGCAAAGTTGTCGTTGAAGGCATCAACATTGTAAAGAAACACGTTAAGCCGAATCCTATGCTTGGTCAGGCTGGCGGAATTATGGACAAGACACTCCCGATCGACGCATCTAACGTTATGCTCGTAAATCCAAAAACCGGTAAAGGTGACAGAGTTGGATTTTCTGTAGTTGACGGCAAAAAAGTTCGCGTCTTCAAGAGTGACGGTGCCGTAGTCGGCGCTACAGCATAAGAGGTCGTAACAAATGTCTCGTTTTCAAAAGAAATATGTTGAAGAAGTCGTTCCGGCTTTAACAAAAGAATTCGGCTACAAGACAATCATGCAGGTTCCACGTATCACCAAAATCACCTTGAATATGGGTGTAGGTGATGCTGTTACCGACAAGAAGTTGGTAGACCATGCAGTTGAAGATTTGACCAAGATTGCCGGTCAGAAACCGGTTGTCACCAAGACTAGAAAGGCTATCGCAAACTTCAAGATTCGCGAAAACATGCCTATCGGTTGCATGGTTACATTACGTGGCGAACGTATGTATGAATTCCTTGACAGACTTGTCACAATCGCATTCCCACGCGTTCGTGACTTCCGTGGTGTAAGCCCGCGTGCATTTGACGGCCGTGGCAACTACAACGTTGGTCTTAAAGAGCAGATTATTTTCCCGGAAATTGAATACGACAAGATCGATAAACTCCGTGGTTTAAATATCAGCATTACAACAACCGCCAAAACTGACAAGGAAGCCAAAGCGTTATTGGGCGCCTTTAAGTTTCCGTTCCGCAACTAAGCGAGGTGATTTAATTGGCAAAGCTTGCTTTAATTAATCGTGAACTCAAGCGCAAAGCAATCGCTCAGAAGTTCGCAGCAAAACGTAAAGATTTAAAAGATAAAATTAATGATGCTACCTGCTCTGTGGAAGAGCGCATGGAAGCTCGCAGAGCACTTGAAGCATTACCGCGTAATGCTAGTCCGTGCCGCCAGCGCAACCGCTGCGGTTTGACAGGACGTCCGCGTGGTACATTCCGTAAATTCGGTTTGGCTAGAAGCAAGATTCGCGATGCAGCTATGCATGGTGATATTCCCGGCCTGACAAAGGCCAGCTGGTAAGCGAGGAGATTACAAGATGAGTATGAGTGATCCGATCGCCGACATGCTGACCCG
>CANTYJ010000004.1 GCA_947854175.1 uncultured Turicimonas sp. | reverse complement strand
CCGCAGCCACTGACAACGTCGTTCTTTTACCGGCAACAAAATTTTCAGAACAATGCTTTTAGAAAATTTTAAGGTTGTTCTAGGAATCTGGGGAAACTAGACAAAAGAGAAGGATTCTGTTTCTAGAAAAATAGCGATGACTCTCAAAGAACAAGAACTGGCAGAGAAATGCTTTAAAGTTACTCAAACCCGCGAAGTAAGGTTCAAGCTCTGATAGACAAAATTGCAGAGTTGAGAGACAACGATTCCGGTTATTTTGCAATTCTTAGTACGCAATTTAAAGATGCCAATGAGGCATTAATAGCATACAAACTTAGGGACGGAATAGAAAAGAGGTTGGATGATCTCAAAAATGAAGCTGACCTCAAACGTTTGAGAATGCATTCATTGCATAATCAATATGCCAGATTATTTATCCGGTTCCTTGCTGAAATCATTCGGTGCAGAATTCTTTCGCTTATGCAGGAAGGAATGTAGTTGCCGAAAAAAAATAAAGACAGTCAGTGACTTGATATGGGAGATGAAGTCAATTAGATGGTAAAAATTGATAATCACCGTGGTTTTTGTAAAAAGGCAACCAAGAATCAGATTGCGATTATGGCTGCCCTCCAATTAGGGCTTGACTTTAACCAGTAATATGGCTCAGGATATACAAAAATAGAATTTACGTTTAAAGAATTAGCCAATGCTTCTTCCTTTAATCCAGGAAAAAAAGACCTTTATTCCAGACTAGTGTTCGGAAGCTACCCACAGGTGGTAAACGAACCATCTCAGGCGATCGTAAACATGAACAATCTCTATAAGAATATAGCTTTCAAAGATGCCTTAACTCTAGGAGGGATCAAAAATTCTAGAAGAGAATTTTGCGAAGCCGAAAGAAGCCAAACAATCAATAAGCTCGATAGATGTTAGAGCCTATTGATGCCTTTTTTCACAGAAACCTTAAACTTGACCGATTAATTAAGTATTCCATTAGATTGCCGGATTCGGGATTTTGGCATGAACCGTTTCTATCTCAGAAAGTACTTCGGCCGAGAGTTTTACAGAGCAAGCTGATACATCCTTTTTGAGTTGCTCTAAGGTGGTGGCCCCCAAAATCACTGAATCAACAAAGGGACGAGACGCCGCGAAGCCTAAGGCTAATTCCTCTGGAGTGAGACCGTGGCGGGTTGCAATATCGATATAAAGAGAAACAGCCTTTTCTACGTCCGGACGAGTGTAGCGGGGAGAAAATCCTTTAAAGATAGTAAAACGCCCGATAGCGTCTTTCTTAAGGTATTTCCCTGTCAAAACGCCTGCGGCTAGAGGAGAGTAAGCTAAAAGTGCAACACCTTCTCTCCAGCAGGCTTCATCTGTGCCTTGTTCAAATTGACGGTTAAGAAGTGAATATGCGTTTTGAGTGGATACAACTTTCGGTAACCCGAATTTCTCGGCGGTGCTTACGAATTTTGTAATTCCCCAAGCCGTTTCATTTGAAAGACCGACCGCCTTAATTAAACCTTCTTCAATAAGCTTTGCAAAAACTTCCAGCTGTTTTTCAACTGAAAGTTCCTGTTCCGGATGTTCCGGCGGAACAAACTTGGTATCGCCGAAAAGCGGAACACTTCTGCAAGGCCAATGGATCTGATAAAGATCAACATAATCTGTACCTAAGCGTTTCAGAGAACCTTCAATGGCTTTCCGAATTCCATCCAAAGTGTACTTTCCACCGCGAATCCACTCTCTTCCCGGACCGGAGACTTTTGTCGCGATTCTGATCGAGGGACGATCTTTTCCTTTAAGCCACTCTCCGATATATTCTTCAGTTCTTCCTTGAGTTTCTGCCTTAGTCGGAATGGGATACATTTCGGCAGTATCCAAATAACGAATACCGTTGTCATAGGCCCACTCCAACTGTTCGTAAGCTTCCTCAATAGTATTCTGCTCACCGAAAGTCATAGTACCGAGAATGATTTTTGGAAATTTCATAGTAGATTCCTAAGTTAAAGTAGGTTTGCTTGCTGAATTAAGTCTTGCAGACCATTTATTCGAGGTTGCAAATTTCTATCCTCTAATCATACCTAGAAAACGGTAATGAGTTACGTAAATTTTCTATGAAGAAAGCTGTTGATGTGGGTTGGAATTTTGATTTTTTAAGCCGGTGCTTTCTGCGGTGGCTAGACTTAGGCTCACAGTCTTAGTATTAACGAAAAGAAGAGTGAGTTAGATTAACTTAACCTTTTATGTTTCTTTGAAGTGGCTACTTCATTTTTGTACGAGTTGAAAGGTACTTGTAACTTTAGGAAGTCAGTCGCAGGAGATAGTTAAATTGATTTCTTTGTAGGATAGGAAAGTCTCCACCTATTTATTAGAATTAAAACGTTACTTCTAAAAATAAAACCTAATCGTTAAAAATGACCGAGTTAAAGCAAGAAGATCTCAATAACAGGCTTTGGGCAGCTGCTGATGAGATGAGAAAAACTATGTCTGCAGATAGTTATAAGGACTACCTTCTGGGTCTGGTTTTTTATAAAAACCTGTCAGACAAAATCTTATATGAAGTCGTTGATTTGATAGAAGATAGAAAACCTGAAAGTTTAGAAGAAGCTCAAAAGATCTATGAAAGAGAATTTGTTTCTGAAAATAAGGAAGATCTTATAGAAGAAATTCGCCATCAATTTGGGTGCTTTATTGAGCCTAACTTCACATTTACTAAGTTTTCTCAACAGGTCAACGAAAGAAGTTTTATGTTAGCCGATCTGGCTCAAGCATTTAGAGATATTGAGCACAGTCAAGGACATTTCTACGAAGGATTATTTGAAGATTTCGACATTAATTCCAAGGACTTAGGAAACACTCTTTCTGCAAGAAATGCATTGATCTCTTCTGTTATCAGAGCATTGTCTGAGATAGATTTTCTCAAATACGACACAGACGCTCTTGGCGATGCTTATGAATATCTAATTTCACGCTTTGCTTCTGAGTCAGGAAAGAAAGCCGGAGAGTTTTATACGCCAAAGGCAGTGTCTCAGTTGCTGGGACGTATTGTGACAGACGGTCAAGAAAGCAAAAGCGGGTTTACTATTTACGATCCGACGATGGGTTCCGGTTCACTACTTCTACAAGCCAAGAACTACTTTAAAGACACTTCTAAGCTTTGTCTTACGGACAAAATTCAGTACTTCGGGCAAGAACTAAAAAATCAGACATACAACTTGGCCCGAATGAACATGATTTTGCACAGGGTATCTGCTCAACAACAACATTTGAGACAAGGAGACACATTGGGAGTTGATTGGCCTTCTGACGAGCCGACCAACTTCGATGCGGTTGTAATGAATCCTCCTTATTCTCAAAAGTATGATGCTGCTCCGGGGTTGCTGACAGACCCAAGATTTTCTCCCTATGAAAAGCTTCCACCAAAAAGTAAGGCAGATCTTGCATTTTTACTTCATGGTTTTTATCACTTAAAGAACACCGGAACAATGGGTATTGTATTACCTCATGGTGTTTTATTCAGAGGATCTTCTGAGGGCACCATTCGACAGAAGTTATTGGAGTCAGGAAATATTTATGCGGTTATAGGTTTGCCTCCGGGGATCTTCTTTTCCACCGGAATTCCCACGTGTATCTTAGTTCTCAGAAAGAATCATGTTGCTAGGGACGTTTTGTTCATTGACTCATCAAAAGACTTCAGGAAAGAAGGTCCACGCAATTATTTATTACCTACTCACTTAGACAAGATATTTAAAGCTTATCAAGAACGTAAAAATATTGATAAGTATGCTTACTTGGCCTCCTTTGAAGAAATCAAAAACAATGATTTCAATTTAAACATTCCTCGATATGTAGATACAACTGAAGAGGAGGAACAAATTGATTTAGAAGCAGTATTCAAGGAACTCTCGGATATTGGAGCGGAAGAAAAGAATGCAATCGAAGAGTTAAATAGATATTTCCAGGAATTGGGCTTAAGCGAAAGACTCTAGGGGAGAGAAATGAATAAAAATAAACAAGTTGTACCCCCTCTCAGATTTAAGGACAAGGATGGGAAAGAATTTCCCGCTTGGGAACAGCGTAAGTTGAAAGATATCAGTCGTTGTTTTTCTGGGGGAACTCCTTCAGCAGGACAACAGGAGTTTTATGGAGGCGATATCCCTTTCATTCGTTCAGGAGAGATAAGTGGTTCTCAGACTGAACTTACTCTTACTAGAACAGGGTTAGAAAAATCAGCAGCTAAGATGGTTGATAAAGGTACTATTCTGTACGCTTTGTACGGAGCCACCAGTGGTGAAGTAAGCCGTTCAAGAATACGGGGTGCCATTAATCAAGCCATTTTGGCTATAGAAGTGAATGAGCATTATTCTTCTGAATTTGTTCACTGGTGGTTAAGAAATCGTAAACAAAAAATAGTTGGTCTTTATCTTCAAGGCGGACAAGGAAATCTTTCCGGTGAAATAGTAAAGAACCTGACATTAGACCTTCCCTCGAAGAAAGAACAAGACAAAATTGGTGAGTTTTTCCGTTCCTTAGAAGACACTATTACTCTTCATCAGCGTAAGTTGGAACAACTAAAAAAACTGAAAAAATCTCTTTTGCAAAAAATGTTCCCGAAAGAGGGGGAATTATATCCAGAGCTTAGATTCCCTGGTTTTACTGATGCTTGGGAACAACGTAAGTGCAAGGACTTTCTCATTGAAAGCAAAGAAAAAGGGCATACCGGAGATATTGCTAAAAAATTAACGGTTAAGCTTTGGGGCAATGGAATTACAAAAAAAGACGTGATTGGAAGTCCAGAAACTCAATACTTTATCAGACATGCCGAGCAATTTATTTACAGCAAATTAGACTTTTTAAATTGTGCCTTTGCAGTGATCCCTAAAGAATTAGATCTTTTTGAATCTACAGCGGATTTGCCTGCATTTGATTGTCATGGAATTAATCCATACTTCATGTTTTACACAGCAATAGATCCTAATTTTTATCTGAAAAATGGAATATGCGCTGATGGAAGTCGAAAAGCAAAAAGGATCCACGTCGAAACGTTTTTAGATATGCCAATAAAGGTCCCGTCGATGTCGGAACAAACAAAAATAGTTAATTTTTTAAGAAGGATTGAAAATAACATTACTCTTCATCAGCGTAAGCTTGATTCTTTGAAAAAACTCAAGCAAGGCTTACTTCAGAACATGTTCGTTTAATAAAAATTATGTCGTCTTTAGAATCCAGCATAGAAAAATCTCTGATTGAACAGTTAACGAAGGGAATCTCTCAATGGACTTACCGTCCCGATATCAAAGATTCAGAGGCTTTATGGGAGAATTTCAGACAAAAGTTGAATCAAAATAACATTGGTCTTCTTCAAGGTAAAGAAATAACTGACGGAGAGATGGAATGGATTAAGACTTACATGAATGAACAGAGCGCTAGTAGTTTTAAGGCGGCCTTGTGGTTGGCCGGAGAACATGGTATAGCGCGTATTCCATTGCCTCGGGAAGATGCGTCGTTAGGTCAAGTTAATTTGCTCGCTATTGATAGCCATGAAGTTGCTGGGGGACATTCATCATATGAAGTAATTAATCAATATGTTCCTTCGACAGGAGACCGGGAACGACGGTTTGACGTATCGTTGCTTATAAATGGAATCCCCATGATTCACATCGAACTGAAAAACTCTGGACACCCGTTTATGGATGCCTTCAGGCAAATTCAGAACTATTGCCGTGAGAATCAATTCAGAGGTTTGTTCGGGTTTGTTCAAATGTTTGTGGTCTCCAATGAGAGTGAAACCCGATATATTGCGGCTAACATTTCAGGAGACATGGGTGAAAAGTTTCTTACAAGATGGGTTGATACTGAAAATAAGCCTGTCGATGGCTATATTGAGTTTGCACAGGCAGCCTTAAACATCCCCATGGCCCATTTAATGGTCGGTAAGTATTCTGTTATTGATGAAGCCAAAAGAAGACAAATCTTGCTACGTCCTTATCAAATACATGCAATTTCAAAAGTACGTGAGGCTTCCAAAAACAGCAAGTCTGGATACGTATGGCATACAACTGGTTCCGGAAAAACTTTAACCTCTTATACAGTAACAAAGAATCTGCTAGATATCCCATCCGTTGATAAAACAATATTCTTAATAGACCGGCGGGATTTAGATAAACAAACCTCTGATGATTTTTCTTCCTATGCGCATAACGATGATATCGTCATCGACAAGACAAACAATAGTTACGAGCTTGAGAAAAAGTTACTGTCAACAGAGCGAACCGCTATCGTAACTACCATTCAAAAGATGCAAAGCATCATACGTAAATATTCTGCGGTCAACCTTACTAAAGAAGAACTAAATAGAAAGGAGAAAATTAGAGCCAAACGGCTAGCTTTTGTAGTTGATGAGTGCCATAGAACAGTGTCTCCAAAAACCCATAATGAACTAAAACATTTCTTTGGTTCAACTGCTAGACCTTGCTTATGGTACGGCTTTACCGGAACTCCAATTTTTGGAGAAAACAAACGTCAAGCCTGTGGAGATTTGCCAAGAACGACAAAAGAATTATATGGGGATGAGTTACACAGGTATTCAATTAAAGAAGCTATTCATGACGGAGCTGTTTTAGGATTTCAAATTCAGTCTTTAGGAAAAGGAAAGGAGACGTGTCAGGATATAGCACTACAGTGCAATTTATTTGATGAAGAAACTCTTGCTGATATGTCCGCCTACGATGTTGAGAAAGCTGTTATTAAGCATTATGAAAAAAGCAAACAGCCTTTTTTTGAGACGGATGAGCATCGGCTGGAAGTGATTGATTATATTGTCAACAAAAGTGCAGCTAAATTTAATCTTAATGCGGGTGAGGGGAATACTTTTGAAGGTCTGCTAACTTGTAATTCTATTAAAGATGCCCAACGATATTACGAGCTTTTTAAACAGTTTATTAAAGAAGGGAAGGTTCACGAAAATATACGTTCTAAACTTCCGGACTTTCCTAAAATTGCCATTACGTATTCCATCGGAGAAAATGAAGACGGTGTAGCGGCCGATAAGGAAAAAATGAAGAAAGCTCTTGCCGATTATAAAGAGATGTTCCCAGAAGCTCCGGCGGCTATTGATGATTTATCGGCTTATAACGCAGACCTTAACAAGAGATTGGCTAGGAAAGAGTCTAGGTATAAAGTGCGTACGGAGCAGTTAGATCTGGTGATTGTTGTTGATAGATTATTGACAGGTTTTGATGCTCCTTGTCTTTCCACTATATTTCTGGATCGACCTCCGATGCAGCCTCAACACCTTATACAGGCTTTTTCCAGAACCAATCGGATTTTTACTCCGGTTAAAAGGTATGGACAGGTTGTGACCATGCAATACCCTGCTTCATATACGAAAAAGATTGATGAAGCATTGATTTTATATTCTCACGGCGGAACTAAAGAAGTCTCTGCACCTACATGGGAGGAGACCCAAGTAGAGTTAAAAGAAGCGATAAAACAATTTAAATTGGTCTCGGAGAAAATTGATCTAAAAGACTCATCAATTGATACTGGCAAGCTGAAAGAGTTTGTGAAGGCTTATCAAAAAGTTGATCGTTTATATGGAAATGCACAGGTATACGACGAATTTCTAGAAAATGGCGGAGAGGCTGGCTTCGGTATTAGTTTAAAAGAACTGCAAGCGTATGAGGGTAGTTATCAAAATGCAATTGAAAAATTAAAGAATGTAATTATTGAAGATGATCCAGAAACTGAGAAAGAGCTCCAATTTGTAGATCTTGATTACACATTAGAATCTGTAAAACTCACAAAGGTTAACTATCGCTACCTAGTAACCTTGATTCAAGCGCATGTTCCGGAAACGGAAAAAACTTTATCAATCAGGAAAGAGGACGAAGAAAAGGTACTGAAGTATTTAAGACTTTACAAGCAAACAAACCCAAGGATTGGTGAAGTATTAGAGCAGATTTGGTTTGAATTACAAATGAATCCTCAGTTATTTATCGGAAAAGATGTTCTCGTTCTCGCACAAGAGAGAATCCAGCAAATAATTGATAAAGAGTTAAGGAAGTTTTCGGAAGAATGGAAGGTCTCTTTGGAAGAGTTGACTGCCTTCAAAAACACATCTTATCTGGTTGGAAAGTCTGACTTAAATGGAAACTACGAAGAGTTTAGAAAACAGAAATCTATTTCAAAGTTGATATACAAGAAAGAACTAAGAAAGGCCGTAACAAGTTTCTTTAAGGACATAATTGGTCCTTTACAGACGCTCTAAAAGGCACTCCTATAAAGGCAAACTCTGAGAAGTTTTCATCCTGTGGGTGAAAGAACTCTTCATCAGCTAATCTTTATAGGAATAGAAATGACAAAACAAATAGAGTCCAGCCCTCTCTTTCATGAGTATTACTCTGAATGGGTTTCTGTGTACAAAAAAGGGGCGGTCCGGGATGTAACTTATACAAAATACCAGCAAACAATAGCGTGGTTAAAAAAACTTGCGCCCGACCTCCAGTTAGTTGATCTGGATAGAATTTCTTACCAGAAGTTATTAAATGATTACGCTGGTTCTCATGAACGGCAGACAACAATGGACTTCCATCATCAAATTAAAGGCGCTGTTTTGGATGCCGTTGATGATGGTCTTATAAAAAGAGATCCTACACGAAAGGCAATAATTAAAGGAGTATCTCCTAGGCCAAAGAAAACTAAATTTTTGAATCACTTTGAGCTACACAAACTGTTGGAAGTTTTGTCTTTGGGAGACAAGCCTAACTGGGATTGGTTGATTTTGTTAGTAGCCAAAACCGGCTTAAGATTTTCAGAGGCTATTGCTGTCACGAGAGAGGATTTCGATTTTTCTAAACAAACGCTTTCTATTTCAAAAACTTTGGATTACAAGAATAGAACTGGTTTTTTGCCGACAAAAAATAAATCCTCCGTGCGCAAAGTACAGCTAGATTGGATGCTTTTAATGCAGTTCTCCGAACTAACTAGAGGAATGTCAGAGAAGGAACTTGTTTTTGGTTCTCTTGGGAAAATTTTTAATTCGACAGCTAACCAAAAATTATCCAGACTTTGTAAGAAAGCAGAAATTCCAACGATTACCATGCATGGGTTAAGACATACTCACGCTTCAATCCTTTTGTTCTCTGGAGTTTCGATTGCAAGCGTGGCTAGACGGTTAGGTCACGCCAGTATGACAACCACTCAAAAAACATATCTTCATGTAATCCAAGAGTTGGAAAATAAAGATATCGACTTAATTATGAGATCAATGAGCAGTTTGAGTTAAAAATCTTGTTTACGCTGATGAAGAGTAACAACATTTTCGATTTGCTTTAACAAATGGCTTACTAGCTTTTGCTCTTTGAGAGAAGGCTGAAAAAAAGGAATCGAGCCAACTTCCCAGAGATATACTCCGGCTTGAGCTGATTGACTTTTTCTTGATTCTAATTCGGCTTTAAATCGGGAAGTTTGCAGTTCATACTTTAGGAAGTAAGAGTCCAATCCTCCTGATGGTCTAAGAATGGCCACACTTCTTTGGAAAGTAAAATCATCGTTTCTTTCAATGATTGCGGTATTTCCAATAGATCCGACGATAGTTAGCAACACGTCACCAATCTCTAATCGATATTTAGCATGTATCTTGTTGTAGTCCGTTTGCGATATTTTTCTGTCATGTTGTTTATCAATATGAATGCATCCATTTTTTATGTTTTTAGCACTCAATAAGTATGGTCCAACGTCTACATCCACATGTGTACCATGGGAACCGTCTTTCAAAAGTGTAAGCAACCCTCTTAACTTACGCTGTTCCCAAGCATTAGTCGTTGAACAACACTTGAGGTGACAGAGTTGATGGCTCAATTTTTACGTTATCTGATTCTTTCAGAAAAGAGAGTCATAGCCTCTCTTAAGACAGTGGCTCTACATTTTTTATACTTTCTGCCATGTCACGATTTTTCTTTTGGCAACGGAAAATACTAAAGCCACACGGTGAATGTCCCGATTACTGATGAAATTCCCGTAATCTTTTTCTATTATTTGTTCAACGGCTTCTTGAAATTTCTTCTCAGAACTTTCATCCGCTTTAAGGATTTTTAATTCAAATATCCAATGCCGACTTCCCGCGTTGACTTCTAGATCTCTGCGTCCTTAACTGTTGTGAACTTCAGAGTTTGCTTCTAAACCTGTTGCAGAGATTGCTACTTGCAGAATAGCCTGACGGACTGCTTCCTTAAGGACACGATACTCCTTGTAGTCAATGCACTTAAAGAGATTATTGAGAGTATGAAAAACAGACTCTGCGGATTAGTTTATTAAAACTTGATCTAGCTTACCGGCTCCAACTTGTTAAATCCAAAGAAAAAGGTCAAAAGCGCTACAGACTTTGGGCCAAGGCTAAGAAACTACAATAATTCGTTAAGGCCAAAGAGCGCAAGAAAGCACAAAATGTATTTGAACATAACTTGGAACGCAAGAAAGTCAACCGTCGTTATCGCTGAGCAAAAGAGCCGCTTAGACAAGAGGTAACCCAGGACATTAATGCTTTGGTAAAAACAACACGAGAACAATTAAAAAGGAAAGAAGTTAAGGAGATGGTTATTGAAAAGCCCAGCACTCAGATGAAAGAAAGATTCGAAAAGAACAGGAACCGTTAGCTATCAGGCTTGGTTCGGAGCTATATCCACAAGAGGCTCGAATAAAAATGCAAACAGTTTGGCATCAGACTCACTAAGGTCAACCCGTGTCACTCCCCTCGGGTCTGTCCATCCTACTTCTACGTATCAAAAAACAGGATGTCGTCAGACCGCTTGAAGTGCCGGGAATGCGACTACGAGGGATATGCGGACACGTGTATAGCAAAGGAGGTATTACGCAGGCGAAGTGGGGCCATACCTTTAGATGCATCTCCGGGGAAAGTGCTGGAGATATTGAAGGGACGTTATGAACGCGGGTTGGAGGTACGAAAGCATGACCGTTATCCTGCAAGATTCGAAGAGCCGTAAGGCTTTATGAGAGGTAAGTTTAGAAGAGCAGTGGTTGTATTTTCCGTTCATGTACAACTTTGATCTACTTTACAAAAACGGCTGTTGTTTGTCAGGTTGTAGAAGAGGTTTTACCTCATTTGCAAGAAGCGGAAAGTTGGAAGACATTCAAGTAAGTTTGGTTAGACACAAATACAAAATCAATCGGGTAAGTCATCTTGGAGTTTTAAAAATAGGGTTTCCACTATCTCGTATATATCGTATACCGAGAAAGTAATAAATCGTTTCTAATTATCTTGTCGGACATTCTTATTCCTTAGGAGAAACTATGAATTACAAAAAGCTTTTGACGAGTCTGTCTCTTGCTCTAGCTTCGTGTTCGCTCTGTTTTGCAGCGTATGCATCTTCAGAGCTGGATGCTATCATGAAGGCGCGCGGATTATCCGAAAAGGATATTCTTGCGGCAGCTAAAACATATCAACCGTCTGGAAGGAAAGACGACTTCCTTGTTTTCTCTTCCGGTGGTCAGTCCGGTCAGGTCATTGTTTATGGTGTTCCCTCAATGAGAATCTATAAGTATATTGCCGTATTTACACCGGAACCGTGGCAGGGTTATGGCTACGATGAAGAGTCCAAGAAAGTTTTAGAAGGCGGCAGGATGAATGGCCGAGATATTACTTGGGGTGATTCTCACCATCCGGCTTTCACAGAAAAAAACGGTGAATATACCGGTGACTATCTCTTTATCAACGATAAAGCGAACCCAAGACTTGCAGTTATTGATCTGAAGACATTCGAAACGGTACAGATTGTTGCAAATCCTGTGATCAAGAGTGAGCATGGCGGAGCTTTCGTTACACCAAACTCTGAATATGTTTTAGAAGCTTCACAATACGCAGCTCCTCTGGATCGAACTTATCATCCAATTGAATCTTTCGAACAAGCCTATCGCGGTGCGGTCACGATGTGGAAATTCGATAATCAAAAAGGACGCATTGATGTGGATAAATCGTTGACATTGGAATTGCCTCCATACAACCAGGATTTATCAGATGCGGGTAAAGGAGTTTCAGATGGATGGGCTTTCATTAATTCCTTTAATACTGAAATGTATACCGGTGGTATCGAGGCCGGTTTACCTCCAAACGAAGCCGGTATGAGCCGCAATGATCACGACTATCTGCACGTTTTTAATTGGAAGAAGATTGCCGAATTGGCCGAAGACCCAAAAAATGTCAAGATTGTTAACGGCCACAGAGTGGTTCCTATGGAAGTGGCAGTCGCTAATAATGCGCTGTTTTTAATTCCCGAACCAAAATCTCCGCACGGTGTAGATATTTCCCCTGACGGAAAATACATAATCATTGGAGGTAAGTTGGATACCCATGCCTCAGTTTATGATTTTGACAAAATTAAAAAACTGATTGATGCAAAAGAATACAGTGGCAAAGATCCTTTCGGTATTCCTATTCTCGATCTCAAGAAGAGTTTGCATGGTCAAGTCGAGCTTGGCTTAGGGCCGCTACATACAGCTTTTGACTCAAAGGATGGTATTCTTTACACATCTTTATACGTTGATAGTCAAGTCGTTCGTTGGGATTATAAGAATTTGAAGGTGTTGGATCGTATTAATGTTCATTACAACATCGGCCACCTTGATTCAATGGAAGGAAAATCCACCAAACCAAAAGGAAATTGGTTGCTGGCATTAGACAAGTTATCAATAGACAGATTTAATCCGGTAGGCCCGCTGCATCCTCAAAACCACCAGTTAATTGATATTTCCGGACCTAAAATGGAATTGACATATGATTTGCCAATTCCTCTCGGTGAACCTCACGATGTAGTATCAATTGCTGCCGATAAGCTCAATCCTAAAGTTGCTTTTGATATCGGAACTGATAGCCGTACGGAAAAGCCGAGCCCCTTTGCTTGCCTGGCCGGCCAGGAACGCATTGAACGTGAGGGCAACAATGTAACTGTTTATGCGACAATGGTTAGAAGCCATATAAATCCTGAAAGAATTACCGTTAATAAAGGAGACAATGTAACAATTCATCTGTCTAGTCTTGAGAGAGCGCAAGATGAAACACATGGTTTTGCAGTTGATAGTATGAATGTTCACGCTTCCTTGGAACCTGGAAAGACGGTGACTGTGAAATTTGTTGCCGATGAAGAAGGTGTGTTCCCGTATTACTGCACCGAGTTCTGCTCCGCACTTCATTTGGAAATGATGGGATACCTTATGGTCAAGGATCCGGATAAGACCTACGCAGCAGTTGATGCAAAGGGAACCAAGCTGACTAAAGAACAGCTACAGTCACAATACGACAAGATTGTTGGAACTAATAAGGCAACTGACGCAGTCATCCAAACTGTAGTCAAGTATCTGAATGAAAAAGGATACAAGAAGTATCCGACGATTGTTAATCTCGTTAATGATGCCTTGGATCAATATGGCAAGATTCCTGAAGTAAAAGCCAAAGCTGATAAAGCCTTCCAGGATGGTGATTTGGATCAGGCAATTCTTTGGGAAAATCAGGTGTGGCAATACATGGTAAAAACCGCTGATGTGGGCTTGCGGGCAAAATCAAGATTGGCCCGCGAACTGGCAACTCCGATGACAGAAGCTGCAAGCCGTGGTGAAAAAGCTTATCTGAGAGGTGGCTGTAACGGATGTCACGTTATTGGACAGGTTTCTTCTGGTCCTGACTTGACAGGCGCATTGAAGCGTCGTGGTGAACAATGGGCCTATGAGTTCACTCTGGATCCTGAAAGTAAATTCAATGAACCGTATACCAAAGGCATGATCCACTACTTTAACTTACGTATGCCTAACCAGCATATGACAGCTGAAGAGACAAAAGACATCATCGAATATATGAAGTGGATCGATCAGAACGCTGATCTGTTCTAACCTGACTGGTGGGGGGCGGATTTGTCTGCCTTCCACCCTAAACAGTACGTGAGGAAAAAAAGTGAAACTTTACAAATCTGATTTGTATGCGGGATTGGCTTTAATCCTACTGATAGTTTGTTTTACCTTTCCGTCAGTTGCGTTTTATAAAGTGCCTCAAAAAATAGCAGCAGGTCAAATAAATAGCATACCTGAATACGTCTATCCCCTCTGGAATTTTTACCAACAAGGACGCTATATCAGCCCATACACCCCAAAAGGTGCTGAAGGTGATTTGAAGAAAATGATAGAAAGGAAAGGAGAGGTGGGCATGATGTCTTTTCCCGTCTGGTATGTATCTCTGGAGGCACCAAATTATCCTAAAGCAGCTTTTCCTGAAGGAATCCCTGTTTGGTTTCATGTTGACGGATTTTCGGGAGATATCCATGAAATGAACACGATAAACCATTATGTTGGAATGTATCCTCTTGAAGAAGGAGCAAAATTAGAAAGAGCTTTAGGCCCATTTCTTATGCTCGGAATTACCTTGCTGATGATTCTTTTTATTGCACTGAGAAAAAAATGGAGCTGGATATTAATGCTACCAAGCGCATTATTTCCTTTAGGCTTCTTTGCGTTTTATGCCGGGTGGATGTATTGGTTCGGCCACAATATGCAGGAATGGGGAGCTTTCAAATTAAAAGCCTTTATGCCAACAGCTCTTGGTGTGGGGCACGTGGCTCATTTCACCACAAAAAGTTTTCCTTCTTGCGGCTTTTGGGTACTGACTGCAATAGCCATCTTGTCTGTTTTGGCAATTCTGTCCAGACGGAAAGAATTAAAAGGATCAGTAAAGAATTAAGACTCAAAATAGCATATGAAAATCCCATTCCTTCTAGTTCCATTCTTCTCATGCCTGATATTTTCTTCAACACTTCAGGCAGCCGGAGAATTGCAGAAAGCTATCGACTCAGCCGAAGAGTTTTCAACGATTGAATTAGGAAAAGGATTATACGAGGGCGACATATATATCAAAAAACCTCTCACACTAAAAGCTGTTGAACCGGGTGTAGTCGTGAAGGGGACGGGAAAAGGAAGTGTAGTAAATATAGAAGCACCGAACGTAATCATAGACAGTATCACAGTAATCAATAGCGGCGGAGAGCACCAGACCATTGATTCCGGTATTAGCGTAAAAAATAGTTTCAATGTCAAGATATTAAATAACGAAATCAAAGACTGTTTGTTCGGTGTCAATCTGGAGAAAACAAATCAGAGTGTTATCCAGGGAAACAAAATTTCTTCGAAGAAGTTATCTTTAGGGTTACGAGGAGACGGCATTCGCCTTTGGTATAGCCACTCCAATCATATTATTTTGAATCAATCAAATTTTGTCCGTGATAACGTTTTTTGGTATTCGAGCGGGAACACTATTGAGAACAACATCGGAGAACACTCTCGGTATTCTTTGCACTTTATGTACGCGGACCGAAATAAGATCCTGAATAATAAGTTTAAGAATAATTCAGTCGGCATCTTTTTGATGTTTAGTCAGGGCTCGACATTAAAACACAATACAGTATCTAATTCGACAGGTCCTTTTGGAATTGGAATCGGTATGAAAGAAGCTAGTGATATTATTCTTGAAGAGAACCGGATTTTATATAACGCCCGTGGTTTCTATTTGGATTCTTCCCCTTATGTTCCCGGTACAACAAACAAATTTATCGGGAATCTAATCGAATTTAATTCAGTGGCTTTTCATCTGCACGGAACTCTTTTCGGAAGTATTTTTGAAAATAATATTATTAAAGGAAATATCGATGATGTAGTCAATGACACTCCTGAAAGCAAAATTGAATTAAATAAATGGAGTGGAAACTATTGGGATAGTTATCAAGGATTTGATCGGAATAAAGATGGCATAGGAGATATTCCTTTTGAGCAGCACATGTATGCTGATCGTTTGTGGCAATACAAGCCGGGAGCTAAAGTGTTTTATGGTTCGCCTGCCATTGAGCTTCTTAATATGCTCTGGAAATTAATGCCTTTCTCAGAACCTGAATTAGTAGCCCGGGACGCCTCTCCCCGTGTGCGGCCGGAGGATTAATATGAACAAGATTGAACGGCGCGACGTTATCAAAGCCATAGGCATCGCTGCCTTGGCTACCGGTGGTGGCATCGGTATAACCTTTTTGGCAAAGCAGGCAAATGGACATCCGTTGTTAAGACCGCCGGGAGCTTTGGGTGAGGAAGATTTTTTAGCCTCATGCATAAAGTGCGGGCAATGTATTCAAGTCTGTCCCTTTGAGTCTTTGAAACTTTTAGATCTCTCAGCAGGCATTAATACCGCCACTCCATATATTGATCCTTGGGAACGTGGTTGTTATCTTTGTGATCTTTTCCCTTGTATTCTTTGTTGCCCTTCCGGAGCTTTGGACGATAAAGTTCAAAAAATAGAACAAGTCCATATGGGGATTGCCACTCTCAATGCCCCTGAAAGATGTTTAAACCACAAGGGTGTTCCTTTAAAAACAGAACAAATCCAACGAATAATTAATCATGGCAATCGTACTGAGTTGGAAAAAGAGCTCAACGAGAAGTTAGGAAAAGAAGTGGGGAAGGTCTGCGAAATTTGTTTATTAGTTTGCAAAGTCGAAAAACGCGATAAGGCTATCAAACTTGTGGACGGACAGCCGCAAATAGGGCCTGCATGTGTGGGCTGCGGTGCCTGTCAAGAAGTTTGTCCGGAGAAAATCATTGAGATCTTGCCTGCCGGAACATACGAACAAGTTTACTCACAGAAAAGGTAAAAATGAAAAAACTTATAATCTGCTTCGCTTGTATCACGATTTCTTTTATTGCTGGATGTGATAAACCGCAGGAAAGTGCAGATATCACTGTTCTCTCTCCCAAGAGCCCGGGAACAATCACGATAGTAAAAGCGACCGGTAAAAACGAATCCAATCACGATAAGTTCAGAACTTTTGATATCCGCGGAGAATCGATAATTCAGTATGCCCCCGAGGGGCAAGAAATCACTCAAGCGGTTAAAAATGTGCAGGTGAACGTTGCTGTCCGAAACACACCCTACGCTTCAATACATGCTCGATTACTACAACAAAGATTAAGCAAAGAATTTATTGTTTTTTGTTCTGCCTGCCACGATGACTATGCAAACGGAGTGATTGGCCCTTCTTTGATTGGTAAGAATAAAAAAGAAGTCCTCGAAATGATGGAGAAGTACCACAATGAAAAAGATGCCAATGTTCTTATGACTAGTTTGGTCGAAAGGATGACCGAACAGGAAAAACAATTTATCGCCCAAGACTTAGCCAGATTTAACGCCGAGGTGCATTCGAGCAATAAACCGGCACTTGAATCTAAATACGATGGAGGAACCAAATGAAATCGAGAACGATTTTAGCAATTGCAGGTTGTGCTATCTTCGCATCCTTGAGCGTATACATGATATATGACGCCTCTTCAGTAAAAGAAGCTCCAAAATCAGTTGTCCGTCTTCAGCCTGAGAAGAAACAGGATAGCCCAGTTTCAAGAACCAAAGAGCCTGATAGACCGGTGGTTTCTAACTCTTCTGGAGCTCAGAAGGTTTCTTCAGGAAATCAAAATAAAACTAGGGATAAAGAAGACAAACCAGTGAACTTCGTAATTCCGCAGGAAAACCTATCGTTGCTCTATATTGTTAAATGTTCAGCCTGTCATGGAAGAGATGGTAATGGACCGGTTGGGCCGTCAATCGCAGGAAAGTCTTTCGAGTACAACCTTCAGAAATTAGAAGAATACAAGCAAGGTAAAGTCGAAAATACGATGATGGCAGATCTTCTGACAAGGACTCCGCAGTCCGAACTTGAAACCTTAGCCAGAGAGTGCGCCTCATTTAAAACAAGGAACTGACAATGGCATTAAAAAAACAGGGAGACCACCATATTTGGTTGCGAAAAAATCTAGATGGCACAGTGTCTGCAAAAATTAGGCCTATCAGGTGGCTTGTCTGTTTAGCTCTGGCATTGTGTTTTGTTCTTTCCTATTATTTTGACCTTCAAGCCTTGGAAGGATCGATGATAGCCAGCCGTTTAATGGGATTTCATATGGTGGACTTGTTCTCCGGAATTGAGGTAATTTTTTCTCACGGAGAGATAGCTACAAACCTTTCCATGGGCTTTCTCTTGGTGACGATTATTTATGCGATTTTGGGAGGAAGAACCTTTTGTAGTTGGGCTTGTCCTTATGGTCTTCTTTCTGAATGGGGAGAAATCCTTCATAAAAAACTGGTTGAAAAAAAGCTAATCAAAAAACGTAAGAAGACTTCGACCAAATGGAAGTTTTACATTGCAGCGTGCTTTCTTCTATCAAGTTTTTTCTCCGGTTATCTGGTTTACCAGTACGTAAATTTAGTTGGCATCACATCAAGAATATTGATCTATGGTCTTTTCGAGACGGCCATTATTATTGTGTTCATTTTGATTATTGAAGTATTTTTTCTCCAACGTTTTTGGTGCCGGACAGTTTGTCCTTCCGGGGCTACTTTTGGGCTATTAGGGAAAATTTCTCCTATCAAAATTTTTGCTCAGACTTCTCGGTGTGATAAATGCGGTTCGTGTTCTCCTGAATGCCTTTCTCCTGAAGTACTGAAGGTTGTTTTTACGGATAAAGAAAAGCGAGGAGTGTATCTAACCTCGACAGATTGCACCATGTGCGGGAAATGTATTGATGTTTGTAATCGAAAAGTCTTTTCATACGACCATCGGTTAAAAAAGATTATTTAGCTATGTTAAAAATATCTCATCTGAATAAACGTTTTGATACCCATCCGGTTCTACAAGATTTGAATTGCGAAGTATCCCCGGGGGAGAAGGTTTTAATTTTGGGTCAGAATGGGGCCGGAAAAACAACGCTCCTTAGATGTATTTTGGGAATTTTTCGTCCTGACTGCGGCACGATCCTTGTTAATGGAACGGATCCAATAAAAAACCGTAAACAAGCGTTGTCTTATTTGTCATTTACTCCGCAGTTGCCACCTCCGTTGCCGTTTAGCGTGCGGGCTTTAATAGATTATGCTTCGCTGACTTCAGGCTTTGATAAAAAGAAAATAATAGATTTCTGTGAAAAATTTAAATTTGATTTAAATGCGAATTCGGACAAGCTTTTTTATAAGTTGTCAGGCGGAATGAAACAAAAATTATTGGCAAGTATTGCTTTTTCCAGACAAACGCCATTGATGTTATTTGATGAACCGACCGCTAATTTTGACCCAGAAGCTCGAGATTGTTTTGCCCAAATTATTGCTGATAAAGAATTTAAAGATACGACGATGATTTTTATTTCCCATCGTACCGATGAACTTGATGCTGTTTTAAACCGCCATATTTGGTTAGACCTTGGAAGGATTGTTAAAGATGAAGAAATTGCTTAATTTTTTACTTTTGTCGGGTATTTCTCTTGGAGTACTAGGCATGGTCGGTTGTGATAGCGGACAGACAAAAGCGGCAAAAGAACCACGGTGGGATGTCCAAGTATGTGACCGTTGCAAAATGATATTGAGTGATAAGTATTTCAGTGCTCAATTGACAGACAAAAAGGAAAATAAGCGCTATTACTTTGATGATTTAGGTTGCGCTTTGAACTGGATTACAGAGAACAATAAAACCCTCTCCAATCTAGAAATATACGCAACTGATGCTAAAAATGGAAGCTGGTTGAATTTGAAAGATGCAGACATTATTAAAGGTTTTGTCACACCAATGTCGTATGGGATTGGAGTTTTAGAGAAAGGTTCTGTTAAAGAAAAAGATCGGGAAAAGTTGTCTCTGGAGCAGGCAATTCTAGAAGTGACAACGATTAAAGAAGAAAAGCAAAAGGCAAAAATGCACTGAGAGATCGTACAAGAGTATTGGGGCTGTTCATGAATAATTTCGGAATTATGCTCGGTCTGGATTTGAAAGCTTCCGGCCGATCGTTGTGGTTTTGGATATATTGTTTGTTAGTTATCTCTGCGATGGGAACACTTTTTGCTTCCGGCATTTCAGATAGCCGAGTTGCAGGGTTCACCGGGCTGACAAGACCCCTACTTATTTTCATTCAGGGCTGCAATCTGATAATTCCCGTTTTTGTTCTTGTAAGTACAGTCCGAACCTTAGTTAAAGAAAAAGAAAGTAATGTTTTTGAATATCTTCTTTCGTTTCCCGTTTCCTTGAAAGAGTATTACTTCTCTAAATTCTTCTCTCGGTTTATCACATTAAGTGTTCCTCTCGTTATTTCCATGATTCTGGCGGCAATATTGAGTCTTATAAAGACTGGAACTGCCCCGGCTCAACTTCTTTTCTTATACACCGGTCTTTTAATAGGAAGTACCTTATTTTACGTTTCTCTTAGTTTTTTTATTTCTTCCGTAGTTAAATCTCAGGAAGTTGGGCTTGGAGTCGCTTTATTAGTTTGGTTGTTTTTTATTGCTCTTTTGGATATTGCTCTTTTGGGATTGATGATTAAGGCAATGATCCCTGAAGAAGTTATTTATGGGTTCATCCTCGCCAACCCAATACAAATTTTCAAAATTGCCGCAATTTCTTTATTTGATCCGGTCCTTTCGGTTATTGGTCCGGCTTCATATTTCATATTTGATATTTTTGGGGCGGCTAATTTTATTCTTTATTCGTTTAGTTTCTATCTTTTCTTTTCCTTATTATTTTTAGTAATAGGTTATGTGATATTCGCCAAAAAAGACTTACTCTAAGTATGCTAAGGACACTTGTTTTTTTACTTCTTTGGATTCCTTCATGCGTAATGTCCACAGTCTGGGTCTCAAGCACGGAGCCACCAATAAAAATTGGAGTTCTTCAGTCAAATCATCTAGAGGAAAATGAGGCTGCTCAGGCGATTTTACTGGATAAACTAAGAAGAGAATTTCATCCTAGAAGCGTCAGTCTGACGTATTTAGACTGGAAGCAGATGGAAAAATCTGTCCGCAGTAAAGAATTTAATCTGGTTCTAGTAAATTCTCCTTTTTTTGCAACCATAGAAAGGGCTCCTTCAGTCCGACCGCTCATAGGGTTAGTGAGAGACGGAGCGGTAGATGCAGAACATATGTTAGCTGCTACGTTGGTGGTCCCAAAGGAAAAGGTCACACCTAATCTTATTGAACTAAAAAATAAAACCCTCTATAGATCCGAAGTTGCAGAAGAAGCTAATTTGGTGTTTAAAGGATATCTGCATGACAAGGGGTTTAAGGAAGAGAATTTTTTTAAAAGAGTCATACCTGTTAAAGGAAATCTCTACGACCTTTTAGAGAAAATTCATGGAGATTCTGATGCTGTAGCAATATTGCCTGCGTGTGCTTTAGAAGAGATTTCTGAAGGACGTCCGCAATTAGTCAAACATTTTTCTGTTGTAGAACCTAAAGCTGGAGATGGTCTAAATTGTCTCCGGACAACCTCTCTTTATCCCGGCTGGGTTTTGGCGTCCTTAAGTGATGATGATTTACTAATGATCAGAAAGGCAACCGCGGCCGCCTTAAATACCCCTATGGCCGGGCACTTACAGTGGAGTTTCCCTCCAAATAACTTTCAGGGGATCAGAAATGTATTGATTGACACACGCACCGGACCTTATGCTCATATGGAAGATCAATCATTTAAAGACTTTTTATATGCACACAGATATTGGGTCTGGGGTTTTGTTTCCGTCCTCTTCCTGATTTTTGTTCATGGAATCCTTGTAGAGTTACAAGTCAGGAGAAAAACTAAGAGTATTGCGAAACTCATGGAGGAGAAGGTCCGATTTTCTAAAGAGATGAGCGCTACCCGAGAAAGGTTGCAGGATCTCGAAAAATTCCAGAGTTTAAACCAGCTATCAGCTTTGCTTGCACATGAATTAAAACAACCCTTAGGGGCAATACGAAATTATTCCCGAGGTTTAGTTAAAAGAGCAAGAAAAAACAATCAGCTTGATTTGGAAAGTTGTTGTTCCGTTCTTGAGGTGATCGTCGCTCAATCTGATAAAGCGGCACAAATTGTTGAACAAGTCCGTCAGTACGCAAAAAACTCATCCGCCGAGAGACAAGTTGTTCAGTTGAATTCGCTATTGAGTTCGACTGTCTTAACCTTTAAGAATTCTTATGAGTATTCGGGAAAGCTTACAGTTTCCATTTCATCCGAACCTATCCAAGTTGAAGTGAATCTTTTTGAAATTGAACTTGTGATAATTAACCTTCTGAAAAATGCTGCCGAAGCCATTGCGGTAACAAGTTCTCCTCATATTTCCGTATCTCTTAAAACAGAAAATAAATTTGCTGTACTAGTTGTAAGAGACAATGGGAAGATCGTATCCAAAGAAGACATTAAAAGGTTTTTCAAACCCTTGTTCACAACGAAAAAACAAGGAATGGGTCTTGGGTTGACAATATGTACATACATAGCAGAGGGACTAGGAGGGAGGTTGGATGCAGAGCCGAACCCTCATGGGGGAGCGAGTTTTATTTTAACTTTACCGCTTTTTATTGATCAACAAGAAGGTACAAATGACAGACAATAGATTGCCGTTGATTCGAATCATAGATGATAACGACGTTATGCGTTCTTCACTCATATTTCTTTTAGAAGAGGAAGATGGATGGGAAGTGGCCGGATATAAAAATCCCTTAGAGTTTCTTGAAAATGATGACAATACTAGAGCCGGATGTATTCTTTTGGATATTCGAATGCCAAAGATGTCCGGATTGGAATTGCAGTTGCACTTGCAGGAACTGAATGTCGATCTACCTATTGTTTTTTTATCCGGTCATGCAGATGTGGACATGGCGGTTCATGCTTTGAAAAGAGGGGCAGTGGATTTTTTGCAGAAACCTGTCGATGACGAATTACTGATAAACGCACTTCATAACGCTGTCCAAAAGAATCTTGATAAGAAGAAAACAGATAAAGAATTAAAGAATATTGAAGATCGTTATAACCTTCTGACTCAAAGAGAAAAAGAAGTTGTTTCCTTGGCGGCAAAGGGATTGATGAATAAAGTAATTGCGGATAAATTAAATATTAGTGAGCGCACAGTTCAGATTCATCGGGGCGTCGCAGCAAAGAAGCTAAATGCGAAGACTAGTGTAGATTTTTTAAAAGTCTTACAAGCCCTGGGATTGGAATAGATAGAAAAACTACTGGATCCTGATTCGAAGATGCACAGAGTCCTGTTTGTAGACATCCTATCACACGGCAGTAAAGACACTGCCGTTCCTTTACGATAGAAGCATATCTTAAGGATTGAAGATTTGGTCAAACCAGACGGAGTAGTCAAAGCCCTCACGAAGAGCCTCGAGAGTCGGTGCGCCCTCCCCGGAGCCTTTCTTAACAATTCTGAGTCGCTTCTTTAACAAATCGTTTTTAGAGACAGCGCCGTTGCGCTCTTCTATATAGAGAAGATTCTCATACATGTGCTTATAAAGTTCTGTCGAGTAGCTTTGGAGCAGTTCGATAGGATTTTTTACCCCATTGGCTTGCAATGTGGCATAAATACTCATAATCATGCACATGTCCTGGCTATAGTCAGCGTTGTGTTTAAACCAGCACGACTTTCTATAGCAGGCGATGGTCCTGATGAGACGCTCCACCGGATTAGTATCAATCGGTACTCTGTCATCCGTGGTGAAGTAGCCGAGCTGTTCCTCATGATTTAAGAAATAGGCGCAGCATTTACTGATGTAGTCGCCTTTTCTCGTCGTCCACTTAGAACCTTTTTGGATCGTCCGATCTTGGCTGAGCTCGTGGATATTTCTCCTAATGATATCGAAGGCCATCTTCTGAGCTTTATGAGCTTGTTTGCGTCGCCGGCTTCCGAGAGGAGCTTTCTTTTTTCGGGGCTCCCAGCTAAAGATTGATGCCAGGGCCGTATAGATCTCATAGAGATCTTCAACCTTGGTTTGGCTCATCATTTTCTCTTCGAGGATCTTTTTAAGTTGGGCCCCTGAGAGTTCTTCAGATTCGGCTACCTGTGCGTCTATCCTAAGTGCATCAAGAAGAGCTCTCCGGAAATGAACCAGACAGCTCTGATGGGCAGCTCCCGGATGCTCTTTCATTATGTTCTCATAGCTCTGATAGCCGTCGGTGACAAGAACTTTGAACTTAAAGTCCTTGTCTAAGAAGTCTGACATACTCTTGGCTGAGCGGGTCGGCAAATAATTAAAGAGATGGATTTTTTCCTTAGCATCGGCTACGGAACTAACCGAGAGAATATAGTTTGTCGATCTTTTTGGCTTTTCTTCAGTGCCAGCCGGTAACTTCCCTCTGCCTTGATCCTGCAGACAGTTCCACGGAGTCTCATCAGCATAAATAATCTCCTGCTCTTTGATTTTGCTGACCAGCCCATGATAAAGAGGAGCAAGATAGACCCTGGCATAATCATGCAACGATACGTTGATGGTATCAGAGCCAAGAAGAGCTTTCTTCTCAAAGAACGAGGAGGCCCGTTCAATGGGAAGTCCCATATACATCATGTAGGAGAAACCGATGAGGGTATTGGTACTGACTTCTCTGGAAGGAAGAACAGGATGGTCTTCACCGGGGTCGGTCATATAAATGTAGCGGCCGCATTTTGTACAACGGAAGATATTGTGGGCGTGGGTCTCACAAATGGCATCAAGAGCATTATGAAAGTCCGTACTAAGGGCTGTCTTTAGTTCCTCGACTTTTTGCCCCATATTTTCAAGCTCTTCAGAGTGACAAGCGCTACAGCTCTTTGGGTTACTCTTATCTTTTGGTCTGTAGGCAACTTTCTTGAGCCGGTGCTTATTGTTTACTTTACCGCTGTGGGTAGTCTT
>CANTYJ010000003.1 GCA_947854175.1 uncultured Turicimonas sp. | reverse complement strand
ACCATCAAGAACGCCCGTTTCGCCAGATTAGGGTTATAGTCTCTCCGCTTTATGGCGATTTGTTAATGAAACGCCCACTACGAAACCGTACGGTGGGTGCTGTGAGAGGGGGACGGGGCAACCCAACCCTCTACTCGATCTCATGAAGTTTGGGCTTGATGCCACGATGAAGTTCTAAAATTTGTAAAAAAGCTTCAAGTTATCCGAGAGAATTTCTTCCTTTAAATTTTGAAAGCAAAATAGGACTGTTGTTTTAAAAGAAGATCAAAGTTATATTGTTCCGGTGATTACAGGTTCGTTTTACTTAACAACGTCTGAAAACTACTACATAAAAACAAAAATCCCGGCACTTAACGCCAGGATTTTCATCAGTCGAAACAGAAAACTTCTGTGTCAGATTACTTCTTTTTAGTAGTAGTCGAAGAAGTAGACTGAGGACGTCCTTCGATGTATCGATAGGTGATGCGTCCCTTAGTCAAATCATAAGGTGACATCTCAACGGCAACCTTATCACCGGCAAGAATACGAATATGATGCTTTCTCATTTTTCCATTCGCATAACCAATCAACTCGTGATTATTTTCGAGTGTGACGCGATAACGGGCATCCGGTAAAACTTCCGTGATAACTCCAACCATCTCTAATAGATCTTCTTTTGCCATAAATCTTAGTTATTTACCATAAAAATGTAGTGTCAGAATTCTACTCCACAAATAGCTGTTCCTTATAGAGAATTACTCTTTTTAAGACAGTACTATGAGAAATACTATAACTGCTAAAATGTTGATACATGTAAACTAGAGCAGTTGTATACAGAGGATTATTATTAAGTGTGCCGGAGCTAATTTTGCTCCTAGGCTCCTCGGAGAAATTAATGAAAAATATTTTGATTGTCTACTACTCCCGAAAAGGTCATACCGCACGTATGGTCAGGACTATTGAGGACCATTTAAAAGAAATGGGTCATAACGTTACTGTCATGCCTGTTAGCGAAGCTCTTTTGGAAGGAGTAGATTGGGATAAACACGACTTTGTCCTTTGCGGATTCCCAGTTTTATATGGTACCTACCATCCTCAGGTATATGAATTTGTCCGCAATAATTGCACAAGACTGGATAGAAAGCCAAATGCGATGTTTAACGTTACCGTAGTTGCCCGTTCCCCCTTTAAGGCAACCGTAGAAGGCAACCGCTACATGCAGAATTTCCTAACAAGATCTCCTTGGCGTCCGAAAGATCTGAAATGTTTCGCCGGTAAGATTGATTACCCTAACTTGAATTTCTTTGATAAGAAGTGCATTCAGCTCATCATGAAAATCACTAACGGCCCGACAGATCCGACTATGTGTATTGATTTCACGGATTGGGACGATGTTAAAAGATATGCTGAGCATATCGGTAAGCTGGCGGAACAGTCTTAGTTTTTTGCTTGAAAACCTTTGGACAACCAGTCTCAAAGGTTTTTCCATTTAGGAATAAGCAGTTATTTAGGAAAAAAACATGTCTGAACATATTGATTTCCCCTGGATTAGAAATTATCCGGAGGGTGTACCGGCACAAATAAATCCGGATCTTTATTCATCTCTTCCTGACTTCGAAGAAAAAATTGCAAAAGAATATGGAGACCATCCGGCCTTTGAGAATTTCGGTTCCAAGCTCTCCTACAAAGGACTGGATGAAAAGAGTTCCGCTTTTGCAGCCTACTTACAAAACTTGGAAGGCGTTCAAAAAGGCGATAGAGTTGCCATCATGATGCCCAACCTGATTCAGTATCCCGTTGCTTTATTCGGAATCCTGAAGGCAGGATTAATCGTCGTAAATGTCAATCCGTTGTACACTGCCCGTGAACTCAGTGGCGTTCTTAAAGATTCGGACGCAAAAGTTCTCATCATTATTGAAAATTTCGCCAAAACTTTCGAGAAGATTGCTGCCGGCTCACCGGTTAAACATGTCGTGACAACAAAAGTCGGTGATATGTTGTCTTTCCCGAAAAGACAAATCATTAACTTTGTTCTGGAAAAAGTTAAAAAAGTAGTTCCTCCGTTTAACCTCCCTCATGCTCAAACCTTCCTTCAGGCTTTGAGTATCGGTGCACAAAAGGGGTACAAACCGGTTGATATTAACTCTGAAGATATTGCCTTTTTGCAATATACGGGAGGAACGACAGGGGTATCCAAGGGTGCAATGCTGACACACAGAAATGTACTTGCCAATATGATGCAGACCGGAGTTTGGATTTCTAAGGAGTTTAAAAAGAAAGAAGAAGTCGTGATGGTGGCTTTACCTCTTTACCACATTTTCTCTTTAACCGGAATGTGCAGCTTCCTTCAGTGGGGCGCAAAATGTGTCCTGATTACAAATCCGAGAGATTTGAAGTCGTTAATTAAAGAATGGGGAAAACAGAAGTTCTCTGTTGTTTGCGGAGTCAATACGCTGTTTAACGGTCTGCTACATGCTGATGGGTTTAAGAATCTTGATTTCTCTATGCTGAAATTAACCGTCGGTGGCGGAACACAGGTACAAAAGCCGGTTGCAGAAGAATGGTTCGCTGTTACGAAAGGCCACATTATTGAAGCCTATGGTTTGACAGAAGCGTCTCCGGGCGTTTCAGCCAATCCTATGAATACACCATGGAACGGTTCTGTAGGCTTCCCATTCCCGTCAACTGAAGTCTCAATTCGTGGTGAAGGATTTAAAGATTTGGGACAGTGGACAACAGCCAATGAGATAGATGAATGCACCGGTGAGATTTGTGTCCGCGGGCCACAGGTTATGAAAGGATACTGGAACAAACCTGATGAAACGGCAGCTACCATCCGTGATGGCTGGTTGCGAACCGGTGACATTGGGAATATGGATACCAACGGACGTATAACTATTACAGACCGTCAGAAAGACATGATTTTGGTGTCGGGATTTAACGTATATCCAAACGAAATTGAGTCTGTTCTCCAGTCTATGCCAGAAGTCCTCGAGTGTGGAGTTGTCGGTGTACCGAGTGAAAAATCCGGAGAAAAGGTAAAGGCGGTTATTGTTAAAAAAGATCCTACTTTGACCAAAGAACAAGTGATTGCGTTCTGTCGTCAGAACCTAACCGGTTATAAAGTTCCTAAAGAAATTATTTTTGTTGACAGTATTCCGAAAACACCTGTCGGAAAGATTTTGCGTAGGGAACTTAAAGATATCGTAGCGAAAAATTGACCAGCTAGTACTTTAAAACAAAGGATGCTCCGTCATGGAGCATTCTTTCTAAGGAAGTTTGTCTTAAACTTATCGTGTTTAAGAAACTTAAAATCCCGGACAAGTTTACAAGCAAAAAAATGAAAAAAATTAAAGTTGGAATCGTAGGCGGAAGCGGCTACACAGGAATCGAGTTACTGAGACTTTTGTCACAACATCCTTACGCTGAGATCGTTACCATAACCAGCCGTAGTGATGCAGGAACTCATGTTGCAGACATGTATCCTTCTTTGCGTAAGCGGGTGGATCTGGTTTTTCAGGATCCTAAAGATGCCCCCCTTAAAGAATGTGACGTGGTTTTCTTTGCTACTCCTCACGGTGTAGCAATGTCAATGGCCCGTGAGCTGGTCGCTAACGGAGTAAAAGTTATTGATTTAGCTGCTGATTTCCGACTCAAAGATTTAGAAGCTTTCAAAAAATGGTACAAAATGGATCATGCATGCCCTGAGATGATGGAAAAGGCTGTCTACGGACAACCTGAAACAATGCGTGAACAAATGAAGGATGCCATGATTTTCGGAATGGCAGGTTGTTATCCGACCTCTATCGAACTTGGCCTTCTACCGTTACTTGAACTTCATAAACGAATCGGTGACATTGTCGATATCAAACAGACCATCATTGCTGATAGTAAATCCGGCATCAGCGGCGCAGGAAAAAAAGCCTCTGTCAGCAACCTCTGTGCCGAAGCCTCTGACAATTTTAAAGCTTATGGGGTCGGCGGTCACAGACACTCTCCGGAAATAGTTCAGCAACTGACGGAATTTGCAGGTGAACCGGTTAGCTTGAGTTTTATTCCTCATTTGCTTCCAACTATTCGTGGAATTTTCTCAACTATCTATGTCCAGTTGACCAGAAAAGGACAAGAAGTCAACTTCCAAAAGGTTTACGAAGAGCGTTATGCAAACGAGCCGTTTGTCGATGTTATGCCGCAGGGCGCACTACCAGAGACCAGAATGGTGAGAGGATCTAACTATGTCCGAATTGCTTTATATCGGAAAGAACCTAATTTCCTCATTATCCTTGTAGTCGAAGACAATCTGGTAAAAGGCGCCTCAGGGCAGGCTGTTCAGGCAATGAATATTGCATTTGGTTTACCGGAAACATCAGGGTTGGAGCAAATTGCTTTAGTTCCCTAGTAGCTACTCAAACGAAGAAAGCCTTAATCCCTGTTCACGGAACTAAGGCTTTTCAAATTGAATCGGGTTTAAATTGAAACGGAAGGATTCAAAGAATAAATCCCTGTTATCGAACCGGATGCAAGAATGTGACCTTCCATTGCCCTCATGACGTCCTGAGCAGTGAAGTCACCTTCTAATGGTAAAAGTGGGAAATCGACGGCATATACGTAAAAAACATATTTATGCGGCCTTTCATCATTCCACGGAGGGCAAGGACCGTCATAGCCGTAGTATTTCCCTTTCATTTCAGGGTCGTTCTCAAAAGCGGATGTATAGTCATTGAGTCCTTGTCTCATTCCGTTTGCACACGCCGGTCCTTTCTTGCCATGAAGAGCGATTCCTTTTGAAAGTGTACCTGCGTCAATACAGCCTTCTTCCGGAAGAATATCCACTAATACCCAATGGTGAAAGTCAGTTCTCGGAGCATCAAAAGCAATGGCTTTTCCTTCCTGATTAGCATCAGAAAAATCAGCCGGAACATCGTGATCAGTGCACAAAAGAATCAGAGATTTTGTACCTGAAGGGGGTGTTGACCAGGATATTTGAGGATTTCTGTTGCCTGCAGGGACAGTATGTTCTGCGGGGTTGGTCGAGATCTTGGCAAAAGCAAAACCTTCCGGAATTCTTTGTCCTTCAACGAAAGACTGACTCCAAACTCTAAAAATACTTTCCACCTTAGTTCCTCATTTGCGTTTTGGGACCTGTAACCAAAAAGTGACAGGTCCGTCATTGACTAAAGATATCTCCATGTGAGCACCAAACACACCTGTCTGTGTCTTAAGACCGGAATGTCTTACTTCTTCCACGAAGAGTTCATATAAACGTTTTGCAAGGTCAGGTTCTGCCGCAGGAGAAAAGCTTGCCCTCGTGCCACTGTTGGTATCAGCAGCTAAAGTAAACTGAGATACAACCAAAACCTCTCCATTGACATCCAACGTACTGAGGTTCATTTTGCCCGCATCGTCTTCAAAAATGCGGAATTTAAGAACCTTTTTTGCCAAAGCAATTGCATCCTCAACTGTATCTTCCTTCTGTGCGCAAACAAGTAAAAGAATACCTTTGCCGATGCTTCCGGCGGTTTGCCCGTCGACAAGACAACTGCTTTGTTTTACTCTCTGCAGTAATGCAATCATAGGTTATTGAGCCAATGTAATCTGAGCCCACTTGCGCTTACCAACTTGCACAGTGTAGGTTCCCGGCTGGATCTTGAAATTTCTTTCCAACACTTTCTCACCGTTGACGTGAACGCCACCCTGTTCAATATTTCTGTAGCCTTCAGCCGTTGTCGGAACAAGGCCTGCTTCTTTCAGAACTTTGGCTAATGCAACCTCGGAAGATTCTGCTTTAACAGTAACTGACGGAATATCAGCCGGTACAGCGCCTTTCTTGAAGCGATTGATAAATTCCTGTTCAGCGGCGTCAGCAGCCTCGGCATTATGGAAGCGGGTAATGATTTCTTTTGCCAGGAGAACTTTGGCGTCACGTGGATTTTTGCCTTCAGCACATTCTTTTTTCAGTTGGGCAATGTCCTCATTACTTTTCATAGAAAGCAAGTCATACCAATTCCACATCAGATCATCGGAGATAGACATAACTTTTCCAAACATTTCGTTCGGATCTTCTGTGATACCGATATAGTTGTGCTTTGACTTACTCATCTTGTTGACACCGTCAAGGCCGACAAGAAGGGGCATAGTAATGATACATTGGGCTTCCTGGCCGTACTGACGCTGTAATTCACGACCTACCAGAAGGTTAAATCTCTGGTCGGAGCCGCCCAATTCAACATCGGCTTCCAAGACAACTGAATCGTATCCCTGCATGAGAGGATACAGAAGCTCGTGCATAGCGATAGGAGCGTTTTCTTTATAGCGTTTTGCAAAGTCATCCCGCTCGAGCAAACGGGCTAATGTGTAGCGGGAAGCTAATTTGATCAGTCCGTCAGCACCTAGCTTGTTGCTCCATTCTGAGTTAAACCGGACTTCTGTTTTATTCGGATCCAAAACTAAATAAGCTTGATCGAGATAAGTTTTGGCATTGGTTTCAATTTGTTCTCTAGTCAACGGTGGACGTGTGACATTGCGGCCTGAAGGATCACCGATAGCGCTGGTGAAGTCGCCAACTAAAAAGATAACGGTATGGCCGAGATCCTGGAATTGTCTTAATTTGTTTAAGACAACTGTATGTCCAATATGAATGTCAGGGGCAGTTGGATCTAACCCTAATTTGATACGTAAGGGTTTTCCCGTAGCTTCTGATTTCGCTAATTTTTGTTCAAGTTCATCCTCAATGAGAAGTGTGTCCACTCCTCTTTTTATTAAGGCCATGGCGCTCTTGACTTTATCAGAGACGGGCAGTTTTTTGTCTTGTACTGTATCAGACATCGTTAGAAACATCCTGAAAAAAGGTAAGGTTTTCGATAAAAGACTGAAAAAGAATTATTCACTATAATTGCGTCGCTTTAAGTAAAGCAGTGAAAGGCCTTATTCCAATCCAAACCGTAATTCTAACGTCTAAGTATATTTTTAAACGGCAAGGGGAAAGGAGTTTTATTTTTAATTGTTAGAGAGAATAAGCCGTGAAGATTTCCATTAAAACGCTCATCAAGCTGTTTGGGGTGACCTGTTTGACATTTTCGCTGTCAACGTTTGTATCTTCGCCGGCGACCTCCGCAACACAAAAGGGTCAGACTAAAGTTCTCGAAAGAGCAGGAGAAGTTGATCTGAGTGAGCTCATTCAGGAATGGGCGGGCGAGATGGATCATGTGTATGCAGAGACCATCATCAGGAGTAAAGATAACAGCAACAAAATTTTTGAACGCTTAGGCATCAAGGACAATGCTTTTAAGCGCTATGTAAATTCCATAAAAAGAAAAGAAAATCCATTTGCAAAATTAATTCCGGGAAGAATTATTCAGGCAAAAATTACACCAAAGGGCGAAGTAATCGCTTTGAAACTTTTCCGTCCTATTGATTCTTTATCCGAGAATGTCTCTTACTTTGAGATTAGAAAGAGTTCGGGTAAATCAAAATTTACGCATGCCAATAAGACCGGTGATTTTACAACGTTACCCGTTGCAGCATCAGCTTACGTAAGAACGACGATCGACAGCGCAGCCAATCAGGCCAAGATTCCTGCCAATGTCATGAAACAGGTTAAAGAGCAGTTACGAGACAATATCGAACTCAGTCATGTTCAGGCCGGAGACTCTTTTAATGTTATTTATGAAAGACGTCAGATTGAGGGCGCCGACCTAGGAGCCGGTCGCCTATTGGCTTTAGAGTACTACGGTAAAGACAAAACAGTTGAGACTTACTGGTTTGAAAACGATGACGTCAGAGGCTATTTCAACTCAGACGGGAAGAGCGTTGAAAAGACTTTTCTAAGGCTCCCCTGTGAGGCTCGCTTGACTTCTACATTCAACCGTGTCCGTAAGCATCCTGTCACCGGGCGGCTTCGTCCCCACTGGGGAATTGATTTAGCGGCACCGACAGGAACGCCGATTTATGCCGCCAGCGACGGCAAAATCGTCACGAAGCGGTATCAGAGGCGCGGTTATGGCTATTGGCTTGAAATTAACCATGGTTCAGGTTATTCCTCCATTTATGCTCACATGAGCAAATATGCTAAAGGCATTCAGGAAGGGGCCGTTGTTAAAAAAGGCCAGCTTATCGGATACGTTGGCCGTACAGGTATGGTGACAGGTCCTCATTTGCATTATGAGTTAAAGAAAGACGGCCAGCAGGTCAATCCTCTTACAGCAGATCTTCGAACAGGAGAACCTCTTGTCGGAGATGTCAAAGAAAAATTTGATGTTGCAACTGCACCGATAAAGAGACAACTAGCACTTCTTGGCCGCTACAACCTGGCCCAGAATCACACCGCAGTGCCAACTTTTGGAAATTAATTAAATCTCTTGAGAAAGACCTCCTTGTGAGGTCAATTTTTTATGACAGTATATTTCGGAGCAATGTCCGGAACAAGTCTGGACGGTGTCGATATTGTGGCCGTGGATTTTTATGAAGAAAAACCCCGGGTTATCGGAATAGAATCGGAAGAATTGCCTAAGAAACTCAGAAATGAGTTGTTAAACTTGTGCTCTCCCGGGTTTGATGAAATTAACCGAAGCCAAAAAGCGGCAAATGAGCTGTCAGAGCTATATGCTTTAGTGGCCAATAATCTCATGTCAAAACTAAAATTAGCTCCGAAAGATGTCCGAGCTATAGGTGCACACGGGCAAACTATCCGTCACAATCCGCAGTTTGGAGCAACTACGCAACTTATTAATGGTTCCCTGCTTGCTGAGTTAACAGAGGTTGATGTCATAACCGATTTTAGACACCGAGACATGGCAGCCGAAGGCGAGGGAGCTCCATTGGTACCAGCGTTTCATTATTCCGTGTTTTCCTCTCAAGAGCCCCGTGCCATTGTTAATATCGGGGGAATCAGTAACGTCACATATATCGGAGGAGCAGGAAAGAGCGAAGAAACTTTTGGATTTGATTGTGGTCCGGGCAATATGTTGATGGATGCCTGGATTATGAAACATTTCGGAGAAAGATACGATAAAGACGGCCGTTGGGCCGCTTCCGGAAAGATTAATCAAGTTTTGTTAACTGAACTGTTCGAAAAAGAACCTTATTTCAGAAGAGTGCCCCCTAAAAGTACCGGTAGAGAATTATTTAATTTAGATTGGCTAGAAAGCAAGTCCATTCAAAAAGTACCGAAAGCAGATGTTCAACGTACCTTATTGGAATTGACTGTGTGTTCTATTAAAAAGTCAATCCTTGACTTTTGTCCGTCTGTTAAAGAAATCTTTGTCTGCGGAGGCGGTGCATTAAATCCTCTGCTAATGCAGACATTAAAAAATGCTTTCAGAGATATAAAAGTTGGATCAACGGATATGTTGGGAATTGAGACACAAAGTGTTGAAGGAGCAGCTTTTGCATGGCTTGCAAAACAGTTCATTGAACACAGGCCCGGGAATCTTCCGGCCGTAACCGGAGCAAAGGGCTTTCGTGTTTTAGGTTGTCTATACCCGGCTTAAAGTTTGAAGCCAGAGGTTCTTAGGCATTAGTGTGGCAAAGCAAAATAACTTCTCAGCCCTCTGTAAGAAGATGGATCATTCAAACAACGGGAACAAGCCGGATTCTGTGAGTAGTTTTTTGTTCGGGAATGAATAAAAAACGCTATAGTCTATCCAGTAGAAACTATAGCGATTTTTGTTTCTTGAAGTGCATGCCAGCTTTTATCAGTTGGATCAAACGATATTTGAACCCACAGTTTTCTTCCAAATAAAGACTGGAAGGGAAACGTAGACATCCTATCACGTAGTATTCAATCAAATTAGGTTCAACCATACTGGAGTCTCAA
>CANTYJ010000002.1 GCA_947854175.1 uncultured Turicimonas sp. | reverse complement strand
TGGGCGCACCAATCTCTCGATTTCTCGATTATTTGGATTCAAAAGGGTTATTCAACTACGATGTCAGCTGGTAATATCGATATCGGTTGTATACCCAAGCGGTCAGCGCGCCTATCTCCATTGTTCTGTTAATTCCAATGGCTCTAGTAACTAACCCCTTGAATGCTCCTTCTATCAAACCGAAGACATGCTCTGTTCTGCATCTAACTGAAGAGATTCGACGATTTTCTTTCTTTTGTTCTTCAGATAATGGATTATTACGAGAACCTTTCTGGCATATCATCGGCATCCAGCCTCTGTCATAGACGAGATTTTCAATAGTTGGGCCGACATAGCCGGCGTCAGCTAATAGTTTGGGTGCGCTAAAATCGTACTCATGGTCGGGAGTGGCTAAAACATCTTCTCTCAGTGTCAGATTCTTGATTAATCTTTCAGCAGCCGGAGCATCGTGAACATTAGCCGATGTGACATAAATATCAGTGATAAATTTGCTTAAAAGGCAAACGGTTGTATGCAGCTTATAACCATAATGACTCTGCTGTCTTTTCTTGGTCCATCGAGCATCAATGTCCTTATGACGTTTTTTATGCGGTTTGTCTGACCACAACTGGTTTCCATTGCCTTGTTTAATTATTTTGTTTTCTTCCCTGGAATTCCTTTGTTTGGGAGCTTCCATAAAGCTTGAGTCAATTGCAACTATTTCCTCGCCAACTCTTACGTCTTGTGAACGAATGCTTTCTAAATCAAAATCAAATAGTTGCTCGAAGACCTGAAGCCGCGAGAAAAGTCCCCGATATTTCCAAATTGTCTTTGCATCCGGTGCCTCCTCCGAATTGTAAACATCAAGAAATAGCATTACTCTGAGGTCTGCTGTCATTGTCTTTTCGAATTCGTTATCGGACTGACCAAAAAGCCGTTGCAGAAATAAAACCTTAAGCATAAAAATAGGATCCATCGGCCTGCGTCCCGAAGAACAGAGCTTTTTGGGTTTATTCCTTTCTAGAAGAGCCGTCAGTAGTTGACGATAATCTTCAAAATTGAAAGATTCTTTAAGCCTCATCAGAGGGTTAAAGGATTTATCCAGATGTTTCTCAAAATATCCGGAAAAATCCAGCGGAAGTTGAGAAGAAGGTGTAAAATACTTAGTCATAATGGGTGCCTTGTTTGTATGTTGTTGTTGCAAATTCAATTATACCAAACGGACGCCCATTTTTTCATTTTTAGGCCAGTTTTATCTTTATTTTCAAGCAATTAAAAATAGAACGTCCCTATATTGAAAGAGAATTTCCGATTATTTAAAAGGCCTCTCAGAAATAACAGGTTTTCTTGCTTAAATAAGCCCGGAAACTGAGTTGCTGGTCCGAGAGTTGTTCGTAGGCAATATATCGGATTGCATTTGAAATGATTTACTCTATTTAAAATCCTGAAGGTTTGAATTAATCAAAAAATGGTATGGATAGATGTTATCTAAGTGTTACTACTAATCCATTTGGAGAAAACCTTCTGTTTGATTTTCTTTTAAATTTAATCCGTTAGATTCATTAAATTTTTGTAAATTTTTATTGAGGTTTTTGTTTTGTAATTTCAAAGAATGTCAAAATAAAAAAAGAAAAAAGAGGCAGTCCCTGGAGTTAGTTAAATGCGATTTTTGGCCGGTATTATCAGCTCGCTTTTTTTGGCGAGCACTTTGTTTTTTAGTCCCGTTATCAGTGCAACTCCGGCAAAATCAAAGACTACTGCTGTAAAAACAGTTAAAAAAGCTAAAAAGAAAGTCAAAGTTTCAGCCAAGAAACGGACAAGAAAAGCAGTGGTTGCCGCTTCCAATAAATCAGTCCGGAAAACTGCCGGTAAAAGATCAACCAGCCGTAAGTTTGCTGCTTCAAAGAAGAAATCCTCCCGTAAATATGCTGTTAGACGAGTTAGAGGACCTTCATACGCCCAACTTCAGGGATTAAGAGGTTCCGCAGATCCTTTGGGACTGGCGACAACGGCAGTGTTGGCTTACGACATGGATTCAAACAATGTTCTTTACGAAAAAAATGCGGATGAACGCCTGCCGATAGCTTCGATTACTAAACTGATGACAGCATTAGTTATTGTGGAATCGGGGGTTTCTTTGGATCAGAAGTTCAAAGTGACAAGAGAAGATTTTGTTAGATCTAGCGCCAGAAGCAAACTAAGAAATGGCATGTATCTTTCCAGAAAACAAGCTCTGCATCTTGCATTAATGAGCTCTGATAATAGAGCAGCTCATTTCTTGGGAAGAACATATCCCGGAGGATATGCAAAATTTATCCGTGATATGAATACCAAAGCTGCCATGATTGGAATGTTTGATTCCGTTTTTTATGACTCTATCGGTCTTAATAACGAAAACAAATCCTCTGCCCTTGATTTAGCTCGACTCCTGGCCAGTGCGGCTGAGTATGACATTATTAAAGATTTATCGACCACAACATCTGCTCAGTTCTCAGTAGGAAGAAGGTCTGTCACAAGCCGCACTACCAACAGTTTTGTTGCAAATGATAATTGGGATGTCTCTTTGCAAAAAACCGGTCTAACAACAGCCGCCGGTTACTGCATGGCTATGCAGACTGAAATCGGAGGAAAAAATGTCGCCATCATCTTTTTAGATTCCCCTAACAAGAAAGCTAGAAATCAGGATGCCGAAAAGTTAAAGAATTGGCTGACAGGACAATACGTCACAGCTTCTAATCCGGCACCAACACATTAAAAACTCAGTTTTTAGTTAAATATCCACAATATTGCGACCTAGCGCCGGTTGTGGATATTTTGTTTTGAAAGCCGGAATCCTTTACTTTTTCGATACTCGTTCCGGGTCTTAGTGACTATTGTATTGTTCGTCTGAGACCGGTTCATGCCAGATTGCGGTTTGTTTTCCCGGTACTTTCTCTGAAATAGCGAATTGGATCATCATTTTGTCCTTGCTGCCGCCATGCCAATGTTTCACACCGGGTGGACACACGACACCGTCACCCGCATGAAGAACAACTTTAGGCTTGCCTTCTTCTTGCACATAACCTTCTCCTTCAGTGACAATAAAAGACTGTCCGGTTGGATGTTCGTGCCAATATGTTCTTGAGCCAGGTGTGAAAATTACAAATGCACCGTTAGCTTGCATCGGAGCTTTTGCGGACCAGACTCCGCGTGTATAAACTTTTCCTGTGAAGTTTGCAGGATTTGCTTCTGTAACGACTTGCTTTGCGATTGGATATATTTTCTGTTCCGGCTTGACTTCGTTCGCAGAGCATGCGACGGTTGCAAGTGCCAGGACAAAGATAAGATATTTTTGCATCAATGTTCTCCTATGTTTTTTTCAATATTGAATGAAAAGAACTGAGGAGAAAAGCCTTTTCAGCTAACGGCTCAATTTTTCATAGTTTTAAGCAAAAAACGGATAGGATTGTTTGCTTCACTTTTGTGCTTAGATATTAAATTAAAATGGGTACAACTATGAGAATGGCAGAGATGACAGAACTTCAGAATTTAAAGACTCTTTCAGAAACAGAATTCTTTTCTGAGCGTTTGAAGAATCTTGTCTCTGAAAAAATCAAAAACCATGATGAAAGCTGGAAGAAAATTCCGGGACTTAATTTAAGTCTTTTGGACAAAGACACGATTAACAAAAACTGCTTCTATACCTTATCCGTGGCAATAATTCTGCAGGGCGATAAAGTTGTTGAAGTGGGTTCTATGAAGTACTCCTACGGCGAAGGAACGATGGTGGTAACTTCGGTAGAAATTCCAACTTCTTTTAGAATTATCGGAGCTACTCAGGAAAAACCTTTCATTTCGCTATCGCTAAAACTTAATCCTCATCTTTTATCAGAGTTAATGGAAAAAATGCAGGATAATTTTCCAAAAACAAAAGATGAACCAAACGCTTTTTGTGTGGCTAAAAGCAGTTCCGAAATTTTAAGTGCCTTCGAACGGTTACTCAGGTTAACCGAAAATCCGCAGCATTTCGAGATGCTTCTGCCTTCAATAATTAGAGAAATTCATTATTTTGCTTTGGCTGATGGACAATGCAGGAATTTGCGGGAACGCTGCATGTATGGGATGCCCAATAATAAGATTGCCAAGGCAGTGGAATGGATTAAAGAGCACTACAAGGAACCGTTAAAAATTTCAAAATTGGCTGAAATGGCTTGTATGGCGACATCCACTTTTCATGCTCATTTCAAAGCGGTCACTTCATTGACTCCATTGCAATATCAGAAAAGACTCAGGCTACATGAGGCCAAACGGTTGATGTTGTTCCAGTCATTTTCCGCTTCATCTGCCGCATTTGAAGTTGGTTATGAAAGTGTTCAACAATTCTCTAGGGAATACAAACGATTTTTCGGAAACACTCCTACAAAAGATATTGGCTCTTAATTTCTTTCATAACTAAATGTTTTACTCAGAAATTTGCCGGTTAAGAGTTTTAGGCCAATGACCAAGCTTTTTAAACAAAGAAATTTGAGCCGTGCACCGTAGACTGGAACTACTTTTATAAGGAGTTCGTTATGGAATCATCAGCATTTAATCGCAGGGCAATCTTGGCTGGAGCTTCTCTTGCTTTATTTGGGGTTTCTGCAACAAAGGCTCAATCGGGTGAACTTATGACAGATCCGGACATTCTAAATATCAAAAATAGGCTTTTGACGCTTGATTTAAGAGGTAAAACGTTAACAACGGAACAAAAGTATTTCGTACTTTTGGCTTGTGTGACAACTCAGGCTCTTCCGGAAGCAGCTCATGAAATCACTCTCAAAGCTTTACACGCTGCAGTAAAACCGGTACTTATTAAAGAGGCGGTGTATCAGTGTGCTCCTTACGTTGGGATAGGCCGAGTCGAGCAGGCTCTCATTGGCGTAAACAAGGCAATGGGTGAGTCGGGTATAAAGATGCCGCTCCCATCCCAGGCAACTGTCTCAGACGCAGATCGTTTAGAAAAAGGTATGGCGGTTCAAATCGGAATATTCGGTGACAGAATAAGAAAAATGCATGAGACAGCAACACCTGAAACTTATAATCTTATCGTCAAAGACTTGTCCGGATACTGTTTCGGTGACTTCTATACTAGAACCGGGCTTTCTTTAAAAGATAGGGAGTTAGTTGTTTTTGCAGCCATATCAACTTTGGGAGGTTGTGAAGGACAACTCAGAGGTCATATCAACGGGAATCTTCACGAAGGAAATACAAAACAGAATCTCATAGATGCGTTACAAGTTATGGTCCCGTATCTCGGATTTCCTAGAACGCTAAATGCATTAGCTCAAATTCAGGAAGTTTGTAAAAGTGCTAAGTAAGTGGTTGGCCTCGGTGTTTTATAGATTGGGCTTTTTATTAATTTCTCGTAATCCTTAACATCCATTTTCCAGATGAAAACCGCTAATGAAGGCAGGCTAATGAAGAGACAAGAAAACAATTTGTCACAAACTCATAAAAATTCAGTCTTTCATTACGGAGACGATGTTTTCGCATGGTGAAGAAAATGAAAAAATTAATTTTGCTCCAATTGATTGGAGCATTTACAGGAGTTTGTATGGCTACTGAACCAATTCATATCCAGGAGCAAGGATACTTTCCTATAGGTGGAAAAACTATTCAAAGAGAAGGTGTCTACGATAACAGTAAATTCATTGGCTGGACAAAGCAGATTGAGACAGGGCAGAGCTACAGAGGAGACCATGCTTTCGTCAATTACCAGGTCCCTGTCAATCCTAATAAATTGCCTCTTGTTTACGTTCATGGTTTTGGAGGTTCGGGTGTATGTTGGCAAATGACACCTGACGGTAGAGAAGGTTTTTCTTCCTTGATGCTACGAAAAGGTTGGAAGAACTTTGTATTGGATCTTCCCGGAAGAGGTAGAGCCGGAAGGACCACTACAGACGTAGAAATAAAACCTGTAGCAGATGAAATGTTTTGGTTTGATATTTGGCGGTTGGGCCAGTGGCCGAAATATAATGAAGGTGTTCAATTTCCCAAAGGAAAAGAGGCGTTGGATGTCTTCTTTAGAGAAATGACTCCCGACTTAAGCGACCATAAAGAAGATAATCTTGCTTTAACGGCCTTATCAAAACGAATTGGACCTCATATTCTCGTAACTCACTCCGCCGGAGGAATTACCGGTTGGCTTTCTGCTATAGAAAATGCTGAGGTGAAAGCAGTTGCTTCCTTCGAACCTGGTGGTTTTGTTTTTCCTAAAGGTGAAGTTCCTCCCAAGATTGATGGACTGACAGGAGGAGTTTCTGGAAAACCGGTAAGTGAAGAACAATTTAAGAGGTTAACTCAAATACCGATTGTGCTTTATTTCGGAGACTACATCCCAGAAAAAGTCTCTACAAAATTGGGAGATGAAAACTGGCGTGTCAGACTTCAGATGGCCAGAAAATTTGTTGAAACAATCAATCGCCATGGAGGAAAGGCAACGATAGTCGAACTTCCTAAAATCGGAATTAAGGGAAATACGCATTTTATGATGCAGGATCTTAATAACGACAAACTAGCAGCACTATTAGATAAATGGCTAAAAGATAACAATTTGGCCTCAAAATAATAAAGCATTAGTTCACTGTTAAAACTCTGCTCTTTCAAAAAAAGGTGTGCAGAGTTTTTCTTTTTTCAATTTACTGAATAAATTAAGCCAAACCAAAAGAAGATTCGTCTATAGCGTGTGTTTTGTTTTACTAATATATGTCTTTAGCGTTTTAAAAACATAAAAAATTCTCCAACTTTTGACCTCCAGCGGCTAGAGAGATTTTTGCAATTATTCTCTTGTGCACCTGCTATAACAGCAGGCGTATTAATTCTGAAATTACCTTTTCTGTCCGATTGAACCTGACACTATACGTCACACTATTTCGTTGAAGGTCCTCATTCTTGTAGTCTCCAAGGTCTGAACGTTGGTTTCAAGTGCAACTGGTTGGCGGGTCTGTTTCTGTATCACCTCTTCGTGCTCCTCACTGCGTAGCACTTCACGGTCTTTTCTGTAAATCTCCCGACGGAGTGCCATCCGTATAGATAAATAAGCAAAACCCAAAGAAGATCCGTCCATTGCTCGGGTGTTGTTTTAACTAATATTTTCTTAAGGAAACTTGAGACAAATCAATCTTCGTAGTTTTAACAATTTTATTTATTTAACAAAAGGTGCGAAGCATGAAAAAACTACTTTGTGCTGTTTTAATGGCGAGTATGATGACAACAATTAACGTAAATGCAGCAACAGCAGACCAAAATCCTTTTGGCTTGGTATATTCAAATGCAATCACTCAAAATGTTGCAGGTAAAGTAAATATTCATCCTGTCAGTTATCAGGTTGATGGTATCAGAGTCGCAGCAAATGTCTATACGCCGGCCAATTATGATCCTAAGAAGTCATATCCGGCTATTGTAGTTGCTCATCCTAATGGCGGTGTAAAAGAACAGGTTGCAGGCCTTTTCGCAGAAAAATTAGCCGGTATGGGTTACATAACAATTGCTGCTGATGCACGCTACCAAGGCGCTAGCGGTGGATTACCAAGACACACTGACAAACCTGCAAACCGTATTGAAGATATTAATGGAATGGTTGATTACATCAGAACCTATCCGGGAGTTAATCCTGAAGAAATTGGCGCTCTTGGTGTTTGCGGCGGAGGCGGTTACACCTTAGGAGCTGCTCAAAAAGATCCCAGAATTAAGGCAGTCGCAACAATTAGTATGTTCAATTCCGGCAGAGTTCGTAAAAACGGTTTCCAAGATTCCCAGTTAGATTCAATCCAACAACGTCTTTCCCAGGCTGCTGAAGCCAGAACTTTGGAAAAAGTAGGTGATATTCGTTATTCCGGTCAGATGAATATTACGGATGAACAGGCGAAAAAACTACCGTTTGCTTTGTATCGTGACGGTTTTTTCTACTACTTCAGAACCCATGCTCATCCAAATTCAACATTCCTCTATACAACAAGTAGTCTTATGGATTTGATGAATTGGGATGTAGAGGATCACATGGACATGATCCATCAACCTTTGCTCATGATCGCCGGCGATGTTTCGGATACACGCTACATGACGGATGATGCTTTCAAGAAGGCAACCGGAACCAAGGAGAAGGAAGTTTTCCTGGTTCCCGGAGCTCAGCATATTGAAACATACTATGTGCCGAAGTTTGTAAATCAAGAGGCCGATAAACTACAGGAATTTTTTGGGAAATACCTTAAAAAATGATTCAGTCTTTTCAGTCTGACTTTCAATGAAATTAGAGTCTGAAAAACTATCATTTAACTTGAATTCGTTAGGATTGTTTGGAGAAATTAGCTTTCTTCCCGGCAATCCTTTTCTTTTTATCCTGAATTCCGAGCCTCCTAGGTGATAAATCTAGGGGGCTCATCTATCCCTA
>CANTYJ010000001.1 GCA_947854175.1 uncultured Turicimonas sp. | reverse complement strand
TAGCCTCCGGGCTCAATATAAAAGAGAACCCCGATGTCTGATGAAGATGTCGGGGTTTTTCTTTGGAAAATTTATTAACTAGGTAAAAACCCTAGAAGAAATTCATTATTTCTTTATTTTTATATAATTTCGGATCATCACCCAGTTTAATTCTATTTAATCGATAACTATCTGAATTCATAAAGTTTATTTGTACGATAGTTATTTAGGTCACTAAAAATTAGAATTTTATCATCTAAGTATTAACCTTAATTAGTTGTAAAAATTTTTACATAATTGCTTCAATTCGTAGTATCTTATTACGGCTTAAAACAAAACATCTGAATAAGGAGAATTTTGATGGCACAAGCCCCAGCCTTTAAATACGCACCAATGTTCCAATTGGGAGAGGATAAAACAGAATATTATCGTTTAACCGATAAATATGTTTCCCTCGGCGATTTCGAAGGAAAACCAATTCTTAAAATTGAAAAAGAAGGCCTTACAAAATTAATTCATCAGGCTTTTCGTGATGTTAACTTCCTTTTGAGAAGATCTCATAACGAATCCGTTGCAAAGATTCTTCATGATCCTGAAGCCTCGGATAATGATAAATACGTTGCTGCAACCATGCTGAAAAATGCTCAAATTTCAGCAGCTCGTGTTCTTCCTATCTGCCAGGACACCGGTACAGCTATCATTCATGGAGAAAAGGGTCAGCAAGTTTGGACCGGATTTGATGACGCAGAAGCTATCAGCAAAGGCGTATACGATACATACACAACTGAGGCATTGCGTTATTCTCAGAATGCTCCATTAACAATGTACAAAGAAGTTAATACAAAATGCAATCTTCCGGCTCAGATTGATATCGAAGCGTGTGAAGGCATGGAATATAACTTCCTTTGTGTTGTTAAAGGCGGCGGTTCTGCCAATAAATCTTATTTGTTCCAAAAAACTAAAGCAATTTTGAACCCGGATACATTGGTACCGTTCTTAATGGAGCAAATCAAGGATTTGGGTACAGCAGCTTGTCCACCATACCATATCGCTATTGTTGTCGGCGGTACTTCTGCTGAAAAGACAATGCTGACCGTTAAACTTGCTTCTACACATTTCTATGACACATTGCCGACAACCGGCGATGAAACAGGTCGTGCTTTCAGAGATGTTGAACTGGAAGATAAACTTCTTGAGTTGACTAATAATATTGGTCTTGGTGCACAGTTCGGCGGTAAATATCTTGCTCACGACATTCGTGTTGTTCGTTTGCCACGCCACGGTGCAAGCTGCCCAATCGGTATTGGTGTAAGCTGCTCTGCTGACAGAAATGTTAAATGCAAGATCACAGCTGAAGGCTTGTTCATCGAAAAACTTGATGAAAATCCGGCTGAATTGCTTCCTGAAGAATACAAGAAAGAAGGTGGTAACACCGGTATTCAAATTGATTTGAACCAGCCGATGGAACAAATCAGAAAAGAACTTTCCAAGTATCCTGTCTCAACACGTGTATCTTTAACAGGTAAGATTATTGTCGCTCGTGACATCGCTCACGCAAAACTTAAGGAACGGCTTGATAAAGGCGAACCTCTTCCGGATTATATTAAGGATCACCCGGTCCTTTACGCAGGTCCTGCCAAGACTCCTGAAGGTTATGCTTGTGGCTCAATGGGTCCGACAACAGCCAACCGTATGGATCCGTATGCCGATCCGTTCATGGCGGCCGGCGGTTCCTATGTCATGATTGCCAAAGGAAACAGAACTAAAGCGGTTACTGACGCCTGCAAGAAGCACGGTGGTTTCTACCTCGGTACAATCGGTGGAGTAGCTGCTGCATTGTCTGATGCCTCTATCAGAAGCATCAAATGCATCGAATATCCTGAACTTGGTATGGAAGCTGTCTACGAGATTGAAGTTGAAGACTTCCCCGCATTCATCCTCGTCGATGACAAAGGCAATGACTTCTTCACTCAGCTTAAACCTTTAAAGTAATCTTTAAGTAGTTACTTATAAAGCCGCGGTTCATTAGATCGCGGTTTTTTTTATCCGTGATTAATATTTTTAAGCTCCGCGATTCAATGATCATGTGAGACAAACTTTTATAATACGGGAAACTAAGTTAAGAATAAATCTCTATCCAACAAACTTATGGAATCCGTTTTTCTGGTTGTTATTGCTGCTATGGCTTTAATTGTCATTTTGTTAAGACTTAAAGTCATGATGGGCATTTCTATTTTATGTGGCGGCTTGTTTATCTGGCTGTTTGAATCCCGTTCTTTAGAGGCTTTAGGCCAGGCGGTTATAGATGCTGTCAAACTTCAACGAAACTGGGATCTTATCTTTTGTCTTTATTTCGTTATGTGTCTGGAAGTAGAACTGCGAAAAAGCGGTTCTTTGGCCGGAATGGTTAAAACCTGTAGAAATGTTTTCTCCAGCAACAAAGTAACATTGGCCATAATGCCGGCATTCTTGGGATTACTGCCTTCAGTCGGCGGGGCCCGGTTCTCAGCCCCGATGGTGCAGGAAGCCTCTGCAGGCATCGATATTAATCCGGAACAAAAGAGTACTATCAATCTATGGTTCAGACATATCTTTGAGTTCTCGAACCCATTAATGCCGGGAATGATCTTAGCCTGTGGAATTGCTAACGTTACGATTCAGGATCTAATTATCCAAGTTGGTTGGGTGACAGTTCTTTGTTTTATTCTTGGTTGGATTTTTCTTGTTCAACCTTTAAAAATTGTTGATCCTGTAAAGGCAACCAATACAACTCATGACCACGAAATAGACTGGAAGAGTGTCTTTTTGGCATTTGGTCCGGTGGTTTCATCGTTCTTATTAATTGTTCTTTTTGGAGTGCCGGCCGCTGTTTCTATGGGACTGGTTGTTATTGGATTTATTCCAATCTTTTATGCATTAAAACGTCCCGTTCCAATCAAGGATATTTTTATTGAAAGTTTCGATGTAAAACTTCTGGTTAACGTGGCTTTCATCCTATATTTCATCCAATTATTGACCGTAACCGGCGTTTTAGATGAAATCGTTCACGTTTTTAATACTTCATCGTTGCCTCAGCCGATTATTGTTGCTTCGTTGGCTTTTATTTTTGGCTTGATGACGGGGCAGTCTCAGGGCTATATCGCCGTTGTAATTCCAATTGTCGCTTTGATGTCACCGGGAAATATTGTGTTAGTCAGTACTGCCATGGTTTTTGGCTTAGCTGGCCAAATGATGACACCGGTTCACGTCTGTATTTTAGTTACCGTTGATTATTTCAAATCTAATATGTGGCGTGTAATAGGAACATGTGGTTTTGTTTCATTGGTAATGATTGCCATATATTCTGTCTGGACCTATTTCCGTTATTATTTTATATAGCCATCATTTTTTAAATTGTCGTTCTCTTTTTAATGTTGCTGGCATTGGAATGGAGGACGACTTTTAGTTTATTGACTATTGACTTATGAAGCTTGATCGAAAACTTATTTACGATGTTCTCCAGTATTGGATGTCAATTGAAGAACTGACTCCGTTTGAGCTTCAGCCGGATATGCTTTTATCGGATTTATCCGATGGCATCAATAATCAAAAAAGTAATATTTTTATTTGGGATAAGTTAAAAAGTGAAGGAAAACGGTCTTTTCAAATAGAACTGGACCGATTAGCTACTAAATCTGAATACGTAGAATTCATGAAGATTTTTACGGTCTGTGTTGGTGTTGTTGAAGTTGATAGATACGTTCAGAAAGTCATAGAAATTCTTCGCAAAGAAAAAGGCTTTGAAGGTGGCTCTGATATAGATTTAAGCTTCTTAGAAAGTTCAGGGCACGGAAAAATGTGTTTAGCGACTTTCAAAATTAACCATTTTGGAAAGGTCCTTCCGTATACTTTTACTCCTTCTTCTGCTTTAGGTTGGTTGGCTTACCATACTTCAGATAAAAGAGATGAATCTGAGGAAGATCCGGCCTCATCTTTCGTAGAGACAGATATTGCAACACATTTTCACACCCTATGTCGAGAAATGCTAAAGGCCGTTCAAGGAGGCAATCCTCCGGAAAAGAACTTTAAAGAGCTTTATAGCGTTGAGTACTCCCGCTCAAAAAATGGAATAAGAAGACTTCGTGATCTAAGAGAAGGAGAAGAACAGAAGGTCACTTTAAACTTTCTCGATGAAGTCAGTGACTACATATCCAAGTTGTCAGGTATCCATTCAGCGAATTCTATTTGGGTAGTGGAGCAATTCCAAAAACGGCCGCATAAAGTCAATGATGATTTTATGAACTCCCCCTATATCAGTACTCTTTCAAATATGGCACGAACCATTAAAGAGACTAACCCGGAGTTACTGATAAGTCCTGTACTTAAAGACTTTTTTCTTTATTCTCATAGCAACAATAATCATAAAGACATTCTTAAGGAGCCCGCTGCCTTTTATGAAATTGCCGATCCACGGTTATTCAACCTGGGACGGTGGCCGGAAAGTGTGTCTAAGTATTTATCAGTGTGCCAACAGTTAGCAGTTTCTAGAATTTGCCAGGCAAGTCCTTATAGTCCTATTGTGACAGTCAATGGTCCTCCGGGAACGGGAAAAACAACTCTATTGAGAGAGGTTTTGGCTGATATTGTTGTAAGAAGAGCTTCTGTGATTGCCAATATCTCCGACATTACAATGGAAGAGATCTTTGAAACTAATTTCTCAGGTTCGACAGCGGTTCCGGTTCTGAAATCAGAATTTATTGATGATTTTCCAATTGTTGTCGTCTCAAATACAAATAAAGCGATTGAAAATATTTCAAAGGAAATTCCTCAACAATACAGCTTTGAAGTTAGAGAAGATTATTTTTCATCTCTGGCTAAAAAATTATTCGGTGATAAAGAAGATGTTTGGGGGCTTCTATCTTTACCTTTAGGAAAATCTTCTAACTGGAATAAAGCATATGAATGTTTCTTCCAAAGAAATAAAAATAGAAAAACACCGTTGGTAGCTACTTTTGAAGAGGAGGAAAACAACCTCGGTGGTTTTAATGCAGTGGTTCAGGCATGGACAGAAGAAAAAAATAACTTCTTGGAACTTTATAGTAAGGTCAGGAGTTCATTAAAAAATGAGTATGAAAAGTATAAAGAGGATATAAAAGAAGCCGTTAACGCAGAAGAATCCATGCTCGAAAAAGTTTTTCCCTTGCTAAAAAATAAAGAAAAAATAGACAAGCAGAAATTGTATTTTGATTTCAGTGATCCTAAAAACCTGGATAGACATTTAGATAGGCTTTACTCTGACGAAGAACTGGACAACGACAGAACTTTATTATTTTTATCCGCACTTCGCTTACACAAATATACCTTGTTAATTCACCGGCAACGTTTTGTTACCTCTATTGAAAAATCATTTTTGGTGATGGGTAACCGGGAATTTCAAGGAGATCCTTTGCCGTTTCTGGGGACTTTCTGTTTCTTTTGCCCTTTGATTTCTTCAACACTTGCATCTTCACCAGCCAGGTTCGGACAATATCTTAAAGGCTCTATCCCATGGGTTTTGGTTGATGAGGCTTCTCAGGTCTCGCCGCAGTCGGCTGTTCTGATGATGCAAAAAGCCAAAAGAATGATTGTGGTCGGTGACCCTCAACAGTTACAGCCGGTCGTGACTTTGCCAAAAGTCATTAATGAATTGCTCATTGATAAAAAAGATTTCCTTTATCAATGGTCACCATTTTCCAATAGTTTGCAAACATTGTGTGATCAAATACAAACCTATGGAACTTGGATTGGTCAGGGGGCAAGAATGAAAATTTGGACCGGTATGCCGCTAAGAGCCCAACGTCGAAGTTATGCTCCGATGTTCGATATCTGCAATACTATTTCTTACGAGAACCAGATGGTTCTAGGAAAAGAAAGACGAAATAAAGAGCTGGTTAGCTCAATAGTCCCAAGCTTTTGGTTTGATGTCGCACCCTCTGGAGAGGAAGGCAATACCAATGCAGTCAAAGAAGAAGTAGAAGCAGTTATCGACGTACTCAGATATATTTATTTTTACCTGACTCAAAAGAATCTTCAAGGAGAACTGGAGGTTCCAAAGTCGATAATGATTATTTCGCCGTTTAGAGCGGTGGCAACGGCAGTTAAAGGAAGATTAAAGGGCCTTAAAGTAAATTCTGATTTGTTTAAAGTTGCAAGAATAGGGACCGCCCATGTTATGCAGGGCCAACAGGCTGATATCGTAATTTTTGTGTTGGGTTCTAAAAAAGGTGAGAAAGGGGCCAGAGCAAGACTATGGGCTACTGAACCTCCAAACCTGATTAATGTAGCGGTCAGCCGCGCCATTGAAACTTTGATTATTATCGGAGATGTGGCCGAATGGGAAGGACTTGGACCGATGAGTGAAATTTCTTATCAGTTAAGGTTAAAGGGTTTAGGTGTTAGGAAAACTCTTCCTGATAAATAAGAGATTAAAGTTTTTACAAAAAAATAATTGATTAATTTTCAGAATGTTAGTAGTATGCACCCCTCCCATATAGAATAAAATATTTTGAGAGGTGCTTACATGCCGAAAAATCATCAGGAACAGTCTGAAAGTCTGAAGATCGTTGCAATTTCTTCTGCTATTTCGACAGCTTTTAGTTGCGCCGTCTATTTTCTGGCCGGCCTGATTTAAATAACTATAAAAATAAAATTCGACCTAACGCTTTCGGCTGCTTCTGCAGCCTTAATTTTTAAATAAAGCCAATAGGCCGGATAACGGTGCAAAATCAAATGCATATTTTGCGTGAGGACGAACAGCTGCTTTAGCATGCCATGCGATAGATAGGCCGGCGGCCTCCAGCATCGGAATGTCATTGGAGCCGTCTCCCATTGTGATGAGTTCACTGAGTTCTATCCCATGTTGGAGGGCAAAAGCAGATACGTAGGAGATTTTGCCCCGGCCGTCAATAATCGGTGTTCCGAATGGTCCCGTCACACGTCCGGTTAACTTTCCATCTACGATTTCAAGTTCATTACTAATGACATGGGTGAAACCATATCTTTCTTTAACAACATTGGTGACGCAACTAAACCCGCCTGAGACTAGAAGCATCGGAATGCCGGCTTTTTTTAGAGCCGAAACCATTGCTTCTGCACCGGGATTCGGTTTGATGTGAAATTTGATTAAACGATCAACCACTGAAGCATCTACGCCAGCCATGAGCTTAACTCTGGCGGTTAAACTTTCAGCATAGTTGCGAATTTTACCTTGCATCGTTAGCTCGGTAATCCGAGATATTTCTTCTCCTTTTCCGACAAAAGTTGCCATTTCATCTAACGTTTCTAAATTCAAAAACGTAGAGTCCATATCAGTGGCAAACAGCTTAAAGTTAGACAGGCTAAGATGCGGATCTACCCAACAGAGATCGACCTGTAAGGCTCTGGCTCTCTCTTTGTATAGACGTTCAAATTCTTCTTTGTTAAGACCGGACAGTCGGACCGCACAAGGTTCCTGAATTTTTCCCTTTCTTCCAATTAGTTTTAGGAATTTTTCTAAGTTACTTTCGTGTCCATACTTCGTTTGGAGAACTAAGTCTAATTTCACTTGAGATCCTTTAATACTTTGAGTATTTTTTCCGCCCGTTTTTCAACGCTAGACATATTATCCGTTATTTTTAGCTTGGTGGGGCCTGCCATCTTAAGAAAACGGCTACTTTGTAATAGTTTAAATAATTTTGCAGGGTCAACGGGGGCGTTTGTTTCGAAAGAGATAACAGCCTCAGTATCAGCGGCGTCAATTTTTTTAATCCCGAGATTTTTAGCTTCCAACCTTATCTTATGCGTTGTAATTAAAGTTCTGGCTTCTTCTGTAAGAGGACCGAACCTATCAATAATCTCTTCCTGCAGGGCAGTGATGTCTTTGGCAGACTTGGCTGCCGCCAGTTTTTTATAAATTGAAAGACGCTGATGAACGTCATGTACGTAATCTGATCTCAAAAGAGCAGGCGAGTGAAGATTAATTTCAGTGGTTGCCGCCAAAGGCATCATCAGATCCGGCTCTTTTCCGGACTTCAAAGCAGAAATTGCTTCTTCCAGCATTTGGGTATAGACCTCAAAGCCGACTCCGGAAATTAAACCGGACTGATTTTCTCCAAGGATTTCTCCTGCACCCCGGATTTCAAGATCATGCATGGCCAGGAAGAAACCGCTTCCAAGACTTTCCATCTCCTGAATTGCTTCAAGACGTTTTGCGGCGTTTTTCGTAATTGCTCCTTCTCCTGGAGTGAGAAGGTATGCATAAGCCTGGTGGTTGGAACGTCCGACACGTCCTCTAAGCTGGTGGAGCTGGGCTAAGCCGAATTTATCAGCACGGTGCATAATGATGGTATTGGCGTTCGGAACATCAATACCGGTTTCAATAATGGTCGTGCACAACAGAATATTGGTACGCTGGGAGTAAAAATCTCTCATTACTTTTTCCAGCGCACGTTCATTCATCTGGCCGTGTGCAATTCCTATTCTGGCTTCAGGAATTAACTTCTGCAATTGTTCGAGACGGTTCTGAATAGTTTCCACTTCATTGTGAAGGTAATAAACCTGGCCCCCGCGCTTTAATTCTCTTAATGAGGCCTCTCTGACCAGAGTGTCGCTTTCCCGTTGAACAAAAGTCTTAATAGCCAGACGCTTTTGCGGTGCTGTTGCAATGACGGAAAAGTCTCTGATTCCTTCAAGAGACATCGATAAGGTTCTGGGGATCGGAGTGGCGGTTAAAGTCAGAATATCGACTTCGGACCGCATTGCTTTTAGTTTTTCTTTTTGGCGAACTCCGAAGCGGTGTTCTTCATCAATGACAACCAAGCCTAAATTTTTGAATTTAATATCTTCAGAGAGTAATTTATGGGTACCGATGACAATGTCAATGGTTCCGTCTTCCAGACCTTTGAGGACTTTTTTGACCTCCGTCGGACTTCTGAAACGGGACAATTCCGCTACATGAACCGGCCAATTGGCAAATCGGTCTTTAAATGTCTGCGCATGTTGCTCTGCCAAAAGAGTTGTCGGGCAGAGAACAGCCACCTGACGATGTCCCATTACAGCCATGAATGAGGCACGCAGAGCAACCTCGGTTTTTCCAAATCCGACATCGCCACAGACAAGACGATCCATTGGTTTATCGGATTCCATGTCTTTTTTAACAGCTTCAATAGCGACAAGCTGATCTTGAGTCTCTTCAAAGGGAAATGCTTCACAGAATGCTTCATAATCCTGTTCATTAAATCTGAAAGCGTGTCCTTTTCTGCTCTCTCTTAAAGCGTAGATATTTAATAGCTCGGCAGCCGTGTCCCGAACCATTTTGGCGGCTTTTTTCTTAGCTTTTTCCCAGTCGCCGCGCCCCAATGCGTGTAGCGGTGCGTTTTCCGGATCAGCTCCGGAATAACGTGAAATCAGATGCAGATGAGTAATCGGTACATAAAGTTTGGCTTCTTTCGCATACTCAATCTGCAGGAATTCTGCCGGCCCCTCCGGGGTTTCGATCGTAGTAAGACCGCGGTAACGTCCGATACCATGTTCCAAATGGACGACAGGATCGCCTACTTTTAATTCGGACAGATCCCGAATCATCATATCGACATTGGATTCTCTTTCAGTCTTTCTTCTAGTTCTTCTGACTGAGCGAGGAGAGGCCGAATACAACTCTGTTTCGGTAATGATGACAAGAGAATTTCGGTCGATTTCCATGCCCTCATAAAGAGGACCATAAGTTATGCCAATGGGTTCTTGTGACTGAAGGAATGAATTAAAGTCTCTTTCGTTTGCAACTTTAAATTGATATTCCTTAAGCAACTGAGAGATTGTTTCCAGACGTCCGGGAGAACTGGCCAAAAGAAGAATGCGCCCGTTTTTGGCCGTGACTTTTTTAGCAAACGCTTTGAGACCTTCCAGAGGATCCTGATTTTTTCTTTGTATTGCAACCGATGTTGTGAAACTTAGAGCAGCGTCCTCGTTGTCGTAGACAGAGAGCCTCGCATATGAAGAGGCTTTAGTAAAAAACTCAGGAGCTGAGATATAAAGTTCATCCAGTTCCAGCAGAGGATGAGAGTTTTCTGCCTTCAGGAATTTAGCCCTGGCTCTATTTTCTTTATCAAACTGACTGATAGCTTCTTCGATATTTCCGATGAGCATCATTTTGGCGTTATCGCCAAAATAATCGAACAGAGTATCGGTGTGTTCAAAAAACAAAGGCAGATAATTTTCAATTCCCGGCGAAGCCAGACCGTTTTCTATATCTTTGTAAGTACTGTACTTACTCGGATTTCCTTCAAACCGCTCTCTCCATCTGCTCAGAAAGTATTTCCGGGCCTCATCATTCATCGGGAATTCATGGGCCGGCAATAAATTAATTTCAGCAACTTCATCCAATGAGCGTTGGGTATCCGGGTCGAAATGGCGTATCTGATCGACCTCGTCATCAAAGAAGTCAAGTCTGTACGGAAGTTTTGAACCCATTGGGAACAAATCAAAAATGCTTCCGCGGACCGCAAACTCTCCGGGCTTTACAACTTGTGAGACATTTTCATATCCGGCTTGAACTAAATCTTGCCGCAAAAGCGCCGTATCCATTTTTTCTCCTTTTTTTACCTGTAAAGAGGAGATCGAAATGAATGATTTCGGAGCCAGCTTTTGGGTTGCTGTGGTTGCGGAAACCAAAAGGACATCGACGGAATCCGGTTTATGTTTCCGAGCCAAAAGGGAATTTAACGTTTCCAGTCTTTCTCCCACCAGATCGGCATGAGGGCTTAGAACATCGTATGGCAATGTTTCCCAGTCGGGGAACTGTCGGATATTGAGAGTCGGAGCAAAAAAAGGAATTTCTTCGTGAAGCTTGATGACATCAGAAGGACGGGCACAGACAACAATCAGAAGTTCCTTCTTTTCTCTTAGCATTAAGCCGTTCTGAGCGATACTTAGGGCGAGTGCCGAGCCCTTAGGACGGTTTTCCTTTTTTCTATTACCTTCCTTTATATCTATTAGTGAGTCTCCGACCGTCGGGAGGGTCAGAATTGTCTGATTATCCATTTTTGACTTTTTCCAAAGTATCGATAACAAGATTCCAGTCGATCCACGCTTTACGTTTATCAGCGGGATTTCTTAATAAAGCTGCCGGATGGTAAGTCACTATCACTTTACGATTCTTACCGGCTATGACCATGTCGTGCACGATCTGACGACGGGAGGTAAGAGTTGCGTCCGAGCCAAATAATGATTTTGCCGCCGGTTTCCCCATTGCCACAATGACTTTCGGATCCATCAGGGTAAGCTGTCTTTCTAAAAACGCCGAGCAAGCGGCCATTTCTTGAGCCGTTGGGTCTGCATTCATCGGAGGGCGGCATTTAATGGTATTTAAGATAGCGAGATTAACTCCTCTTTCCAGTCCGATAGCTTTGAGTATGGAATCGAGAAGTTTTCCTGAAGGACCGCAAAAAGGTATGCCTTGACGATCTTCTTCGGCGCCGGGTGCTTCACCGATTAGTACCAGATCCTGAGGAGGAGTGCCTTCGCCGGGAACAGCACAAATTCGCTGGTTTGATATTTCACACATCCTGCACTGTTTTATTTGAGGAATAAGTTCCTCCCAAGGCGATGCTGAGATTTTCTCTACTCTGGCTTGGTTAAAAGCTTCAGGATTTACGCCTCTTCCTTTAATTGTTTTTATGCGTCCGGTCCTAGTTGTCACCCAAGGCGAAGGAATTCCGGATGTTTTACGTGGAGACGAAGATGCATTGAACTCACTTGCCGGAGTTCCTGCCGGACGGGGAGTAGGAGTATCGACCGCTGATATAGTCCGAGTAACTTTAGTTTCGCTTGAAGGCTCAGAGACCGGAGCTTTAACAGGAGCCTGTTTCTTTTCCTGCTCTTTTAGATTAATCAATTCCTGACGCAGAACCCATTCCGGTCCCAGGTTCAGAGCCTCCCAAAGAGCAGCTTTTCTTTCTTCGAGCATGGCTTATTCCTTTGACATCACCAAGGCATCTTCTCTGCCGGTTTCTGATTTATAGTAGTTCTTTCGTCTTCCGACAGGTTTGAACCCATTTTTTTCATAAAACCTGATAGCGGCCCTGTTTGATGCACGGACTTCCAGAAACCATTTTTCTATACCGTTCTTTTGTCCCACAATAAACATTTCATTCAAAAGCTGCTGTGCAACGCCTTTTCTCTGATAGCCGGGGGCTGTTCCAATTCTGTGAAGTTCCCCTTCAATAATAGCTACGAAAGTACAGTAACCGATAACTTTCTGTTTTCCTGAGACAGTGTGCAAAGCAAGGTATGTAAGAGGTTGTTCTTCATTTATCGGAAAACAAGCTTCACTCCAATTGTCCAACGGGAACAATTGACTGTCTAATTCTGTGACTTCTCTGATTCTATCTTTGGTCAGAGGAACGATAGTGATGTCCTGCATTGGAGTCTTATTTATTTTCCTTAGCCTGTTTGGCTAACATCCTTTCTTCAATTGTGTCTGCCACGTGATTTCGAACATACAAAGGAGCTGCTTTTTCTGCGGACACGGTAAGGCCTTTTTTGTAAGCCTGTACAGCTGGCGCAATTAACATCAAAGCATTGCTTTCTTCTGTTCCTAAGAGTTTTATTTGTTCCGGGATTTCTATTGAATAAGCGGAGAATGCATTTCCATAGACAGCATCGCAATTATGGTTTCGAGCCAGCCGTACAAGAGTTTCAGGCTTTTGCAAAGACGGGCTTACAACTTCCACAAAAAGCCCTCCGTGAAGGCGGTAGCCGGCTGTATAGCATTCATGCATTCTTGCATCGGTTGCAATAAGAACGGTTGCTCCATCCTGCAGATTCTCAAGCTGAGAGTATGCAAGAGCTTCCAGATTGCATACCGGGATCAGTTTCTTATCCAGTGCCCAACCGAAACCTTGTGCGATTCCGCAAGAAACCCGAATCCCTGTGAAAGCTCCGGGACCGGTGCCGAAAACGAATGCATCCATTTCTTCAAGAGACAATCCCGCTTCTTTTAAAACTGTCCGGATGAGCTTGAAAATTACCGAGGTGTGTTTCTGCCCCGGTTGTGAATGAGCAAAAGTTGTTTTGCCGGATACATAAACCGCTGCGGAACATAAGATTCCGACGGAATCGATTGCTAATAATTTAATTGTTTGTTCTGACATAAAAAAGACCGCACAAGTAAGCGGTCTAATTTTAACGGAGTGACTAGGGAATTGCTTGATTCGGAGTTTGTTCGGGAGGTTTACCGGACAGATCCAAAGAGCTTATTTCGGTTTTCTGCTCCTTGGTTGCGCTCTGAGCATCAGGAACCGGGTTCTTTATAACTTGCTCTTTGATTGCTTCACTTGCAGTTGTCGTTTGACTAAAGGAAAAGACAATGCACTCCGCATGCATTCTGTCATTGAGCCGCCGGATTCGAATCTGAAGTTCTCTTTCGCTTTCTGCTTCTGCCGGAGTTTGAGATTTTCCGGAGTTGTTTGAAAGAAGATTTTTCTGAGCATGGACAATTTGTTCTCTCAGAATCATTCGTTCTTCTTTGGTTAAACGTTTTCTCCAACCACGAGGAACATCATTCATACCGTCAAAAAAATGTTTCGGGGCGTATCTGTGAGTTAACGATTCTTTGGCAGCGAGAGGCAATAATTTTTTAAAATCCTGCCGTTCTTCCGGAGACATCTGCCGCCAGTGAAAGTCGCGATGACGAGGCGTCATGTCCAGCCAAAGGATGATTTTTTCTTCCAGGGATGCCTGATTAAATTTGCATGAGGTGAGAGGAGCCGCTTGTTGTGCAAGCGTCACATTTTGATACACATGATGTTGTGTGGTATGGGCTAGCACTGATGTATCAATAGGTAGCATAATAACTACCATTGATGCCGTTATTTTCAATAAAGTTTTCAATGGGAGCCTCGGTTTGTTGTTATATACCCATAATGCTATAAAACTCTGTGCCCAAAAGGAAGCTCTGAGTTACAAAAGAAAGTGAATTTGGCATAAATTCTGTTGCAAGCTGTAAACAGTATTTTTTAGGTGATCGATATGCAATATATGGAAAATACAAAGAAAGATTCAATGTCAATTGCGAAGAGACCTCCGCGGGTTTTGGTTGTTGATGATGACGCCCGACTGAGAGATTTACTTCGTCAATTTTTAGTCAACAACGGGCTCCACGTTACAGTTGCCGAAAATGCACAGCAGATGAACCGTTTGTGGTTGCGTGAAAGATTTGATGCCGTGGTTTTGGATGTGATGATGCCGGGCGAAGACGGTTTCTCAATTCTGAGAAGACTCCGTGCCATGAAAGACACGACTCCAATTCTGATGCTTACTGCCAAAGGTGAAGACATTGATCGTATTCTCGGTCTTGAACTTGGTGCCGATGACTATCTTCCGAAACCTTACAACCCGAGAGAACTCTTGGCCAGACTCCACGCTATCATGCGCCGCAGAGAACCGGTTGAAGCACCGGGTTCTCCGAGTAAGGCTGATGAAATCGTCCAATTCGGTGATTTCACGTTGGATTTAGGTACCCGTAAACTCAAGAAAGGCGATGAAGAAATCCCGTTGACTACCGGAGAATTCGCAGTTCTGAAAACCTTTGCACGTCACCCGAGAGTCCCGCTTTCCCGTGATAAGCTGATGGAAATGGCCAGAGGCAGAGAATACGAAGCATTTGACCGTTCATTGGATGTTCAGGTCTCAAGACTCCGCAAGATTATTGAAGAAGATCCGTCAAATCCACGTTATTTACAGACCGTTTGGGGACTTGGATACGTCTTTATTCCTGATGGAAAGAGCGATTCCGGCAAGTAATTTGATTTATTAACCGAAGATGGCAGACCCTCAACCACTAAACCCGAATGATAAGGAAAAAGTCCGGTCCTCCGGTCTTTTCTGGAGAACATTCGGAATGTTACTTATTCTGGTCTTGACCAGTTTGGGTGCGTGGCTGTATGCGTTGTCTGTTATCGACGAAGAACCCCGGGCCAGAGGAATCTCACAGAGAATTACATCGATCACAACTCTGACCCGGTATGCGCTTATCAGTTCGGATACCAGTTATCGCTTCGATCTGATTATGGCACTGGCCCAGAGGGAAGGGCTGGTAATCTTACCGAAAGAGAAAACAGATATTGTTAAGCCGTTACCAAGTGATCGGGTCAATGAAATGGTAGCGGAATTTGTTGAACAACAATTAGGACCGAATACAAAACTGGCTTCGAGCATTAACGGAATGTCTGGCCTTTGGGTCAGTTTTGTCATTGACGGGGATGAGTACTGGCTCAGAACCGAGCGTGAAATTAATCCCGAAAGATTAGGAAAAAACTGGGTGTTCTGGTTTATCGGAATGCTCATTGTGTGCGTTGTTTTTACAGTACTTTTAACCAGCAAAATTATCGAACCGCTTGAAAGGCTGTCTCATTTTGCCCGAGAGATCGGCCGCGGAAAGTCACCGGCACCATTACCGATTGAAGGACCGAAAGAAATCCAGCAGGTTAATGAAAGCTTTAACCTGATGCTCCAAGATCTGAAACGTCTGGCCAATGACAGAGAGGTACTTTTGGCCGGTGTCAGTCACGACCTAAGAACTCCTATTACAAGACTTCGGCTTGAAGTTGAACTTGCTCCCTTGTCGGATGACACCAGGGAAGCAATGTGCTCTGATCTCGATCAGATGGAAACGATTGTTAAACAGTTTATGGCATACGTGCGTGAAGGAGAACAACCTCTTGAAGTTGTGAACCTCTCCGATATTGTCGAAGAAGCCATATCATCAAGCCGTCTTGAAAACGCCTCTGATGTCCAGTTAACAGATGAAATCGACACGGGCCTTGAAATTCGTGCTAATCCAACGGATATTTTCAGAGCCGTTCAGAATCTGATAGTCAATGCAGGCAAATACGGTAGAAGTACCGACGGAATCTTGCGTCTGAATGTTCAGTTAAAACATAATAAGAAGCGTAACTTGGCCGAATTAACCGTTTCAGACGATGGTCCCGGACTGCCTGAAAATCAGTTTGAGAGAGTTCTGCGTCCGTTTGAAAGGGGTGATCAGGCCAGAGGAAACACGACCGGTTCGGGCTTAGGTTTGTCGATTGTTGAAAGAGCAGCAAAAGCGGCAGGAGGCCAGGTCAGACTTTCACAGAATATTCCGAACGGCCTCAGTATTCATGTCACGATTCCTCTTGTAACCACCGGGTTACTGAACAGAAAAGGATTTAAGTCTAAGAATTAAGCCTTCTCGAGAAGAACGATTGCCTGTGCAACAATTCCTTCTTCCTGACCTTCGAAGCCTAATTTTTCGTTTGTCTTGGCTTTTACGTTTACATCTGATGCATCCAGGCCGAGAGTTGCTGCAATACTGTCACGGATAGCATTGATGTGAGGTGCGAGTTTCGGCTTCTGAGCAATGATAGTCGAATCAATATTGACGATCTGAAAACCTTTACCGGCAACGCGTCTTGCGGCTTCTTTTAATAAAACCTTGCTGTCTGCGCCCTTAAATGCTTCATCGGTATCAGGAAAATGTCGCCCGATATCTCCTAAAGCAGCGGCTCCAAAAATTGCATCCGTGATAGCGTGAAGAAGGACATCCGCATCTGAATGACCTAAAAGTCCTTTCTCATGAGGAATTTCAACTCCGCCAAGAATTAGTTTTCTGCCTTCTACCAGCTTATGGACATCGTATCCTTGTCCGACTCTCAAATTACAACTCATTTTGTTTCATTATTCCGTTTTTCAAAGATTGCTTCAGCCAGCCATAAATCATTTGGTCTGGTCACTTTAATGTTAGTGGTTGATCCTTCCACCAGAAGTGCAGGCAGACCCGCGAGTTCTATGGCACTTGATTCGTCTGTGACGGAATCCCCGGCCTTCTCAAGGGCATTGATAAGGTCAAATGCTCTGAACATTTGCGGAGTCTGAGCCGCCCATAGACCTTTACGATCGACTGTTTTTAACACAGTCCCGTTTTCATTTTCCATTTTCAACGTGTCATTGACCGGGACTGCCAGTAATCCGCCTGTGTTTTCTTCCAAACAGGAGTCAATTAATTTACTGACATCCGAAGTTAATAGACAAGGTCTTGCGGCGTCATGAACTAAAACCCAATCATTGGAGGTAAAGGCCGAAAATCCGAGTCCATTTAAAACACTCGAAGCTCTGGTTAAGCCACCGACCCTCGCAATTTTGACGGACGGATCCTCAAATTTCAAATGCTGGGCAAGAAGATCAGAAGGGGAAACAACAACGACAATTCTTTTAATACGGGGTTCGGCGGCCAAGGCTTCAACCGACAGTTCCAACATCGTTTTGGTGCCGATTTTCTTATATTGTTTGGGAGACTTGTCTCCCATTCTTGATCCGACTCCGGCTGCAACAACAATAGCAGTCAGTGAAATATCCTGTTTTTCCATGAAAATTCCTTTTTATCCATTCTTTTTTTATAAGAAGGCGAAAATTGCAGTGTAAGCAATTTTACTTACTCCTAAAGGCTAATGTACCAAAGGAGGTATCGCGTTCAAAATGGTTGTCTTAATCTACAGATTACGTTGAGAATACAACTCAGCGTCATTTAGTTCTCCTTAAAATTTGGCCGATCGTGTATCAAAGGCAGCGATACCGATCGGATTTTTTATAGCGATATCTCTGCAGCGTGGGTTCCTGCTATCCTTCCGAAAACCACACACTCGACTAATGCACAGCCACCCATCCGGTTATTCCCGTGTATACCACCGGCAGCTTCACCGGCAACGTAAAGATTCGGGATAGGAGCCTCGTAGGTATCAAGCACACGGGCATAACGGTCGAACTTTAAGCCTCCGCAACAAAAATGGACGCCTAATTTTTCCTTTCCGACAAAATAGGGAGGACGATCGATTTTTTGTAGGACGGTTGTTTTTCCGAATTCTGAGTCGCTATTAGATTCGGCATCGGTGTTATAACGATCGAGAGTTCTTTTTAAATTTTCAATCGGGCAGCGAATCAGAGAGGCTACCTCTTCAAGGGAGTTGCACTTATTGACGATACCGTTTTTTATCCGGTTTTCAAAGTTCGGACCTTTATGGGACTTAGCATCGGTTAATATCCATACCTCTTTGAGTCCCAAGGAAAAAACCGTGTCCGAGATTTGCTTCAAAGAAGAACCTTCATTGATGAACCGTTTTCCACGGGAGTCAAGATAGATATCTCCTCCGACATAATCAAGCAGTCTTCCTCCTAAGTAGAACAGGGTCTGGATGTGTTCCATATCAATAGTATCGGCACCGAGTTCCTGTGCCATCCGGATGCCGTCTCCTGTGGCGGTTAATAAGCCCCGGCCAAACGGATTGGCGGTACTATGGAGGGAGGAAGACAGGCGTGAGTCATATCGGGCGCGCATTACCGGATTATCCGTGAAGCCGCCGGTCGCAAGAATGACTGTTTTTGCTTTCAGATACTTTAAAGTCCCATAAGTATCACGAATGACAACGCCACAGACGGCACCTCTTCCATCATCGGTTAACAAATCAGTGACTTCCCGGCGGAACAAAAAATTAATTCCTAATTCTCTGGCGTTTGTCGTCAGTTTGTGGACATAATCAAAGCCCGATAAAGGCGCATTGGAATGAAATCCTCTCGGATAACTCGCACCGACAGGAATAAACGGAGCAGACCATTTAACACCTTTGGAAGCCAGCCAGCGGTAAGCGTTAACGCTTTGCTCGGCCAAGATATTAATAAGTTCCATGGAGCCGAGCTTGCCGCCGTATTCATAAATCTCCCTGGCCATGAGCTGCGGACTATCAGGAACGCCGTTTTTATCGATATTGGTGGGAAGAGCCGCACAAAAGGAACCGGAAGACGATCTGGAATGGCCTCCGATTAAAGAAGTTTTTTCGATGATAAGGACATCCTTCGCTTTGTTTTCCTTAGCTGCTATTGCCGCTGATAAACCCGCAAGTCCGGATCCGATGACGATCACGTCCCATGTTTTATTGATATTAAAGTTAAGAGCTCCGAAGGCATTAACTGCCGGAGTTAAGGCTAATGCCGAAGCACTCAATAATTTCCGGCGGCTAATCATGATTCACCTTTAACAATCATCAGAGCCTTCGTCAATTCGGCAACCGAGTGAATATCTAATTTTTCTAAGGCATTGCTTCTGTGCATTTTGACAGTGGTCAGTGCAACATTGAGTTTTTCGCCGATTTCCTTATTTGATAGACCTTCACTGACAAGTTCGATAACATCCTTTTCGCGGTTGGTTAACGAGCTGAATTTACGTTTTAATTGAATTACTTCTTTGTTCTCTTTAATTTTCTTTAAGCCTAGCGAGACAGCCTTTTCAACAGCCTGAGCCAGTTTTTCAGGATCAGCCGGTTTTTCCAAAAAGGTGACTGCTCCATGAGACATGGTATGAACCGCCATTTCGATATCGCCATGTCCGGAGAGGAAAATAATAGGAAAGAACCCAAATCCTTTTTCGTTCAAGAGCTCCTGAAGTTGCAGACCAGTCATTTTTGGCATTCTTACATCAAGAATCAGACAGCCGGGTGTAGTTAAATTATCACGGTTAAGAAACTCAACCGCATCGGAATAGGATTGAACTTTCCAGCCCAGAGCTTCAAGATATATTTGGGTCGAAAAGAGCAGACTGGCATCATCGTCGACAATCCGAATCAGGGCTTTGTTTTGTAAGTTATCCATTTAAGTTCTTCCTTTTCTTAATCGTCTCTTTTGTCCATGGCAATCTCGGCTGTGATACCACCGCCCGGGCGCTTTTCAAAGACCAGTGAAGCAGAATGGTAATCTGCAATTTCTCTGACGATTGATAAACCAAGCCCCAGACCTTCGGGTTTCACGCTTTCACCCATAATGGAAAGACGAGCCAGTTGTTCATCTGTTAACTCGTTCCCTTCGTTGGAGATCGACAGCAGCCATTTAGAGTTTTCTAATGACAATTTAATACCGACACTGGCCACCCCCGAGTCTGTCTTACTTGCAGAGGCACCGTTTCGGATGACATTCAAAATTAACAACTCAAGCGATAACGGGTCAGCCGTTACCGGAGCTTGAGTAAATTGCGTTTCCAGCGGGATGATAATATCCGGATCTTCCTGCTGCTGATATGTTCTGATAGCTTTCCGGGTAATAGCAAGAAGATCGCAAGGGATTTTTGGCGCCTGTTCTTTTTTTGCAAACTTCCTGACACTATCGACAATCGCAGCAATTCTTTTCGCCTCAGAATCAATATTGGACACAATAGTGGTTGTCAAGGCGTCTCCAAGTTGCTGTTTTTTTTCTTTCAGCTTGAGAACTGCCGCGTAATTAATTAAAGCTCCGAGCGGTTGTTTAAGTTCGTGGGCAATAATATTGGACATTTGAGAAATAACACCGGATCTTTCTATATGGGACAGCCTCTTTCGTCCTTCGATTGCTTCTTTCTCTGCTTTTTCTTTTGCTCTTAGGGCGGAGGATAGTTGAAACGTTCTTTTATCGACGAGCCTGTGAATACGGACTTCATTCAAAAAAAGCAAAAATAACACTAATAGAACAAAGATAATTTCAGTTGAGTATCTTTTAACGATAGTTGTAAAAGAATAGTCTCTTAAAGTTGAGAACATACCGAACTTCAACTCTTTCATTAATGCCAGTATCTCAGAGAAATCGTTGCTGACAGCCCATTCAGATTTTGACGTTGCAGGCATCGTAAATAAAGCGATAGCAACCTGTTTGACTACAGCATCAGGCGTATGTTGCATGGAAGCCATAACTGTGCCGGGGTATAGGTTTTGAGTCGATCGCAGACAAAAGAAGTCCTTGTTGCCGGTATTGGGCTTAACCGGGTCAATGACTTTGATAGAGTTCGGCGATAACAGACCTTCGCCTTGCATTAGTTCCAGAGCACAAGTCGGTAATATGCCGGCATCGGACTTTCCTGAGAGTACTTCTTCAACGACTCCGGTAAAGAAGAACGGGGAAAGGTTGACTTTTCCAAAGAACTGTTCAGGGTTAAAACCACGGTTCTTGATTTCTCCTAACGCAGCCCACCAGTCTCCGACGGTATCAGTGTCAGCCGTTGCAATACTTTTCCCTTTTAAAGATTCAACGGTGTTTAAATCATTTCTTCCAAAAGTCGTGATAAAGACCGAACCGATAGATCTGGAGGCGTCAGTAGAAAAGATTGTTTTTCTGACAGCGATGTCATGAGCACCTAACCCGGCTTCCGAGGTCACCTGAATAAAATATTCACTCGGGACGATGATGAAATTGGGTTTCTGATTTTTGATATCTTCTATTAAATTGGAAGAGGTCAGACGCACCATCTTAAACCGGTAACGCTCTTTAAGCTTGTCCTGCAGATACTCGATAGTTGAACCTACCGGATTATCTTCAACGCCATAGACTGTCTGGCTGATATAACCAATGCTCACTGTAGGCCTGTGATCAGCCGTGGCTTGCCCTGACAAGGTCACCGTTAGGGCACCTCCGATCAATACCAAAGAGAATAAATTTTTCCAATTTCGCATGTCGAGATTTTCTCAAATTGCAAGCAAAAAAATTATTAGGATTTTCATCAAATCTTTGAGGTATTGATTGATGCGAAGAGAAACCGGCAAAAAAGAGGAAACGGCTTGAATTATAATTTTTTGCTGATGTTCAAGGACGAAAAAGATGGGCTTAAATAGAAGAACCGTTTTATTATCACCTCTGGTGCTTTTACTTTCCGGTGTATATGCACAAACATTGCCTCTGTCTACTGACGGGCAACAACCGGAGGAAAAAACACTGATTATCTATTACAGTCATTCGGGCACAGCTGCTAAAACGGCCGAAATATTATCTCGCCTATACAATGCAGAGACTTTTGAAATAAAGACTCTCCGTCCATACGATCCTTACTCAGCCAGACAAGACAGAGAGTCAGGAAAATTGCCGGCGGTCCACAGAAAACAGCCGAGATTAAAACAGTTCTCCAGAGTTATTCTGGTATTTCCCGTTTGGGGTTATACCGTTGCTTTACCGATGCAACAATACCTGGAACATTTGGATTTAAAAGGGAAAGAAGTGATCGCAGTAGCCTGTGGATACGGCAGATTAGGGAATACTTTCGATAAATTGGAGAGTATGCTCAAAGGTGTTCCTGTAGCAAAATTCATTTCTCTTTACCGTTGCAATCAGACATCGGACTCGCGAATAGAAACCCGGCTTAAAAAATTTCTGGAAAATACAATTCCTGCCAGAGCGACGGTGGTTCGTGGTATTGAGGCAGATCCGGCTAAAAAAGTAATTTTTGAAATTAAAATAACAGATAAGGATTTCGCCCGTAAACTACCGAGAACCACTAAGTTTTCATATTATTCCGGCAACTTGGAGGCGCAACTTAAACCGACTGATGCAAGTCCCGGTTACCTAAGTTTGAATAAACGGGGAACAGTCTTTTATAACGGAGTAGAAGTTGGCAGGCTGACACAAAAAATTCCGATGAAGGGGCTTTCAGAAGATGAGCCGGTGACAATAATCGGAGCTCAATAAGAAAAAACGGACCACCAGGAAGAGGGTCCGTTCTTTGCATGAAATATCTACTTCATGTCCCAGACGACTTTTTCAAGAGGTAATCTGGATTTAGGTCTTGTTGCATTGTGGTCGTTTTCTGCATCATAACCAAGTGTGACTACAAGCACTGATCTCAACCCATAGTTATCAAGTCCCAGAAGCTTATCGAGTCTTCTCTCATCGAATCCTTCGATCGGAGTTGAGTTAATTCCGAGGCTGGCAGATCCGTATAACAAGGTTGTCATTGCGATGTAAGCCTGTTTTTCTTCCCAGGTAACAGTAGTGCCGGCGGCTTCTCTCAGACCGATAAAATACTTTCTGCTTTCGTACTGTTCTTTGGCAATTTCTTCGCTAAGAAGTCTTCCGTCTTCAATTTCCTTTTGAAGAACTTCTTTCTGGAATTTTTCATCCAACCCGTCTCTGACTGCAATGATGACAAAGTGGGAGCACGTATCTGTTCTCGGCCAGTTAAAATCGGCTATAGCAGGGCGGATTTTCTGTTTTGCGCTGTCGCTGGAGCCAAAGAGGAAAACCCAGGGCTGACTGTTAACAGAAGAAGGAGACAGACGAAGAATTTCTTTGAGTTTTGCGATATCCCCATCTGATATTTTTTTTGCAGGGTCAAATTTTTTAGCTGTGAATCTTGCTTTAGATAATTCTAAAAAGTCCATTAGATTGCTCCGTTATCAAAAAAATCACGTCAATCGGTTATCATAGATCAGATAAAACGATGAATACTTATTTGATACCTATTTAGGCAGATACGACTCAATACCAAACAACATGGCCAAAAAAATACTGATTACAGGCGGCTCTACTTATGCGGGACAAGCTCTTATAAACGACTATCTTAATCATCCTCATGAATACGAAGTTCGTACAACTTGTCCTATCGGAAGTGCCATCTATAAAGCCGGACTGCAATGTTTTGAATGCGAACGTTTGGAGAACAGGCCGGATTTGAGCGAAGTACTGAGAGACTGCGATGTTGTCATTCATGTGACTGCCTTGGCTCAGGATTCACTGGGATATTCCCATAAACTATCGTCTATCGAAAGACTTTATGTCATGGGAGCTATATATCTGGCCCGTGCAGCAGCCTACAACGGTGTTAAGCGTTTTGTTTTTCTGAGTTCAATCAGTGTTGACGGGGAAATCACGCCGCCCGGTAAAAAGTTTTATGCTGACTCATTGCCAAGGCCAAAGTTACCGACAGGAAAAACATTACTCACCACGGAACGTGAGTTACAAAAAGTCTGCGAAGAAACAGGAATGGAGTTGGTGATTGTTCGCAGTCCGATGATTTATGGTCCGGGTTGCCATAACTTTTTTAGAGCAGTACAGATTATGGTGAATTTTTGTTTACCATTGCCTTTAAGAAATACGAACGATAACGAGAGGTCTCTGGTTTGTATTGATAATCTCATTAGCTTTTTAAAGTGTGTTTCTGAACATAAGAAAGCAGCCAATGAAATTTTTTTAGTCAGTGACGGAAACGACCTTTCAACTTACGAAATATTCAAACTATTGGCTAAAACCGGAAACCGTCCGTGCCTGCTTTGGCCTTTTCCAAAGAAGTTACTTGCTCTGTTTAACAGCTATATCGGAAGGCGGGCTTGGGGAGAATTTTTCTTTGAAAGTCAGGTAGAGGATATTTCAAAGAATAAATTATTGTTGGACTGGACTCCACCGGTTTCGGTTAAAGAAGGCTTCAAACGAAGCTGGAACAAAAAGTTGACTTTTGAAATTGATTAGCGATACTCCTTGAATTAGGCTCATTGAAAGCATACTTATTGACCTTCATAGTATCCTCATCTTACGTGGAGAATAATAAGTATGGAAACGGTTTTACAGATAGTACTTGCGACAATTGTATCTTCGGCATTATCTATATTTCTAGCCGGAATAATCAGTTTTAAATTTCTTGACAGATACATGACCAAGATGTTGTGTCTGTCCGCAGGACTTTTGCTGGCAGTGGCTTTTACACACCTTCTGCCTGAAGCTTTTGAGCATCACGATGAGGCCCATTACATTGGCTGGACGCTTCTTATCAGCGTGTTGTTTCTTTTTGGAGTCGAACAATTCTTTTCCGGCCATGAAGCAGAGAACATTTCCGAAATCATTGAAGAAAGCAGGAAGGCAAAAGGCCGAGGAGGACAGGCTATATTATTGGGAGATGCGTTTCACAACTTTACAGACGGAGTTTTAATTGCAAGCTCTTTCATGATTAGTCCGAGCCTTGGCTGGGTGACGGCTCTGGCCATCATGGCTCATGAGATTCCTCAGGAAGTAGGGGACTTCATGGTACTTTTGCATTCCGGATTCTCGAGAGGAAAAGCCCTTTTATGTAATCTGCTTTCCGGTTTTACAGCCGTAATCGGCGGTGTAATCGGATATTTTCTATTGGATAAGGTATCGTGGCTTATCCCATACGCATTTGCTGTAGCAGCGGCCAGCTTTATTTATATTGCGTTATCGGATCTAATGCCTGAGATGGTAAGAAATGGAAAAGAAAAGTTTTGGAGTCAGATGTTCTTTATCGTTTTAGGTGTTGTTATCGCCGTTATGGCTACAGAATCTCTTCACATTCATTAGCAAGTGAGTAAACAAATAAACAAAAGGAAGCCGGAGAACAAACTCCGGCATTTCAAGCTTGCCTTTAGTTAACTTCAACGGGATTGCTGTCATCATCAATCCATTGACTCCAGGAGTCAACATATAAATGAGAGCCAACCAACCCGGCGTAATCCATTGCAAAGAGATTAACGGATGCGTTTACTCCTGAACCACAGGAATTGATGATCTGTGACGGATTTCTACCGTTCAGAAGTATTAGAAATTCTTTTCTAAGTTCGACAGGGGATTTGAACGTTCCGTCCGGATTAAAGTTTTCCGAACCGGGTCGGGAAACTGACCCCGGAATGTGACCGGCTTTATGGTCGACGTTTTCTCCAATGCCATGGAAACGGGATTCTGGCCTGGCATCGACGACAAGATAAGAGTGTTTCTTAAGATTATTCTGAACAACCGACATGGGGATCGGGGTTTCAAGCGAGGAAGCCGTTTCAATTACGGCCGGGGAGGGCTCAACCGGTTCGGAAGATACCGGGTATTTAGCATTGGTCCAGGCTTTGAAACCACCGTTTAAGACTGCGACTTTTTCTAGGCCAAGCCACCTGAGTTCGAACCATAAACGTGTTGCGAAACCCAGGCCTCCTTGGTCGTAAAGAACAACTTGTTTGTTGGAGCCGACGCCCAAACGTTGCATATTTTCTTTGAATTGTTCACGGTCAGGCATGGGATGTCTTCCCGTTCCATGAGAAACTGTCCCTGTAACCAGCCGGTCAAAGTCACATAGAACGGCTCCGGGGATATGAGCTTCTTTATATAACTTGATTCCCACTTCAGGATCCTGAATTGAACAACGGCAGTCAAGAATTACGAGATTATTCTTGTTACCTGAGACTTTCTGATTCAAAAGAAGAGTATGGAGTTCAGAAACGTCGATGAGTGTTGTAAATATCATTTAAGCCTCCGAAAGAATTGGAGCTATTGTATCTTTCTGAGCATGAAAAAAGAAATAGTAAATCGAGATATTGAGCTCCTGCCTTGCCAAATCTTACTGGAAAATATATTGGTGTTTGTTAGAATCGAGTACTGTGAGGATATATTCGATTAAAAAGTTAAAGCAGTAATTTTTCGAGACTCTGTAAAGACAAATGGAACCAAACAAAATTAAAGACAAACCTATTGAAGAGATGAGCTATGAAGAAGCATTGACTGAACTGGAAGCTCTCTCCAACAAGATGAGTCAGGGAGGGTTGACTCTTGATGAATCGGTTCAAACATATCAGCGGGGAGTAGAGCTTGGAGCACATTGCCAAAAACTGCTCGATACAGCCCAGAAAAAGATCCAAAAACTTGATGCTCAATTAACTGACATTACTAAGCAGGATCTTCGGGAGGATATTCCCTTTTAAATGAAATATAAAAATGAATGAAAGTTTTTCACAATGGGTTAAAGGCAGACAGGATAGAGTAGAAAAAGCTGCTGAGACGTTACTTCCTTCAGTCCAAATCGAGCCGAAGATTCTTCATGAAGCAATGCGTTACTCCGTGATCGGAGGAGGTAAACGAGTTCGTCCTCTGATTGTATACGCCGTCAGTGAACTCCTTGATGCTGACATTAAAAACGTGGACCGTGTTGCTCTGGCAATAGAATGTATCCATTCCTACTCTTTGATTCATGATGACATGCCATGCATGGATAATGACCGGCTAAGACACGGTAAGTTAACGACACATGCAAAATTTGGAGAAGCAATGGCTATGCTGGCCGGTGATGCACTCCAGCCCGAAGCATTTTCCTATATTTCTGAGACGACTTTGAATCCCCACCAGAAACTGGTTCTGATTTCATTACTTGCTGAAGCCTCGTCAAGTAGAGGGATGTGCGGAGGACAGGCGATCGATCTTTGTATGGTCGGCAAAAAAATGACTCTGTCGGAACTTGTTCATATGCATTCCCTGAAGACCGGAATGCTATTGCATTCTTCTGTGATGGCGGGTTTATGGTGCGGAAAAAAAGAGTCGGTCAATGAGGATTTGACAGACGCTCTTTCTGAATACGGCCATAGCATCGGACTGCTATTCCAGATCATTGACGATATTCTGGATGTGACATCAGATGCAAAAACATTAGGGAAGACTGCCGGAAAAGACGCTCTGGAAGATAAACCGACTTATGTTTCTATTCTCGGACTGGAAAAGTCCAGAGAGCTTGCCCGGGAACAATATGACAAAGCTTTAGGCGCTTTGGAAAAAGCTGAGGCTATTGTGGGAGAAAACAAGACACAACGGCTTAGAGAAATAGCTGACTTTATTTTTTCCCGGGATCACTAAATATGTACGATCTTTTAAGTAAAGTAAATTCTCCGGCCGATTTGAAGCAGCTCAGTATGCCTGAACTGAAGGTTCTGGCAAAAGAGTTGAGGAGTTTCATCATCGACTCCGTATCGAAAACGGGAGGTCATTTATCGTCTTCGCTGGGATGTGTCGAGCTGGCTATAGCGATCCATTACGTATTCGATACTCCGGATGACAAATTAATCTGGGATGTGGGTCATCAGGCCTATGCCCACAAGATTCTGACGGGGCGTCGTGAGCAGATGAGTACTCTGCGTCAGTACAAAGGACTCTCAGGATTTCCTAAAGTCACAGAAAGTCCTTACGACGCATTTGGAACCGGTCATTCATCAACATCGATATCTGCTGCATTAGGAATGGCAGTTTCAGCCAAAGAAAAAGGTCTTACAGATCGTCATCACATTGCCGTTATCGGCGACGGTGCAATGACTGCCGGTATGGTTTTCGAAGCGATGAACTGTGCCGGCGACATGAAAGATGTAAGACTTTTGGTTATCCTCAACGATAATGATTGTTCCATTTCTCCTCCTGTCGGCGCCTTAAGTAAGCATTTTTCGCATTTAATGAGCGGACATTTTTATGCTCAGGCTAGAGAAATTGGTAAAGCTCTTGTTCGGCCAATTCCTAAGTTATACGATTTGACCCGTAAAGCTGAAGAATATAGTAAAGGCATGGTCTCACCGGATTCGACTTTATTTGAAGAATTCGGCTTGAACTATCACGGTCCCATTGACGGTCATGATTTGGAGGCTTTAATTCCTCTTTTGAAGAACATGAAAGAGTTACCGGGTCCACTGGTACTTCATGTCGTAACAGAAAAAGGTCATGGGTACGAACCTGCAGAGCACAATCCCACTCAATATCACGGCATTTCCCCTTTTGATGTAAAAGTAGGGATTCAAAAGACAGCACATGCAAAAACGTATACGGAAGTCTTTAGTGATTGGCTTTGTGACATTGCAGAAATAGATGAAAAAGTTATCGGTATTACACCCGCGATGGAATCAGGTTCAGGGCTTACTGATTTTGCAACAAAATATCCGAAACGCTTCTTTGATGTCGCAATTGCAGAACAGCATGCAGCAACATTTGCTGCAGGACTGGCTGTTGATGACATGAAACCGGTGTGTGCAATTTATTCAACCTTTTCTCAGCGGGCTTTTGATCAGATCGTTCACGATGTAGCACTGCAGAATCTACCTGTGCTCTTCCCGTTGGATAGAGGTGGAATCGTCGGAGCAGACGGGGCCACTCATCACGGGGCATTTGATTTGTCGTTCCTGCGCTGTATTCCGAATCTGACGATTATGGCTCCGAGCGATGAAAATGAAGCAAGACAAATGTTTTACACAGGCTATAAGCTCAATAGACCGGCTGTTGTGAGATATCCGAGAGGGAAGGGGCCGGGAATTACTGTTGAGAAGGAAATGAAAGAACTTCCTATCGGCAAATCGAGAACTTTGAGAAGTTCAACTGCCGAGACAGGAAAAAGAATTGCTTTTCTTGCATTTGGGTCGATGGTTTATCAATTATTGCCACTAGCAGAAGAATTAGATGCAACATTAATCGATATGAGATTTGTTAAACCAATCGACGAAGAAGCTATTGCTCAAGCCGCTAAAACGCATGACTTGCTAGTCACAGCTGAGGAAAATGTGATTCAGGGAGGAGCAGGTTCCGCTTGCCTTGAAGCGATGTCGAAGTTAGGAATTTGCCGACCTGTTTTGCAGATTGGTATTCCAGATGAATTTATCGAACAGGGTGACAACGCGTCCTTATTTAGAGAATGCGGGTTAGACAATGAAAGTATTAAAGAAAAAATCAAAGCACGATTAAGTGAATGAAAATCCGGAGCTATGTATGAGTCCAGCTATAGAACAGAATGTTGATTTAACGAAATTAAATACATTCAAAGTAACTGCTAAGGCAAAAGAGTTCACCACGATTAAGGCCGAAATGGAGCTTTTACAACTTGCAGATTATCTTGCACAGTACCCAGAGCAAAAGTTTCTGATCATTGGAGGGGGCTCGGATGTTTTGTTCAGTGAAGACTATGACGGGTTAGTCATCCATAACTGTCTTTACGGGATTGAACCTGTCGGCGAGGATGACGATTTCTATTATGTCCGTGCGGCGTCCGGTGAAGACTGGCATAGCTTTATTCTCAGAACGTTGGATGCTAATAAGCCCGGACTTGAAAATCTGGCTTTGATTCCCGGCACTGTCGGCGGAGCTCCTATTCAAAATATAGGCGCTTACGGTTTGGAAGTTGCAGAGCGTATACATAGCGTTGAGTATTTTGATCTTAAAACCCGACAGAAGAAGGCTCTGAGTAATGAAGAATGCGACTTTGGCTATAGGACTTCTATTTTTAAGAAGCCGGAGATGAAAGACGCATATATCACAGGAGTCGTCTTTAAGCTCCCCAAAAAATGGGAACCGGTGATCAACTATAAAGAATTAAGGGAAGAACTACAGAATTGCCATGCCCCGGCTTTGTACCCGACAGACATTTATTCAGCTGTTGTTGCTATCCGGAAGAGAAAATTACCGGAACCAAGAAAACTTGGAAATGCCGGAAGCTTTTTCAAAAATCCGATTTTAAGCAAAGAAGACTTCTTTACATTGCAGGAAAGAGCACCTTCGGTGGTTGCATATCCGATGGCCGGAGGAAGATACAAAGTATCAGCTGCCTGGTTAATTGACAGTGCCGGTCTTAAAGGTATCCGCATGGGGGATGTTGGAGTCTATGAGAAACAGCCGCTTATCATTGTCAATTATGGACAAGCCTATGGCGAAGACATAGTTGCGATGGCTCAAGACATCCGTTTAAGAGTGAAAAATTATTTCGGAGTAAAGCTGGAATCTGAAGTGGTAATCGTCTAAATTAGACGGTAAGTCGTAAAACAAGAACAGAGTGAGTTTTGTAAGAGAGAACTTGCTCTGTTTTTCTTTTAGATTTCAGGCCGCTTTGTGCCTTAACAGCGTCTTTATTTTTTGAACGAATTGATTTTGTTATAAAAAAATCAACAAGTTGTAGTCGAATCAACAAAATAATTTTTGTAGATTTTTATCAATTCTCCCGGTTCACGAATTTTTTGAATTTTTTCTTTAACAAAAAACTTAGCTGAAATTTTGTCGTTATTGACGCTGTCCAAAAATTCTTTCGAGTTAGCTTCTAATTCCTGAGATGGACATTCATTAATAACAAAATTCCATTGATTCAGAAATTCGACATTCTGATTATCTAAAAAAATTAAAGGCTCGGGAAACTCTGCCTTTTTTTTAGAAGACATTACTGCCACTGGAAATCCTAATGAAGATGCTTCCAGCGGTATTTGACCGACTCCTGCTACAAAAAGGAATTCATCAGAATGATTTTCTAAGTAAGATAATGTAGAAATTGGTCCAATAAATTCTTCCGGGCTTAGATTTAATGAACGAATGAAACCAGTTTGCCATGGTTTTTCCGGGTGTTCTGAAGCGATGCGAATTTTAAAGTTGTTTGTCCTGCAGAAATCAACAAATCTTGAAAAATGAAGACTCTTGTCTTTGGATAAACGTGAAATTAACAAGGCTGTTTTTTGTTGACGGTACTTCCATACTATCGGAAAGTTATCGGTCCAATTCCTTACCACGACGACATTCGGAACAATCTTAATCTGGGAGGACAGAAGATAATGGCAGTGAGTAAGCTGCTGTCGTAATCTATCTGTGATTGGAAAAACATTGTGGAAGACAGCGCCGATAGTAATTTTCTTACTCCAGGCAAACAGCGGAAGATCATAAATGACTCTAGGATTTTTTACGTGAATTTCAATTCCGTGAATTTTTCCTTTTTCTATCCAGCGACTGAGTATAGAAGGCAAATGAGGATCTCTAAGATCTAAAGTGAGACTTGTATATTTATGAGACTGAGCGAAGCTATTATGCTGAGCCAAGATTATTGGAACTAACTTTAATTGTTCCAAAAGTTCTGCTGTCTTACATATTCTTGTTTCGGCTCCTCCAACTTGAGCCAAATGATCTGTCAATAAAAGAATTCGCTTTCTGTTTGTAGAAGATAGAGAATTGTTATTTGTCAGTGTTTGAATTTTTGAAGATTGTTCGATGAGTTCTTCGTTAAGCCGAGAGAACAAAATGTTAAGTAATGAGTATTGAGAGAAACAGGAAGAAAGATTTCGGCTGAAAAATTTCTTTCCAAAAAGATAAAACTCTTCTTTTTGGAAATTCCTTGTCACGGAGAAGAAAGAACGATTCAGAAAAAGAATTTTGAAGACATTTCCAAAATACCCATACCTTTCAATTTTTAATATTGAATGTGAAAAATTGGGTCTATTTCGATCTCTCGCGAATGGCATTTACAGTACTTGTAAACTTGAAAATATTTTACCCATCAATACGTTTTTCTCTCATTAAATAAGCGGTTAACAAATGAGAGATAAAAAAACAGAGGAGAAGCAGTAATAACGATAAAAAAACAAACCGGCCTCAAAGAGGCCGGTCAAAGACGAAAATTAGATTTTTGGTTGAGCTAAAAATGCTCTTATAACCGGTGTAATCCGCTTCACAATTTCTTCCGCTTCTGCTTCTGTAAGGATAAGCGAAGGTACCAAGCGGATAACATTTCCTGCTGTTACACTAAAAGTCAGGCCGGCTTTTAATGCCGGTTCAAGAATGTCGTGTGCATCGCGATCAAGCACAATTCCGAGCATCAGACCTTTACCACGGATTTCTAAAACGCCGGAAAAGCCATTAAGTGACTTTGACAAATCTTTTTTAAGTTTCTTTCCAACATTAAATGCATTTTCGACTAGATTTTCATCTTCAATAATGTTTAATGTTTCAAGGGCTGCACGCATGGCTAATGGGTTGCCGCCAAAGGTTGAGCCATGATTTCCGGGTTTGAAGATATTAGCTTTCTCATCAACAACGACGGCGCCGACAGGAACGCCTCCGGCCAAACCTTTTGCAAGTGTCATCACATCAGGTTTAATTTCTGCCCATTGGTGTGCAAACCATTTACCGGTTCTGCCAAGTCCGCATTGGATTTCGTCAACCATCAACAGCCAGTCGTTTTCATCACAGATCTGTCGGAATTCTTTCATCGTGTGAAGATCGATTGGGAGAACGCCGCCTTCACCCTGAATCGGTTCGAACATCAAAGCAACAATATCTTTGTTAGTTTTGGCCAATTCACGGATAGCGTCGATGTCATTTGCGTCGACATGGATAAATCCTCTTGTGTAAGGTGCAAAACCTTCACGGACGCTAGGATTGCCGGTGGCAGATAAAGTTGCGATGGAGCGGCCGTGGAATGCCCTACTCAGAACGATGATGTTGGGAACTTCGATACCTTTATCATGACCGTATTTACGGGCAATCTTAAATGCACACTCATTGGCTTCAAGACCGGAATTGCAGAAGAAAACAGCCTTCATTCCGGAGTGCTGTAGAAGTTTTTCAGCTACTTGCTCCTGTAAACCAATTTGAAAATAATTGGAACAATGAATCAGCTTGGCAGCCTGATCGCTAATGGCTTTAACAAGACGGGGATGAGCATGCCCGACAGAATTAACTGCAATACCTGCGAGGGCATCTAAATACTTATTTCCCTCTTTATCCCAAAGCCAGACGCCCTGACCGTGGTCAAATTCGACAGGGAGACGTCCGTAATTGTTCATGAGATTCGACATTGGCAAATCTATCCTTATTGAAAGATACGTTAAAAGAACTCCAAAAGGAGCTTAATTTTTCAATTATAGGCAAGATTGAAGGTATAAATTCTTTTGAAGAAGTTTTATTTTGAATTCTGATATAAAAAAAAGGAGCCTTTCAGCTCCTCTTCTCTGTTCGCCCTAAGATTAGGCCATTGCTTTGATGAATGCACTCAAGCGGCTCTTATGACGAGCAGCTGCATTTTTGTGCAGAACATTCTTGTCAGCCATTGAATCGATAACAGACTGAGCTGCGATGAAAGCTTTCTGAGCTTCAGCCTTGTCGCCAGTGGCGATAGCTTTGCGAACGGATTTGATTGCTGTACGATAGCGAGTGCGCTGTGCTGAGAGGTGTTTGTTGCGAGCAACAGACTGAATAGCGCGCTTGCGAGCTTGTTTAGTATTTGCCATTGTTTTAAATTCCTTGCCTATGCGAGTGGCTTGTACAAAAATCACCGGTTGCCACTGCAATATAGGGCTAGGCCGGTTGTTAAAAGTTAATCAAAAATACTAGACGACAGTTCCGAGGCAGCCGTCATCAGATAAGTCCGAGAGTATACAACAAATTTTATTTTTCTGAGTAGAAAACAAAGAATAAATATAGAGGGGATTAACAACCTAAAAGGTTGTTAAAAATTCGTCTGTAAAGTATATCTTTTAAAAACATTTATATGCAACCATTTGAATTTAAATGATTTATTGAATTTAAAGGATTGTTTTTAATTAAAAATGGAAGAACCGGCTTGTTTTTTAAAGTCTTCACAACTGTCTAATTTTTCGTCTTTTTACATTTTAATTTTTGTTGCGTAACAACAAAAACCAGGAATTCAGTAGCTTAACAACAGGAACACGACCAAAGTATCAATTAAGATCTGCACCGTCAAACACATCATTGTCTTTCAAGACCAACTTTCGTCAAACAAAAAATGGAAAATCAAAGATGAGTATTTTTAAGAGTGCTGCAGTCATTTCTGCGATGACCTTACTCTCCCGAATCACAGGCTTGATCCGGGATATTCTGATAGCCCGTTTTTTTGGCGTCAGCGGAGATACCGATGCTTATTATGTAGCCTTTCGTTTGCCTAATTTGCTAAGGAGATTATTTGCCGAAGGAGCATTTCAACAAGCTTTTGTGCCAATGCTTGCAGACGCAAAATCGACGAAAGAGCAAAGTGAAGCTAAACTTTTCATTGACAAAGTTGCAAGTTTATTAGCTTGCGCCGTGCTCCTGATAAGTATTTTAGGTGTGATTTGTGCCCCGGCCCTTGTTTGGATCATTGCTTCCGGTTTGTATGAAGAACCTCAGACCTTTCTGACAGCTACACAATTGACAAGAATCATGTTTCCATACATCTTCTTCATGTCACTGGTTGCATTAAGTTCCTCAATATTAAATACATGGAAGCAGTTTGCAATCCCGGCAGCTGTTCCTATCTTGCTTAACTTATCGCTGATAGGTGCAACACTGTTTATTGCACCTCATATGGAACGACCGATTTTTGCGTTAGCAATTGGCGTAATGGGAGGAGGCTTTCTACAGTTAGCCGTTCAGATTCCGGCTCTTTGGAAACGGGGTTTATTGCCAAAACCGATTTCACCTTTAACCTCTCTGAAAGACGCAGCTGTCAGAAAAGTTTTAAAACTGATGGTGCCGGCATTATTTGCAGTTGGTGTTGCCCATATCTCTATTCTCATTAACACGAATATCGCTTCGTTTCTTGCTGAAGGTTCAGTGACTTGGCTGACTTATGCGGATAGATTGATGGAGTTTCCGACAGCTTTGCTGGGGGTGGCATTAGGCACAGTTCTTTTACCGAATTTATCGGCTGCTTATGCCAAAGGAGCAATGGACAAATATAACGCTCTTCTTAACTGGGGTCTAAAGCTGATTGTTGCTTTTGCAGTACCCGCTGCTTTGGGACTGGCTTTTCTTAGTGAAGCGTTGGTGTCTGTACTTTTTCAAAGCCGCTTATTTAATGCTAACGATGTGGTTCAAACTTCCACTGCTGTTCTCGGTTATTCAGTCGGTCTCATTGGATTAATCGGCATTAAAATTCTGGCTCCCGGCTTTTATGCACAAAAAGATATTAAAACGCCGGTCAAAGTTGCCTGTGTTGCTTTAATTGTCACTCAGCTTTTTAATCTTATTAACGTTCCTGTTTTTGCTCATGCAGGTCTGGCTTTATCTGTAGGTCTGGGTGCGTGCTTTAATAGTTTCATATTATTGATGATACTTAGAAAAAGAAAAATCTTTACTCCCTTACAAGGATGGAGAAAACTGTTTTGTTCTGTAGCTCTTGCGAGCATCATCCTTTCTTTGATTCTATTCTTTGTTCAAACCCGGATTGACTGGGCGCATCTTCAAATGACCTGGTTAATGAAGCTTTCATTGTTGTGCGCAATCATTCTCGGTGCAGCTTTTTGCTATCTTGGGACCTTAGCTATATGTGGGTACCGGATCTCTGACTTGAATGCCAAGGAGGTTAATTAGATTTCTCAAAATTGGCTCAATCTCAGAAGCGGGAATTGAAATAGCGGCAAAATAAACGCAGATCTAATTTAATAGTTAAGGAGATTGTCCGATGAACAAGAAAGAAGAAGTAAAAGAACAACTCGAAACTGAAGCTTTGATGGATGCAGAAGTTGAAGCGGCTACTGATTGCGGTCCTGAATCCAAGAAAGAGAAGAAGGAAGCAAAAAAAGAAGAATGTGGCTGCGGTTGTTCTTCTAAATAAAACAAATAGTAAGACCACCTTGATGAGGTGGTCTTGAGTTAAGAGAAAACCTCCTTAGCCGGAGGTTTAAATTTATCTGTCCCAGCTGCACTGAGCATGATGTTGAAGGACCATATCCATCAGGACAATTGCAGTTAACGCTTCGAGGACAGGTACTGCCCGGATGGCAACACATGGATCATGTCTGCCGGTCGTTCTTACTTCAGTATCTTTCAATTCGGTATTAAGAGATTGTAAAGGTCTGCTAATTGACGGAGTAGGTTTAATTGCCACTTTGGCATATATAGTATTTCCTGAAGAAATCCCTCCCAGGATGCCGCCGTGATGGTTTGTTTTGAAATAGTGGGGAGCTTCCTGGCTCATCTCATCGGCATTAATGCTTCCCTTTAATTCTGCACTATTAAAGCCTTCACCGATTTCAACGCCTTTTACAGCATTTAATCCCATGAATGCATAAGCTAACTGTGCATCAAGCCTGTCATAAAGCGGTTGGCCGAGGCCCGCAGGAACGTTCTCAGCTTTTATAAATACTTTACCTCCGACGGAGTCTTGAGATTTCCGAATGGAATCCAAATATCTTTCTAATTCGGGAATTTTGTCTTTGTCTGCTGTAAAAAAACAGTTTTCGTCAACAATGCTGAAGTCATCTGTCTTCAGTTGAATCTCTCCTATCTGGCATAAACACGCTTGAATATTAATGTTGAAATATTCTTTAAGCCATTTTTTTGCAACGGCGCCGGCTGCTACCGTTGGTGCGGTTAAACGGGCAGAACTTCTGCCGCCGCCCCGCGGATCGCGAATCCCATATTTGCAGAAATAGCTCCAGTCCGCGTGAGCAGGGCGGAAAATATTTTCTATCGAAGAATAGTCCTTACTTCTTTGATCTTCATTTTTTATTAATAGAGCCATCGGGGTTCCGGTTGTTTTTCCTTTGTAAACGCCTGACAGTATCTGGACTGTATCACTTTCCTTTCTTTGGGTAACATATTTGGAAGTTCCGGGTTTTCTCCTGTCAAGTTCTTTTTGAATATCACTTTCTGATAGTTCCAGTCCCGGCGGACAGCCATCAATGACTGCACCGATCGCAACTCCATGAGATTCGCCGAAATTGGTGACGACAAATAATTTTCCAATGCTAGATCCAGACATTTTTTCCCTTTTTCTTTGATTAAAGAATTTTAGGTTGAAATTTTTTCTTTGGTGCCTATTAAGGACACATTTTGTAAAGAAGAACAAATATCTTTTTAGAATGAACAGGTCTAGGAGAAAAAAATGGATCTGGAAGTTCAGATTAGGAATGCAACGGAAAAAGATATTCCTGCAATGTTGTGTTTGTATAGTCAAATAGTCGTCCTTGGTACAGGAACTCTGGACCGTCAGTTGCCGACGGAAAAGGAAATCAACCGTAACCGGGAATATGCACAGGATCACGGTTGTCCCTGTTTTGTTGCTGAAGTAGGAGGCGAAATTGTAGGTTTTGCATATGCCATGCCATACAGTCCTGAGCAGGGCTATAAAAACTCAGTGACAGATCATGTTTTTGTTCATCCTGAAGCACGGGGAGACGGAGTAGGGACACAGCTTTTGACTGCTTTGATAGCTCAATGTGAATCCATCGGTTATCGTCAAATGATTGCCTATATCGGCGACAAAACAAATTCTGTTGCCATCCGTTTACATGAAAAATGCGGTTTTGAGCTGGCCGGAGAATTAAAATCCGTAGGATGGAAGTTCGGGAAATGGTTGGACACCGTTATTTATCAAAAGACTCTGGCGCCCGGAGCCACCGTGCCCCCGACCCTGGAATAAATGATTAATAAGAGGCAGAGATTCGAATGGACGATATTAAATACGATCCGGAATGGACATTGGCGACATTAAATGATGCACTAGAAGCGCTTGAAAAAGTTATTGCGGAAATTGAAGATAGTCCGGAAGAGGTTAAAGAAATCCTCGACGAAGAACTTGTCAACGTTTATGCAAAACTCAATTATGCATTCCACAGTGCTGAGGAAGGTCCGAATGCGTTGTTAGAGATGAGTGATGATGACATCATTTCTTTTCCTCCGGTTCTTCCAATGCTCGGCTCGCCGGCTTTCCAGGAAGAAGGAACGAAGAATTAAGACAAAAAAAGACCGCACACTGTAAAGTATGCGGTTCATTGTTCCACTGAGTTAACGGGAACTCAAATCCTCAAATCCAAGTGGTTCAACTTTTGAGCTGTTTGGCAGCTCGGGAAAGTTAGCCAACTTGGTAACCTCAAATCCCAAGGAGTGAGAGTGCATTCGCATCTCTCATTCGTGATATTAGAATAAACCCTTATAAAAGTAAAGTGGAATTTGTAAAAAGTTTTCTCAAAATGGGTTTAATTCGAACAAATGGTTTTGGTTTAATGACCGATCTTCTAATTTTTTTGTTGACCGGATTTATTTCAGCGGATTTGAGTTTTAAGCCGATTTTGGTCGGGTGGTCGACATTTTCGGGAAGGCCAAGAGTATAAATATATCCAACCGGTGTTAAAAACAGAAATGATTCATTATGTTACAAGAGCCAAAAAACAGTGAATTGCTCTCCCATCAGAGGGGAGACTCGGAATATGTACATCAAAGTGATTCGAAATCAAAAAAATTACTTGCGGCGGCCTGTTTTCTGACTTTAGGATTTGCTGTTATCGAGATTATCGGCGGTTATGTTTCAAATTCGTTAGCCTTATTGTCTGATGCCGGACATATGGTGACGGACTCAGCCTCCTTGCTTTTTGCGTTGATGGCGAGCATTTTGTCTCAACGTGCAGCCAGTCCCCAATATTCATATGGTTTAGCGAAGGCTGAAGTTGTATCAGCTCTGATTAACGGGCTGGTTATGTTTGTTGTTGTCGGTTGGATTTTTTATGAAGCCATCCAAAGATTGACGAATCCGCAACCGGTCCATGGGCTTGGGGTAGCCGTTGTCGCTGTGATTGGACTCTTGGTTAATATTGCAGTTGCCTGGACCTTATCCAAAGATTCAAAAAACATTAATACAAAGGCTGCTCTTCTTCACGTTCTGGGCGATTTGCTTGGTTCTGTCGCAGCGATTTTGGCGGGTTTAATCATATTTTTTGGAGGCCCGGAACAAGCTGACCCGATTCTTTCTATGTTTGTCAGCTGTCTTATTTTGAAGTCTTCATATTCAATAGTAAAAACATCTCTCAGATTGTTGTTAGACGGCGTGCCTGACGGTCTGTCCTATCATGAAATCGGAGCGACGATGTCCAATGTTCCCGGAATTTTATCGGTTCATGATTTGCATATCTGGAATATGACAGGAAGTGAGGTTGCATTATCTGCTCACGTCACGATCAACAATTTTCAGAACTGGCCGGAAATTCTGGATTTAATAAGAGAAGCACTCGATGCGAAGTATGGCATTACGCATATTACGGTTCAGCCTGAAGAAGAATCTAAAAAATGAGAAGCTAAAGAGATAAAAAAATTAAAGTTCTCCGTGAGTAACTTCAGCGGGTGTGGATTTCTGAGAAGAAGGAAAGATAAAAATGGAAGAAAAATTAAAAGGTGTCATAACAAAAGTTATGGACAATGGAAATATCGGAGAAATTAACTGTGGAAAAAATAACAAATTCACTTATACAAGTGAACAGCTTCACGCAGGTTATTCTCCTGTTCTCAATGATGTGGTGGAATTTACTTTAATTGAAGACCAACCGTTTGCCATCACTCTCTACCACCGTCAAAAGGGGGCGCCCGCACAATCTTCCTCAGTGGATTTAAAAGTTAAGTGTCCTCATTGCGGTCAATCTATTATGCCGAAGGCAAAAGTGGTTGAGGGGAAAGTTAAATCCACGTTCTGTCCAAAGTGCAACGAACTTTTAGAAAAATTTGAACAACCTCCAAAAACAAATTTCACAAACTGGGTTCTTGGCATTTTAATTGGGATTTTGTTAACGCTGTTAATCTACTTTTTGGCAACCGGCAAACTCTAATCAGTAGTCCGACATAACACTAAAAACAACAGAAATACTCGTGACGGTTTAAAGCTATTCTCCTAGTATTACAAAATGATTACAATCCACAAATGTAATTAAAGAATCAAGAGGAGAAGGTTATGGAAGTCACCTTTACCATTATTCTTATTTGCATCGCCGCTTTTTTTGTTGCCGGATTCATCGATTCAATCGCCGGCGGTGCAGGTTTTATTACAGTGCCGTCCTTATTGTTATGCGGAGTACCTCCACATTTGGCCTTAGGTACCGGGAAGCTTGCAACAAGCATTGGTTCTTTAGCAGCCATTTGGACTTTTTGGCGTGGAAATTTGATCTTGATGAGAGCAGTTCCTCTTGGCATTGCCTCATCTATGGCCGGTTCAATTACAGGTGGAAATCTTGCTCTTCTCGTTCCCGCAGAAATGATGGGTAAAATAATAATCATTATGTTGCCATTGGCTATTCTTTTGACCATTTTTTCAGGCGGTTTTAAATTAAGCGAAGGCGAGCTTCCTAAAAAAGGCTTCTGGCTTCGAATCGGACTCATTGGCGCTATCGTCGGTCTTTATGAAGGATTTTTTGGCCCGGGAGCCGGTACCTTTTACCTAATTGCACTTCATGTTTTTATGAAGATGGGTATGGTTCATGCTTCTGCTACGTCAAAAGTCTTTAACCTGGCAGCAAATTTCGGAGCTTTTCTTGCCTTTGCGGCCGGAGGCTCGGTCCTTTATTCTATTGCTATTCCGTGCGCAGTATCGAGTATGATTGGAAACAGAGTCGGGGCCTATTACGCAATAAAAATCGGAGGCAAGTTTGTCAGAAATATTCTGTATGTCGTCTTGGTGTTATTGGTAGGTTCTTTGGTTTATCGTTACTTCTAAAGACTCAAAAAACTTAATCCTAATATAGAAGAATTATGAAAAACGTTTTAATCATTGGCTCTACCGGCCAAATCGGATCAGAACTCGTTGTTGCACTGCGTGAACACTTAAAAGAAAAAGGCACGGTTGTTGCCGGATATACAAAACGCAGAGGAGTCCCGGCACAAATCCGGGAGACTGGCCCGGCGGAACTTGTCGATATTTTGGATAAAGACAATATAGAAGAAGTTGTTAAAAGATATCAAATCGATACTATTTATAATTTGGCTGCTGTCTTATCGGCTACCGCTGAAGCCAATCCTGTCAATGCATGGAGAGTTGGTATTGACGGATTGATCAATGTTCTTGAAGTTGCCAGAATTTACGGATGTGCGGTCTTTACGCCAAGTTCGATAGGCGCCTTCGGCCCGGATTCTCCAAAAAATAACACTCCACAGGATTGTGTAATGCGCCCGACCTCAATTTACGGAGTCAGTAAAGTGACCGGAGAGCTACTTTCCGATTATTACTTCAGGCGATATGGAGTCGATACACGCAGCGTACGCTTTCCGGGACTGATTTCTTACGCAACACCTCCGGGAGGCGGTACTACAGATTACGCGGTTGACATCTTCTATTCTGCAGTTAGAAATGAGCCATTTGCCTGTCCGATTCCGGAAAATGAAAAAATGGATTTCATGTATATGCCCGACGCTATAAGAGCAGCCATTGAAATTATGGAAACAGACCCGACAAAACTTATCCACCGGAATAGTTTTAACATCACGGCAATGAGTTTTTCTCCGGCAGAAATTGCCGAAGCCATTAAAAAGAATGTCCCAGGGTTCAAGATACATTATGAAGTAGATCCTTTACGCAAGGCTATAGCGGAAAGTTGGCCAAACAAGATGGACGAAACCTGCGCTGAAAAAGAGTGGGGCTGGAAACCAAAATTTACGCTGGATGAAATGGTTAAAGATATGTTGAAACATGTCCGAGCGAAAGAACAGCAAGAATAGATTTCATTTTCTTTAATTTGCTTGAGTGATTAGAACTGACTTTTTGTGAAATTAAAGTTAGAAAACTTGAAACGTTGTTAACATCATGTTAGGGAAAAGTTTTTAATAGAAAATAATTCGACGCCGGTCGGTATAAAAAATTGAAAAAGTATTTCTTTTTGTTATTCTTTTGGAGCTGCTGTGTCATGGCCTCACCGGAGGAAAAGCCTCTGGTACTTGCTATTAATTCAGCTGTTAATCCATTACTTACAAAAGAATTTGTAGAAGAAACTATAGAGACTTTGAGAAGCGCTGTTGAACCTCGAAAGTTGGAGGTCAAATTTCTTGAATTACCGCAGTTAGAAAATGAAGTAAAAAATAAACAAGTCGACTTATTTCTTGGTACAAGTAATTTCACAAAAAAATTTCAAGCAGAAGGAACAAGAGACTTAACTGTCGCGGCCTCTCCTTTTTCGAAAGATCCAAACAAGAGTGAAGGTTCATTGTTTATTGTTAAGGCAGACAGACAAGATATAGAGAAAATTGCAGATCTTCAAGGTAAAAGAGTTTCAGCAGGAAGACCGACAGCGTTTGGTATGTATATTGCTGGAATGGGAGAGATTGCTAGAGAGGGATTTAATCCGAATACGTTCTTTTCTGTTTCTCGGTTTCACGGATTGGAAAGAGACAACATAATCCAAGATGTACTAAACGGAGATTCTGATGTTGGCATATTAAGAATTTGCTATCTTGAAGATGCTATTAATAGAAAAGTTCTTAAGGAGTCGGACGTTAAGTTTATTAACCTAAAAAATGATGAAAAGCATATTTGTAAACGCTCAACAGCGTTATATCCCAATTGGACATTAGCTTCCATGCCTTCTTTAAGCTCCGAATTGACTAGTAAAGTTACGGTAGCTTTGATAAATCAACCCAAAACAAAACTTGGAAACTACTGGCAGGTTGGCAGTGATCTAAGTGAACTGGATAAGTTACAGGAACTTCTGAAGATTGGCACTTATGAAAAAGCTACTAGATTGTCGATTCGGAGATTCTTACTAGATAACTATCAATATTTTTTCTTCGCAATTTTTTTCTTATTGATGCTTTTTTCTTATTCCGCTTTTTTGTCAAGCGCGGTAAAGAAAAGAACCCGGCAATTGGAAGAAGCTTTAGAAAGAGAAAGACGTCTGAATGAGGAAACAAAAAAAGCCCAGGAAAGGATGATGTCTTTACAAAGAGCTGGCGTTGTAGGACAGGTCTCCGGTTTGCTGGCTCATGAATTAAATCAGCCGTTGGGTTCATTAAATCTTTATGCAAGAAGTCTAATCCGGGCCGCCGATCTCGGAAATTTGACAAAAGAGAAACTTCTTGAAGTTTTAGAAGAGATCAGACGGGAATCCTTTAAAGCCAGTGAAATCGTTCAACGGGTAAGAAGCTATGCGAAAGGAGAGAAATCAGAGAGGACAGATATTTTTTTAGGTGACTTCTCAAGCTGTGTAGTCAACAATTATTTGAGACATTCAAGCTATTCAATCGAAGTAAAGTATTTGCAGACTGCGAATCCGGTTATCAGTGCTAATAAATTGGAAATGGAATTAGTGCTGATAAACCTTATTAGAAACGCACAATACTCTCTCAATAATTTAAAGACCAAACAACCTCTGATAACGGTTGATATCCGTAAAGTCGACAGTGATGCTCAAATAGTTGTTGAAGACAATGGAAGTATTTCAGATGAATTGTTAAATAGTTTATCGCAACCACTTAATTCGTCTAAACGGGAAGGATTGGGACTTGGACTCTCAATTGTTAAGGCCATTGTAGAAAATCATAGTGGGAGCATCCGGTTCTCAAAATCAAAGTTGGGTGGATTAAAAATAACTATTCAGATTCCAACCTTCAAAGATGGAAAAACATATGAAAACTAACAAAATATCGCCGTTGGTTCGAGTTGTCGACGACGATCCGTCCATGCGCAGAGCGTTGAAAGTTCTTCTTGAAATGGAAGGATGGAACGTTAAGGATTACAGTTCAGCAAAAGAATTTCTAACCGAAGACGCACCGTCCGTTCCGGGGTGCATTGTTTTAGATGTGAGTATGCCTGAAATGACAGGTCTGCAGCTTCACACGATGATGATTGAAAGAGGGTACGAAACTCCCGTTATTTTTCTGACCGGTCATGGAGATATTGACATGGCAGTGGATTCAATGAAAAAGGGCGCTGCTGATTTTATTCAGAAGCCTGTCGATGAGGAGCGACTCTTAACAGCGGTTTCTAAAGCAATAAACTGGGATTTGAATCATAGAGGTTGGGTGATATCACCTGAGGAAGAGCTGGCCAGATATGAATCTTTAAGTAAGAGAGAAAAAGAGGTCATCACACTGGTTGCGAATGGTCTTATCAATAAAGAGATAGGACGACGTCTTGGCTTATCAGAAAGGACCATTGAAGCTCATCGATTATCTGCGACAAAAAAATTGAAAATCAACCTACCGGCAGAGATTGCAACGTTGTTATCTCACTTGAAAGACTAAAAACCGCAAACGTCCCAGGGAACGTTTGCGGAATGATTAAGTTGTTAACGGGTTAATTCATGTAGTTGGCTGCGCTTTTACCAGCGATACGGCCGAAAGTAATAATATCTGCAACAGCGTTACCACCAATTCTATTTCCACCGTGGACACCGCCGGTGACTTCACCAGCCGCAAATAATCCGGGGATAGGTTTAGCATTTACACCGATAACTTCAGAATTTTTGTTAATTCTCAGCCCGCCCATGGTGTGATGGATGGCCGGTGTAATCTGAATAGCATACATCGGGAATACATTGTTGGGTGTAATCATTTCAGGACGGCCAAAAGCTTCATCTTTTTTAGTTTCATAGGCTTTTGTGTACTGAGTCATCGTAGCTTTTAAGTTTGCTGCCGGAACTCCGATAGCTTTAGCCAGTTCTTCAACATTGTTTCCTTTAACCGCAAGACCTTGTTGAACATAGCCTTGAGCAAGTTTATTTTTTTGAACAAGTGCATTGTCAATCAGGATCCATGCTTTTTTAGTTGGTTGGGCAAGTACCCCTGCAGCAACGATGTCTCTGGGAAGAAGTTCATTTATGAAGCGTTTGCCTTCCTGATTGACCATGTATGCACCGCGGCCTCTCATGGATTCAGAAATTAATATACCTTTGACCGGAACGACTGTCGGATGAGCCTGAATTTCTCTCATATCAACAAGTGTTGCACCGGCACCGAGTCCCAGCTTAATACCTTCTCCCAAGGCACCGGGCTGGTTAGTGGTTGCAAAGCCTTTGTATTCAGGACGTAAGGATTCAACCATTTTAGCGTTGGCACCAAAGCCTCCTGTAGCGAGTACAACAGCTTTGGAATCAATTGTGTATTCTTTTTTATCTTTGCCTTCTACTTTAACCCCGGCAACCTTACCGTCCTTAACAATGACTTCGGTAACTTTATTAGATGGACGAATTTCAATGTTCGGAATGCTCTGGGCTGTTTTGTAAAAGAGTTTCATGATGTGAGCTCCAACAGCTGAACCATCACATGGTCCATGGCCTCGGGCAACTGATTGGCCGCCGCCTCTTCCCATTCTATGGCAGAAGTCAGCTCCAAGTGAGAGCATCCAGGCTTCTGCATCTTTTGCGTTTTCTCCCAATGTTAATGTGAGTTCCGGATTGTTAAGATAGTGGCCGCCTTTTTGTGCGTCTAAAGACATGAGCATCGGACTATCATTTGTGATTTTGTGTTCCAGTTGTTGAAGCGTTCTGGCTGCATTCATCCCGCCTTCAGCACGGTTCGTATTACCACCGATAATAGGCATTTTTTCAAGAACAACAACTTTCTTACCCGCTTGAGCAGCTGTTAAAGCAGCAGACATTCCTGCACCGCCTGATCCGACAACAACTAAATCGGTTTCCTCTGCAAAGGCAAAAGAAGCTAAGGCTAATGAACAGACGGAAGCAATTAATAAATGTTTCATTTTTTCTCCTTGGAAAACTCGTACGCTGAAGCAATGATTGGATTTTTTCATTGAGCGGTACTTAAGTACCTTGATCCAAGTCAAGTATCCTTCAAATATTCTCTCAAGCTCACTCATGCTTATTGGAAGCTCCTTGAAATCAGTTCTGTTGTATTCCATAAAAGAAATAACTTTTTTTCGAAAAAGAAAAATCTCAATGATTAAATTAATTGTTATAAATCAAATGGATACTGTCGGCTTCTATTTTTAGTTAACACCGAGCGACTGTCGGTAACTGAGCGATAATTAAAGTAAAAAAGATTGGTTTTTAGAAATAGTTTGAAATGATTCAAACGAAATGGGAACAAAGTCTATTCGGAAAAACATAACGTACTAAAAAAACTTTTAAAATTCTCACCGTGCGGGACCTCGTTCCCGAAAAGAAAGTTTTTAAATGCTTAGGAGATTTTCCGATGAAAAAATTAGTCCTTTTATTGGCTAGCGTTGGTTTAATGTCAGCTGCTCAGGCTGCATACAAAGACGGTACATACGAAGGTATGGGCGACGGTAACCACGGTAAAATTACTGTTGCTGTAACAGTTAAAGGCGGTAAAGTTGCTGATGTTAAGGTTGTAAAACATACTGAAACAGACATGATCATTCAGGCTCCGATCGATAACCTTATTCCTGAAATCGTTAAGAAAGACGGTACAGCCGGTGTAGAAACAATTGCCGGTGCTACTAACTCTTCTAAGGGTATCATCGCTGCTGTAAACGACGCTTTGGCAAAGGCTAAGTAATAAGCATTTTCAGTTTTGAACTGAATGAACTCCCGGAATAGGTTCCGGGAGTTTTGTTTTGAAAAAAGATATTCTTTTTATCCTCTTTTATTGAAAAAGTATGTTATTTTTCAATAAAAGAGGTTTTTTTATGAATAAGAAAGAACAAACATCAAAAACAACTGAGCCTTCTTCTGAAAAGGGTGGGGCAAGACCGGGAGCAGGTCGGAAGCCATTGCCGGGGAAGTTTGTGACGACATTGATTATTTCAGATGCCCTCAAAGAAGACTTTAAAAAACTCGGAGGATCCAAGTGGGTCCGGGAACAAATAGAAAAGGCTGTTTACTTTAAAAAGAATCTTCCTCCTGACTGTCAGTTTCCCAGTCTTAATCCTGAAAAGCTGGAGCTGCCTTTAGCGGAAAGTTTTGTCCAGGCAGGGTTTCCGTCCCCGGCAGAAAGTTATGTTGGAGCGCGCATTGATCTGAATGAAATGATGGTGGATATTCCGGCTGCGACCTTCTTTGTAAGAGTAAAAGGAGACTCCATGGATTTGGCCGGGCTTGACCAAGGAGATTTGTTGGTGGTCGACCGTTCTAAACAGGCTCGCAACGGAGATATTGTAATTGTCAACATCAACGAAGAATTCACGGTTAAACGTCTTATCAAAAGGGACGGAAACATTATTCTTCATCCTGAAAGCTCTAATCCCGCTTATTTAGACATTGTTCCAAAAGAAGGTGATGTCTGGAATTTTGTCGGTGTGGTGACTTACATTATCAAAAAAGCATGAGTTCACTGTATGGATCCGGTTTTTGCCTTAATTGACGGAAATTCTTTTTTTGCCTCTTGTGAAAAGGTTTTTCGCCCTGACCTTGCACATACTCCTGTGGTTGTACTCAGTAACAACGACGGTTGTGTTGTTGCGCGAAGTGCTGAGGCTAAAAAACTTGGGATCAAAATGTGCCAACCCTTTTTCGAAATTGAAGACTTCTGCAAGAAAAACGGAGTAGTGGCTTTTTCCAGTAATTATGAGCTTTACGGAGACCTGTCCGGGCGGATGATCTCTGCGATTGCCAGCTTAGTTCCGGCAGTAGAGCAATATAGTATTGACGAAGCATTTGCAGATATGTCAGGCTTGAGCACCACTCCGGAGCAGTTAACAACATTAGGGACTAATATTAAAGAGCGTGTACTCCAATGGGTTGGCATTCCGACTTGTGTGGGAATTGCTCCGACAAAAACATTGGCCAAGTATTGCAACCATCTTGCAAAAAAGTTTCCTTCCTTAAACGGTGTGTGCAACTGGTTTGAACTATCAGCAGACAGAAGACAAAAAGCTCTAATGTGCCAGCCGGTCGATGAAATTTGGGGAGTCGGAAGACGTTTAAAGACAAGACTTAATTCGTTTGGTATTTATACCGCCTGGGATCTGACAGTAACTCCGCCCGATTGGATAAGAAAGCAGTTTAGCCTTGTTTTGGCACAAACAGTACTGGAACTGAGAGGAGAAAGCTGTTTACCTTTGGAAGAGGTCAGGGCACAAAGGAAACAGGTCGTAAGAAGCCGAAGCTTTAATCAGTTGATTTCGACGGAAGAAGAACTGGAAGGCGCAATCATTTTTCATGCAGAAGAAACTGCCAGAACGTTAAGAAAAGAAAAAACAGCAGCTCATGTCATTGGCATTATTCTTAACACCAATCCTTTTAGAGAGCATGATCTCCAATACCATATCTACCCCGCAAAAGGACTAAACTTTGCGACCAATGATTCGAAAAGCATCATAGAGGCGGCTTGTGATTTACTTCATACGTACTTTCGCCCCGGTTATTTGTTTAAACGAGCCGGAGTTTATGCTTCCGAAGTGGTGCCAATGAAGTCTGTACCGATGGATTTGTTTGAAGAAGAACAGAGAAAAGACAGACAAAAGTTATCTGATGCAGTCGATGCAATTAACCGGCGTTTCGGTAAGTATTGCCTTTGTTATGCCGGCAGTAAACTCTCGGAGGAGCAGTGGAGAATGGCTCGTTACCGTTTAAGCCCTGCCTATACTACGTGTCTGGCCGATATCCCTCAAGTTGCTTAAAATTCAAAGACTATGAAAAAACTCCTAACTTTATTATTGACGGCGTTCGCTGTCATCTGTATTTTCCAAGCGAAGGCAAGTGCTGAACTGCCCCGACAAATAGATGTTCTTTATGTTAAAAATCCTTTTAATCTCCAGGGAATTCTTATGAAGAAAAATAAGATGCTGGAAAAAGAATTTGAAAAGGACGGGGTCAAAATTAACTGGATTGAGATGGGCAGTGGTGCCAGACAGGCACAAGCCCTCGCATCCAACAGTGCGCAAGTAGCAACGGCAATGAACTTTTCTTCTTTGCTGTTGGCTAATACAAATGGCAATAAAATCCAAATTGTTTCCGGGGTTGCCCGGCCGTCAGAATTATTTGCGCTTGTGTGCACAAAAGGAAAAACACCGAAAGACTCAAATGATACTGTTGTCGGAGGACCCAAAGGGACAGCACTTCACCAACTTTTTGCCGACTATATGAACTCAAAAAAAGAACAAAAAGTTGAGCCAAAGTTTATTCATATGACACAAAATGCGGCCCTTTCCGCTCTTTTGACGGAAAAAATAGATTGTGCGTTGTTGGCAGGAGCGTTGCTGGAAAAGGCAAAGCAGAACGGAGCTAAAGAAGTAGCGAATGCCAAGAATTTCACAGGAGTTAACCTGGGTTTGGTAGTTAAAAAGGAATTCGCTGAAAAATATCCTGAAGCTGTCAGAAAAATTGTGGACGTCCAGGAAAAAGCTTTTGAGCTAATCAAAAATAATCCCAAAGACACAATAGAGCAGGGAGCTCACGAATTGGGTATTCCGATCGAACAGGCAGAGAATTTGGCTAAGAAGTACGGCTATTATCAGAAACTGTCGACCGGAGATATTAAACAGTTAGAGTTAACTCAGCGGTTTCTAAAAAATTATGGATTTATCGGTCGGACAGTACCAATAGGTGAATTGGTTTTACCGTTAGCAAAGGAGTAGCCGTAACTATGTATTTTCAGATGAAAAACTATGTCAGTGTTAGAGAACCTGAAGGCTTTTTGGTTTTTCAGTTAGAAGATTTAATGAGATATTCAGGGCCGAGAGGCTTAATCGCAAGCGGCCTGACTATGAAACTTTTGTCGCGTGCATTTTCAGATTTATCTCCTCATGAACCTCCGATGAGGAACGAAATATATGTTTTGTCATCTTTTCCGGGATCAGATGTGGTTGACGGTATTGAGTTAGTGACAAGAGCTGTCACCAGAGGCAGATACATTTTAGATCCGGACAAAGCGCCGGCTTATGCACCCCCATCGCCGGCCGGTGGCTACATGTATTTTGAAATTGGTTACCGCAATAAATGTTTTGCTTACACGCTTTCTCCAAAAATTTTTGACAAACAATGGTTCGAAGCGGTGGCAGCTAAACAGGAAGGCTGTAAAACTGAAGCTGAACATGCTGAATACTTAGCTTACAAATATTCAGTCCTTGGTAAGCTGATAGCTTCGTCTGATCCGTTCTTAAAAATTGAACCATGTAGTCTGGATCGTCGTTTTAGTTCTTCAGAAAGTGATTCATGAGAGAAAAATAACAAAGAAAATTATTTGCTTATTTACAAATTAGCTTGTTAGAATGAAAAATATCTGTCGCATGTTAAATGCTTTGGATGTTTTTTCTTGCTTTTAAAAAACTAAAGTCTCAAGGAGGGGAAGATGGATGAAATTCTTCGGGCTAAGGAAGAACTTGAAAAGAAGTTTCCTATTCTTATCGTTGATGATAATGAACTAAACCGAGAAATTCTTTCTATTATTTTCTCCGAATATTCGGTTGTTGTAGCCTCCAATGGAACAGAAGCACTCGACTTAATCCGTAATCCGGATAATCGCTATTCTGCGATGCTTGTCGATTATTTAATGCCGGAAATGGACGGAATTAAATTATTGGAGATTATTAAAAGAGAAAAGCTCCTGAATAATATTCCCATCTTCCTAATCACCTCCGAAGAAGAAGATTCTTTGGCATCGAGAGCCTATGAACTAGGTGTGGTTGATTTTATTCAACGCCCGATTTCTGCATTCATAGTCTTGAAACGCGTAGAAGCATTCATAGAGCTTTTTAAGACTAGAGATGCCTTAAAAAGATTGCTTGAAATTGAAAATGCAAAAGTTGAAAGATTTAGCAGCGGTCTTAAGTTACTGATGGACGCGCTCTTTTCTCCGAAGAGAGCAGAAACAGAAAGCTATGCCTCAAGAATTAAAGCAGTTTCCAGACTTCTTCTTACGCAAACAGAATTAGGCAAAGAACTCAAAGAAGACGATATTAAAGACATTATGAATGCTATTTCTTTGAGAAGATTGGGGGTGTTAGCCCAAGATCCTGCTCTGGAACGTCCGCTTTTGCACCCTACTATGGAAGAACAGGAAGTATTGCTCGGACGAAACAATAGAGCGGTTGAATTTCTAAACTACATTAATAACTCGGAGGATTCTAAACTTGTCGGATACACCCGGGACATTGCTTTATATCAATATGAACAGTGGGATGGAAAAGGACTTCCGTCAGGGTTAAAGCAGGATCAGATCCCTCTATGGGCTCAGGCTGTTACTTTTGCAATGAAGCTTGATGACATCATGGAAAATTCTGAAACCGGTTCTGGAACGGCATTTGAGGAAACAATGAAAAGAATTGAAAGTGGTGAGTTCGGAGAGTTTAATCCGAAGGTTATCAATGCTGTAAAAGCTTTATCTGATGAAATAAAAGGGCTTTATCCCATCATAAAATAGAAGAACATGGACGAATTAAAAAAAGCCAAACTGTCTGACGCCGGAATCGATATTAAGAAAGGGCTGAACAGTTTTATGGGCATCGAGCCTATGTACGAGAAGTTTTTGAATAAGTTTTGTTCGGATAGTACATTTGCTGACTTAGAGATAGCAATTAAGGAAAAAAATACCGAACTTTGCCATCGATACTCCCATACTCTTAAGGGCATTAGTGGAACTCTAGGGATGATGAGGCTTTACGAGTTGCTCTTAACACAGGATAATTTCTTTAAAAAAGAGCAATGGGAAGAAGGTTATCGAATTCAGCCTGATATTAAAGAAGAATACGAAAAATTGATAAAAGCCATTGAAGGGTAAATAAAAATCCGCTACGAAGGCGGATTTTTATTTGGATTCAGAAAATTATTTTCCTTTAGCAGTACTAATCTTAGCCTTCTGGACTAACTCTCTCAAATATTTAACTGACTGTTCCTGTTTCCAGATATTAACCAGTTGATCCTTTAAATCGGCTTCAGACGGGAAAGGAACTTCCTTTTTGTCATCAAGTCTGACAACATGATAACCACTTGTTCCTTTAAATGGAATGGCAAGGAGTTGACCTTTATTTAAAGAAACAGCGGCTTCTGCCAGGCCGGGAAGCTGCAATTGACGAACATTGACCATTGGAAGGCCACCACCGTTTTTTGCTGTGGCTTGATCCAAGCTCTTCTCCTTAGCTAATTTTGCAAAATCAGCACCGCCCTGGATTTGTTTAATTAAATCTCGTGCTTCGGATTCATCCTTAACAAGGATATGACTGATTTTTACCTCGTGAGGATCATAATTGTCTTTGGCTCTCTCATATAAGGCGTTGATTTCTTTATCTGTAGGCTTTTTATCAAGGACATTCTTTTTAAGAAGTTCATTGACGTAAACCCTGTGTTTGAGAGCAGCCAACTCTTCTTTCACAGCTGGTAACTGATCAATTTTTTGCTTACGCGCTTCCTGGCTGATGACTGTCTGTTCAATCAAAAGGGCGCGGGCCATGTTTTCCTGTTGTTTCTTGTCAGAAACACCTCTGGCTTCTAACTGAGTCATGATATTTTTCTGAGCATTTGCAGAAATTGTCTGACCGTTTACAGAAAAAGCCGTTTGAGCATTAGCAACTGTTCCTAAAGAAACCAAGGCCAATGCAAGCATAGTTTTCTTCATCAAAAGATCCTTTAAATAAAATTAATGACGTGACTCACTTGGTGCAAGGAGTGTCATATTAATATTGTGAATTCCATGACCGATAAACGGTTTTAAGTATTCAAAAACTAATCTGTGTCTTTCAATTTTAGGCAAGCCTTCAAACCTTCTTGAAATAACAAAGAGGTGATACAAACCAGAAACCGGTTGAGGATTTCCGGGTAAAAATTGATTAGAAAACCTTAATTCAATGGGGAACAAAGGTTCTAATGCTGTTGTGATCCTTTCTAATGACGGAGTATGACTCACTTTTGATTTCCTCTCGAATTGTTTTCTGCGACATAAGGGGTAATGTAGAAGCCTATGGCCACTGTAAATAAAAGAGTCAATCCCATTAAGCCGAACAGCTTGAAATTAACCCAGAAATTAGTAGAACATGTGTAGGCTACTAATACGTTTAATATTCCGACTAACACAAAGAAAGCTATCCAGGAAAGCTGGATTACATTCCATTGTTTCGCGGGTAAACTAATTTGTTTCCCTAAAATACTTTTTATAAAGTTTCTTTTGGTTAGTTGGCCAAATCCCAAGATTGCGGCAAAGACTCCGTAAAGTATGGTCGGTTTCCACTTAATAAACATCTCATCGTGAAGCCAGATGGTCAATGAACCAAAAACGAGAATAATCGCTACCGAAATCCACAACATCGGTTCCACTTTCTTCCCACAAACTAAGTTGTAAACGACCTGTAGTAAAGACGCAATAATAGCGATGGCTGTGGCACAAATAATAGGTGCCTGGGTTGCGTCAAAACCACTGCCAAGGACAGAATTGCACAAGTCTGCCGCGTACTCTGAATTTCCCTGAGCGAACTTAAACGTGACAAAAAACAGAATGACCGGCAAAAGGTCATACAAAAACTTCACCGAAGACCCCCAAAATATAACTTTATATGAATTTTACAAAAAAAGATTTCTTTTGTTAAATTAGAAATCTCCCGACTAAACCTGCTAAATTAAATATCTTTATGTCAAAAAGATTTGCTGTTTCAGTCCATCTGTAACAAGCTTAAACAAAATAGGCTTTGAACCTCGCTGCCACTCTCAGACACTTAAGTTCTATTAAGAATAAGGATATATCCTTAACGGATCTTTATAAAAGAGTAAAGTTCGCTTCTGTTTACTATGAAAACAATAAAAAAACTTGCTTTAGCAGCCTGTGTTGGAGTTGCTTTATTTTCTATGAACGATCAAACAAAAATGATTTCTGATGTCAGAGCTGAGGCTCCAAAAGCCGGAGTGACTCTTCCTGCCGGCGTCATTAAAGGACCGACTGTTGAAGGTATCACTGAATACAGACTTCAAAACGGTTTAAGAGTAGTTCTTTTCCCCGATGCTTCAAAAGCAACGGCCACAGTTAACATGACTTACCTTGTCGGTTCCAGGCAGGAAAATTATGGTGAAACCGGAATGGCTCATTTGTTGGAGCATCTGATTTTCAAGGGAAGTAAAAACTTTCCGGATCCAACAAAAGAGTTTTCACGCCGTGGATTCAGAATGAACGGTTCAACTTGGTTTGACCGTACTAATTACTATGTCTCGTTCTCAGCAACTGAGGATAACTTGGCATGGGCTTTGGCCTGGAGTGCAGATGCCATGAGAAACTCATTCATTGCTCAAAAAGATTTGGACAGTGAAATGAGTGTTGTCCGCAATGAATATGAAATGGGCGAAAACTCTCCGACAAGCGTGATGTTCAAACGTATGCAGTCCATGATCTATGACTGGCACAACTACGGAAAGAGCACAATCGGAAACCGAAGCGATATTGAAAACGTCAAAATCGAAAACCTTCAGAATTTCTATCACAGGTTTTATCGCCCCGATAATGCGGTCCTGACCGTCAGTGGAAAATTTGATGTTGAGAAGACTCTCGCCTTGATTGCCAAGGATTTTGGAAGTATTGAAAATCCTGAGGAAAGTCTTCCGGCTGAATGGACTGTAGAGCCGACTGCTGATGGAGAAAGAAGTTTCCAAATCAGAAGAAAAGGAGAGTCGCAGTTAGTAGCTATTGCTTATCGAGTATCCAGTGCACTACACCCTGATTTCCAATCTTTGGAAACAGCTGTGGATGTTTTAAGCGATGAGCCAAACGGGCGTTTGTATCAAAACCTGGTCAAGAGTGGTCTGGCAACTAAAGTATTCGGCACTCTCATGGGTACTAAGCAGCCGGGTTATGCCATCTTTATGGCTGTCGTAAAGAAGGGCGAACCACTTGAACCGGTAAAAAAAGCGTTGATTGAAACCATTGAAACATCTCTGGAAAAGAACCCCGTAACGGAAAAAGAATTAGATAGGGCTAAGACGGAAGCTTTAAATTCTTATGAATTGGCGTTCTCAGATCCTGAAGCTTTTGGCGTTGGACTTTCTGAATTCATCGCATTAGGAGACTGGAGACTCTTTTTCTATGGCCGAGATCAATCTCAAAAAGTGACAGCCGAGGAAGCCGAAAAAGCGGCTCAGAAATATTTCGTAAGAGATAACAGGGTAGTCGGAGAATTCATTCCGGAAGATAATCCTCAGAGAGCAGTCATTCCTAAGGCTCCAACAGCCGAAGAGATTTTGAGCAAGTATGTCTCCAAAACACAAGGACAGGAAGTCGAGAACTTTGACTCTTCCTTTGACAACTTAGATAAGAGAACCATCCGTTTTCAGGTTGGAGACTTAAAGGTCGCTCTCCTGCCTAAGAAAAATAGAGGAGAAACAGTCACCGTTCAGCTTAAATTTGATTACGGCAACGTTAAGAACCTGACCAACAAAGATGCAGAGATGTCTTTGGCTGCAGCTTTGCTCACCCATGGAACAAAGTCAATGTCCCGTGGTGAAATTGAAGATGAAATGACAAAGCTGAAAATGGTTGGATCTATCTCTAATTACGTAACGACCGGTCCTAATCTCGATGCGTCCTTGCAGCTTGTCGGAGACTTGTGGAAAAACTCCGTCTATTCGAAAGCTGAATTAGATGAACTCAAGAAGAAACTGATCGTCATGCTTGAAAGCATGAAAGACAAGCCGGACTCTCTTGCTGAACAGGCAATGACACTCCATTTCAATACTTATCCGAAGGGTGATCCCAGATATTCTGCTTCGATAGACGAAAAGTTAGCAGAAATCAAAAAAGTAACCGATGAACAAGTCAAAGCTTTTGCTAATGACTTTTTCGGAACTGCAAGAGGTGAGATTGCAATTGTCGGTGATTTCGACGCTAAAAAAGCCGAAGAAACCATCAGGAAAGTTTTTGCTTCTGATAAAAGCAAAGCCGAGTACGGCAAAATCATTCGTGAGTACAAGCCGGTCTCAGCGACCAGGATTGTGATTGACACTCCTGAAAAGGAAAATGCAGTTCTGACAGCACGCAGCGTATTCCCGATTAAGGACACGGACGAAGACGCACCGGCACTGATGGTGGCTAACTGGATTTTGGGTGGTGGCACCGGTTTATCAAACCGCATGATCGAAAGACTGCGTCAGAAAGAAGGCTTATCGTACGGAGCCGGGACCGGCGTCAAGATTCCTTCTGAAGGGAACGCAGGTGTATTTGCAATGAGAGCTATCGTAGCACCTCAAAATCTTCTTAAGGCTGAAGCAAGTGCTAAAGAAGTGATCAATCAGGCCGTTAAGGACGGATTTACTGATCAGGAAGTTGAAGAGGCTAAAAAAGGCTTCCTTCAGAGCCAGGCTGTCGCAAGAGCTCAGGACCGAGTGATTGCAGCATCCTGGACTAAAAAACTTGAACTTAATCGTGATTGGCAGTTTAACCGTCAGATGGAAGACAAAATTAAGTCTCTTACCACTGAACAAGTCAATGCAGCTTTAAGAAAATATATCAAACCGGATGAGATCTCATACGTTTTGGCCGGAGATATGAAAAAAACAAAAGAAACTACTAAATAAGTCTAAGCAATATTAAAATTCGTCCTCTGAGGAGATTTTTTCTCGGAGGACTTTTCCTTTGGGACGTCCTTCTGCAGCAGTAATAAACTTTTTTCTCCATTTTGGTTAGCGATCATGGAAACAAACATTAAATAGTTCTATGATTTAGAATTATTGATAATCATTCTTATTCAAATATTGAAGTTTGGGAGTTTAAATGGAACACGATAGTTTGGAACCTGTTGCATTAGATACCGTTCCTGTCGATAAGGAATGTACTTTGGTTAAGTGGGGAAATTTGGATCAAAAAACCATTGACAGACTTGAGCACATGGGAATTTTATTAGGTGTAACACTTAAAGTCACAGAACTGAGTGTTTCCGGTCCACTAGTGGTGGTGCTTAATGACTCCCGCGTGGCTCTTGGTCATGAAGTTTCCAAAGAATTGAAAGTTATTTTATAAGAAGGCAAGATAAATGTTATTAAAGAATATGCATCCCGGAGAAAAAGGCGAAATTGTAGCTTTTAAACAGGGTTTACCTGAATATAGAAAAAGACTTTTGGCTCTCGGAGCTATTCCCGGGACAGATTTTGAGGTGACTAGAGTTGCTCCTTTAGGTGATCCTGTTGAAATCAAAATCCGCGGTTCTTACATCAGCGTTCGGAAGGGCGAAATTGAAATTCTTGATGTAAAACCATTGAATTAATTCTGTTATGAGCACAAAAAATATTATTTGCGTAGTTGGCAACCCCAACTGCGGTAAGACCACTTTATTCAACGGATTAACCGGTTCAAACCAAATTGTAGGTAACTGGCCCGGAGTAACTGTCGAAAAGAAAAGCGGTGAATTTAAATATAAAGACCGACAGATTACTATCGTTGATTTGCCGGGTATTTATTCTCTTCAGCCGAGTTCAACTGCCAGTATTGACGAAAAAGTTGCCAGAGATTACATCCTGGAAAACGAAGCACAACTGGTCGTTAATATTGTTGATGCCAGCAATCTGGAAAGAAATCTTTATTTAACCGCCCAGCTCATAGAAATGCGTGTTCCAATGATTGTTGTAGTGAACATGCTCGACGTCGCTGAGGCCCACAAAATTGAAATTAATTTAGAGGCTCTCCGTAAAGATCTTGACTGTACGGTCGTCGGTATCGTTGCTTCAAAAGAGAAAGGTCTTAAAGACCTCTGTGATGCAATTGATAAGGAACTGGATAATCTTAAAGTTCCGCCGAATCCCATCACATTACCGGCTGACATCACTGAGACTATTCAGAAAATAAGTCAGATACTTCAGAAACAACACGTAGAAAATCCGGCTTGGGTTGCTGAGCAGTTGTTGGAAGGTGACGAAGCCTTGGTTGAGTATCTTAAAGGAGTTGATCTTTCGGAGACCAAACCGATAATAGAAGAACTTAATAAGAAGTACAACGGAGATCTTGACATCGCTATGGCTGATGCAAGATATCAGTTTGTTTCTGAAGTTGCACATAACAGCATTATCCGCAAGGGAGAGGTTAAGCAAAGTACCACAGATAAGATCGATAAGATAGTTTTGAACCGCTGGCTCGGGATTCCATTCTTCTTATTTGTCATGTACCTGATGTTTGTGTTCTCCATTAACATTGGTTCTGCATTTATCGATTTCTTCGATATTTTATTCGGAGCGATTTTTGTTGAAGGTTTCGGTAATCTCTTAACTTCGTGGGGAACTCCGGATTGGTTAAAGACCATTTTGGCTGACGGTATCGGCGGAGGTATCCAAACCGTTTCAACCTTCATTCCTGTGATTGCATGTTTGTTCTTATCTCTGTCATTCCTGGAAGATTCCGGTTACATGGCCAGAGCAGCTTTCGTCATGGACAGAATGATGAGGACTCTGGGCTTACCCGGTAAATCGTTTGTTCCTCTTATTGTTGGTTTTGGTTGCGGTGTTCCGGCAATTATGGGTGCCAGAACAATGGAAAAGAAGACAGATCGGATTACAACCGTGCTGATGGCTCCGTTTATGAGCTGCGGTGCTCGTCTTCCTGTTTACGTCCTTTTTGCTACAGCTTTCTGGCCTTTGGGCGGACAAAACCTGGTTTTCTCCCTGTACTTAATCGGTATTGTGGTTGCAATTATTACCGGTTTTGTGTTGAAGAGAACTGCTTTAAAGGGGGAACCGACCGCATTTGTGATGGAAATTCCGCCTTATCACATGCCGACCATCAAAACATTGGCCTACAGAACATGGGATCGCTTGAAGAGCTTTATTCTCAAAGCCGGCCAATTGATTGTCATTATTGTGGCTGTTCTGGCTTTCCTGAACTCCTTAGGAACTGATGGTAGCTTCGGAAACGAAGATTCTGATAAATCAGTTTTGTCTAATATCGGTAAAACAATCGTTCCTGTATTTGAACCAATGGGAATGCAAAAAGATAACTGGCCTGCAGCAGTCGGTATCTTTACCGGTATTCTTGCTAAAGAAGCTGTTGTAGGAACTCTGGATTCCTTGTATTCAGGAATGGGTACAAGATCAGCTCACGGCGATGAAACCGTTAATACAGTTAAAGAGGCTTCTCCTGCGGTTGCTCAGGAGGAAGAGGAATCCGAAGAAAAAGATTTCAGCATTTGGAACTCTACTAAAGAAGCTTTTGCAAGTATCGGAGAGAATTTATCCCAACTTGGTGATTTCCTTGTCGACCCGCTGGGAGTTAATGTTGAAAAAGACTTGACTGATGTTGATGAACAAGCAGCGGAGCAGGAAGTTGGAGTCGGCACTATCAAGAATATGAAGAAATTATTTGATGGGGATCTCGGAGCTTTTGCTTACCTTGTTATGGTTCTTCTTTACATTCCGTGTTGTGCTTCTATAGGTGCAATGTATAGAGAAATCGGAGCCAAATGGACTTTGTTCGGAGCCTTCTGGACCTCTTTACTTGGTTACGGCCTTGCAACAGTCATATACCAGGTCGGTAGGTTCAGTAATCATCCGACTTACTCCATGATCTGTATTGCATGTGTTCTCGCCATGTTCCTTCTGACTTTTGTCGGCTTGGCAAAGGCAGGAAAAGATACAGACAATTAAAAGGAGCGGTCTATGAACCTAACTGAATTAAAGGGATATGTCAGAGAACGAGGAAGTGCTTCTTTGCATGAACTCTCTGTCCATTTCCGTTCAGATGAGTCTGCAATAGAAGCTATGATGGAGCGCTGGATTGAAAAGGGCGTCGTCAGGAAAGTTGATTTTTCAAAAGAGCAATGTTCCGGATGTAGCTTCTGTAGCACTGACGACCGGTTCCATTACGAATGGATAGGACCGAAGGTTATTTCTTTTAAAAAACTCTAGTTCCTATCCCAACTATAGTAAGCGGCAAAATTATTTGTGAAAAAAGGTGCAGAGACTTCTTAATTTTTCATTCGGCAACTTAAACTCCTTAAAATATTTGTCCAACGCTCTTTCCATAGTCTGTAAATCGGAGAAGTAGCGATTATGCGCTACTTCTCTTCGAGTTACCCGCCAACACTGCTCAATTGGATTCAAATCCGGAGAATAAGGTGGTAGGCGTATGAGCGTGAGTTTTTCACGAATATCTGCATACTCAGGCTGATCTTCAGTTTCAATTCGTCTGAAGACCTTTTTGTGCCAAGGTGCATTATCGCGAATTAAGGCAACTTTTCGATTCTCTGGAAGGTATACTTTTCTTAAGAATTCCCGTAAAGAAGCTATAACAGTTTCATGGTTAAAAACTTCTGACTTATTGATTATCAGTTCTCCGGTGCCTGGAAATACAAAACCGCTATATGCGACTTTATGCTGGGATGGCGAAGATGAAATTCTAGGCTTACTGCCCTTAGGTGGCATTGCCGCATTTCCGAAGTAGTAATTTTGAAATGAAGCTCATCCTGAAAAGCTCTAACAAGGTTTGGATCTTTTTCTACCGATTGGAGTTTTTTTAAACTCAATCCTCTCCTGAGAATCAGGGTTCTTGCATGGGAGTACTTGAGGGCGTTGGAGCGAAAAACCAAGTTCATGGAATAAGCGCTGACATTGCCGAGTACTCATCTTAACCGTAAAAGTCTTTTCGATAAAATTAGAAAGAGCCGGACCGTCCCACACCCTGTATCCATGATTCTCAGGAGGACTTAAAAGTGCAGTTCGAATCTTCTCACGTTGTTTTAGATCGAGCTTAGGGGGTCGACCAGAATGGCTTTTTGGCAGAAGACTTGTAAAGCCCTGCTCGTCAACTTTCTTAACCCACAAAGTAATTGTGTTTACGCTCTCTCCAATGTGTTTGCTAATGGTTGAAACCGGAAGTCCGGAAAGAACAAGATTAACTATCCCAACCTTGTGAATGAATTTACCATTTGGCTCACTTTCGATTAACTTTTTTCCTTCTTTCAGAAGCTCGTTAACATCAGATATATAGACTCGTTTAGGCATAACACTCTCCTGTATAAGAGTATTATGAATTATTCACAATTAATTTTGTCGTTTACTATAAAAAATTCCAAGGTTAGTTCCTTGAAATTTTTTTGCTCACAAGAAAATAAGGCGCAAAGTACGAAAAAAGCAACAATAAATTAAAGATATCCTAAGAACAGGGTATCTTTCTCTTCCTTGTACTAGAAATTTTAATAATTCCCTTTTTAAACAAAAAGTTAATGAAAACCTGTAGAAGAAGTAAAAAATTCTCTCCATACTCATTATGAGTATCTGAAAATTAGGGAAAACGTTATTTTGTGAAAATTTGTATATATTTCAATTTGTTATTAATCAACGGAAATTTCACAAAAATATCATCCGTTCGGATTAATGCAATACCATTAAAAAGCTATTTATTTCTTTTAAATTCAAGTAATTGAAAAATTAATAACTTGAGCGTATATTTTGAAACGAAAAGAAACAAATGCACCCATTAACATCTCAGGAAGGAGCACACAATGCATTCCTCGAAAGTTTCAAAGATTGCGACCGGTAATCTGCTGCTGATGCACTATTGCATCTGCAGAATCCACATTAATCAAAATACCTATTGCGTTCCTCCTCCTGCGAGATAGTTCCCTTTCTTTCTAAAAAGAATAACCCTCGTATTCTTTTTCTCTCAAAAAAATCAGATTTTTAATAATGCATTTTTTATGCAGAGGGATCCCTTATTCTCTTAATTACCGGAGTCTCTAATGTTAGAACTTAAAGAGCTACTCACCAAAGTGCGTCTACCGTTGGATATCACCAGACGCGGTTTTTTAGAAGTCTCTACCGTGGTTGCTGCCATGGCTGCAATCAACAAAGCAAGAGCTCAAACAGGCGCCCAGCCTTATATCATTCTTTCAGCACCGAAAGGCATTTTGATTGCTGACCCGAGTTTGTGTGTTAGCTGCCAAAGATGTGAATTGGCTTGTACAGAATTTAACGACGGCAAAGCAGATCCGAAATTAGCCAGAATCAAGATCAATCGCGGCATGTTCTTCGGAACGGAAGGTACTCCTTTAGTCAGCGGTGTCAACGGAGCATTTGGTTCTGCACCTGTGAGCATTCAGGATACCTGCAGACAATGCGATCACCCGGTTCCTTGTGCAAACGCTTGTCCGAAAGGTGCTATCCGCGTGAATCCGAAAACCGGTGCCCGTTATGTAGACGAAAATATCTGCGTCGGTTGCGGTCTTTGCCAGAAGGCCTGCCCATGGAACATGATGAGCTTTGACGTCGAAAAGAATGTTGCCAGTAAGTGCTTCTTATGCAACGGCGATCCGAAATGTGTTAAAGCCTGCCCGACAGAAGCAATCAGATATGTTCCTTGGATGGATCGTTCAAAAGAACCCACCAGAGGCGTTCCACACGGTTACTTGCCACAAAACAGTAACGATCAGTGCGGTGTTTGTCACGGATGATTTTCTTGAAAGGTTAAATATGTCAGTAGAAACAAAAAGATTTGGTTGGACAGGAAAAGGATTAAGAATCAATCTTTCCACCGGTGAAGTTTCAATTGTTCCGACACAAAAAGACTGGATTGGCGGTACAGCCCTCGGTTATAAGATTTTCTGGGATGAAGTTCCTCCAAAAACCATGGCCTTTGACGAAGCCAATAAACTCGTTATCGCTCCCGGACCATTAACCGGTACAGGTGCTGTATGCTCAGGCAGAACTTCAATCACAACGATGTATCCGACCACTTATCCGACTCACATGATCGGTAGTGCACACATCGGCGGTGATATCGGTGCAAAAATTAAATACGCCGGATACGATTTCGTCATTATTGAAGGCAAGGCAAAAGAGCCGGTTTATATTTACATTAATAACGACGATGTTCAAATTCGCCCGGCAAACCACATCTGGGGTGAAAGAACACGCCGCTCTCACGAGCTCATCAGTCAGGAAACCTCCCCGACAGCATCCGTTTCTGTCATCGGACCGGCCGGTGAAAATCTACTTCCGATGTCCGTTTTGATTAATGCTAAAAGTCATACCGGCGGTGGTGTCGGCGGTGTCTTCGGTTCCAAGAACTTAAAAGGTATTGCAATCGACGGCGATCAGGCAATTCACATTGCAGCCGACAAAGAAGATTGGGAAAAACTTATTAACCGTCATAAAGAATTGATGGGTGCATTAACTCAGACAGTTGTTTCCCGTTATCCTCATCCGCTGTTTGAATATCATTCATTGAACTCCCGCTGGTCAGGCATGCCCGGCAAACAGTGGGGAGCAGCTAATCCTCCGATTAATGTTCCTTTGGATACACGCCGCTTGTCTAAGATGGCTTTCCGTACAAACGCCGGTGAATTCTTCCTTGGTGACAAGGAATGGGGTTTGCATGTTAGAAATAACGGTTGCTTCTCTTGCCCGATCCGTTGTTATCCTGTTATCAAAGATGTTAAGACAGCTGCTAAGTACAACGTCAATCCGATTACTGAACAAACCTGCGGCGGATTGTTGTTCCCGGTCTTCTTCTATCCGAATCTGGCAAAACATCCTGAAAGAAATATTGAAATCGCTATCGTTGGTAGTCAGTTAATGGATGAACTCGGACTGTGGTGTAACTACGGTCAGATCCAGCGTGACCTGGTCGTCATGTATACAGACGGTCATTGGAAGAAAGTTCTTCCGAAAGAAGAATATGACTCCATTCCATGGAAGAAGATTGATGACGTCGATGCTTCCGCAATGCAGGATTTTCTCCCGAGAATTGCCTATCGTCAGGGCGAGTTTGGAAAATGGATGGGAGAAACTACACCGGTTATGCTTGAGCATTTCGGTATTCCTCTCAAGACATGGAGCGACGATAAACGCACTCTTTACTGGTCATGCGGTCATCCGAAGCATCACACCAATGAAGACGACGGTCAATTAGGTTGCGTTCTTAATTGTATGTGGAACCGTGACCCGATGGCACATGCCCACGTTAATTTCACAAGAAGCGGATTACCAATCAAGGAACAAAAGCATATTGCTAAGGTTACTTGGGGTGACGAAAGTGCAGTCGACCAGATTGGTGATTACACTCCGGTAAATGAATACAAGATGAAACGTCTGGCTTGGGTTATCGCCAGAACAGAACTTCATAACATGCTTGGCCTTTGCTCTTGGATGGGTCCTTGGGAATACTGTCCTGATGAAAAGAATCAGTATGTTGGTGATCCCAATATTGAGGCCAAAGTCTTCTCCGCCGTTACCGGCGTAAATAAGACGGGCGATGATTTGGACCGTGAAGCTATCCGTGCTTGGATCCTACAGCGTGTCTACACCATGAGACAAATGGGTTCTTCCAATATGAGAAAAGATCACGACCACGTTCCGGGTTGGATTTACTACGATCCGAAGGACAAGAAGCCGTTTACAAAAGGTACCGTCCGTATGGATCCGGATGACATCCAAAAGAGCTTTGACATTTTCTTTGAACAAATGGGCTTTAACAAAGAGACCGGTGTTCCGACAACCGAAACTCTCAAAGCATATCAGCTTGATTTTGTAATCCCGGTTTTACAAAAAGAAGGTCTTATTTAGCAGATTAGAAGTCTTCCATCATGAGTAAAAAAGAAAATCCTTACAATTTGCCTCGTTTTAAGAGCCATGTCCTTCTTCTGGTTGACATCGTCGCAGATGCCAGTGGAAAAACTGAACTTATCGATGAGGAGAAACTCAAAGATACGTTTCTTCGTCGCTTAAGTACAGCCAAAATGCCAACTCCGGAAGAAGTGCAGGCTGCAGCTGAAGTAACCGTTGATGATGTCCTTCAAAGAGCGTTACGCAGAAAAGAAGAACTGGATTACGAGATTCAGCTCACACCTCAAGGTAAAGTTGATCTTTATGAGGCTGAACATCCGAACCTTAGGCCGAGCCGCAAGACTTTGAGTCGCAGAGAGATGTTACGTAACCTCGTGAGCGGAGACATTCATCCTTCGGATCTGAAGTCAGACGAACAGCTGGAACAGGACTTGCCGGGTTATTTCGAACAGGTCCTGGAAGCTGCTTTGGATGCGGAATTAGGCATCTATCCGGTCATGACTCCACAAAATCAGCGGAATTTTTACTTCAAACCATTGCTATCCGGATCATACGCAAGGCTTCTTGCGGCAAAAGATGACGAGGAGGCTCTGATTTGTGATCAGATTCGTGAGAATTCAAGAATCTATCCGAGACCGGTTCCTGCTCAGATGTTTTTGGAAAATCCTTTCAATATCGAAAGAAGCCATTTGGAAGATCTGATTGAGTCAATCGGACAAAATGAGCAATACAAAGACATCAAATTTACAAGAACTTCGTTAGGAACCATCTTCTTTTACTCAGACAAATATTTGGAAGATGATTTTGCGGACTTTCTGGCTGAAGAGCAGGAAAGTAGACCGCTGAATCCTTAAATTAAAGAAAGTAAAGGTCAAAAATGTTCAATACTAAATCCGTTTTATTACTGACAGCATTAGCTTGCCTGGGTTTGTCTTCTGCGGCATATGCCAAAGATAATGTTCCGGCACCGATACCCGAAAGTCTTAAAAACGCCCCTTTCAAAATTGAAGGTGTAGACGGTTTTTTGAAATCTCTCGGTGTTGATGAAATTTCTCAGGCCAAACAGTTCACAAAGAAAGAATTACGGACTATGGCAGAAACCAATTACAACGACAAGACAGCTCAACACTTTATGAGTGTTCATGCTAACCGTGGAGTAGGGTGCTTATCATGTCATGACCAGTCTCAGATTCAAGGTGTTTCATGGATGGCTTATATCAGCAATCCGCAGATGAAACAGGACTGCCAAAGCTGTCATACCGTTCAGGCTGACGTTTTCAAACATGCCGATACTCATAGCAAAGTCGATTGCATAGCTTGCCATATGCCGAATATGCCATTACCTGAACTATATACAAACGACCAGAGCAAAGTTGCTGCAACTGCTTTGTATCGTGCCCATATGTATAAGATCAATCCGTCTCCTGATAAATCGTCTTATGTCAAAGAAGAAGTTGAGATGGACGGAAAGAAGGTCTCCCGCTATGTATTGGCTAAGGATGAAAATGGTAACGACTATATCGATTTGATGTGGAGTTGTGCCAGAAATGCACCGGCTGACTGGACCGTATTTGAAGGCAAAGGTTGCCACAGCCAATATACCTCCAAACTTGAAGAAGGTCTTGTATATAAGGACCAGAAACAGGTTTACGGTGAGTTGATGAATTGGCAGAATCCGATTAAAGACGGCTACAAGGAAATTGTCGGTGCTACAGAACGCATCAATAAGCTTCTGGAAGTAACTCGTCTGGACCGTGACCAAAGAACACAGGTTCTTTCTTATGTTGATTTGGCAACTAACATTGCCGATATGATTGAAAAAGACGGTTCTTGGGGCGCACATGCCAATAATTACTTGACTCAACGTCTCGCTGCTGCACAAAACTACGTTCGCAAAGCTCAAGAAATTCTTGATAAAGGCGAGTTTTCAAAGAAAGCAGTCAATCCTCTCAAGTAACCGGGAGTCCGCAGCCTGAGAAGGTTGCGGGGAAAATTATGACCATAGATCGTAGAAAATTTTTAACTAGCGCAGCCGTCGGAGCAATCGGTTCGGTAATTGTTCTGGACAAAGAAGCCCAAGCAGCCAATGTCAGCGGTTACCAGCCACGTTTTGTGATGGTCTTTGACCAGAACAAATGTGTCGGTTGCGGTGCTTGCAAAGAAGCCTGTTCGGAAACAAATAACGTACCGAAAGGTCAGTTAAGAATGACTCTTGAAAGACAGTCTCCGCTTGACGGACCGGCCGGCAGTCGTAAGTACGTCCGTGTTTCTTGCCAGCAGTGTTCTGAGCCTCCGTGTGTCCGAGTTTGTCCGACAGGGGCAGCTCACATTGATCCGGCAACAAACATTGTTACCATGGACAATTCCCGATGTGTCGGTTGTAAATACTGTATTGCGGGTTGTCCTTACAATGTTCGTTTTATCAATGAAGAAACGAAGGTTGCAGAGAATTGTGATTTCTGTCTTCATACCAAACTGGCAAAAGGCGAACAACCGGCCTGTGTTCAAGCCTGTCGTTACGATGCGCTGGTGTTCGGAGACGTCAATAATCCCAATTCTTATGTCAATAAGCTGTTGGATGTCAAAGATACTGTTCGTGTAAGAGCTCATTTAGGAACAAAACCGAATCTTCGTTACATTCCACAAATGAAAGAAGAGGTGTGAGATGAACGGAACAACTGACATTATCATTGATTTCACGACCGGATTATCAGGAAGCGTTGCGTGGCCGTGGCCGATTGCTGTTTACCTGTTCCTGGCAGGTATTTCCGGCGGCGCTGTGGCCCTGGCAATTCTTTTGAATCTTTTCCACAAAGAACATACCGACAATCCTCAGATGAAAGCAGCCACCTGCGTTGGTCTTGTAACTATTCTGTTGGGTATGGTATGTCTGGTTTTGGACTTAACGGATCCATTCCAATTCTGGCGGATTCTGATTTATTACAATCCGACTTCCGTTATGAGTATCGGTGTGGCGGCATTGCTCTTTTACATACCGTTGTTATTTGTTTTAACACTGGTTGTGTTCAGAGATCTGCCGATTCTGAAATTCCTTAAACCGTTAACTGACTTTCTTGCCAACTTCCGGACAGTTTTGGACTGGCTGGTTATGATTCTGGCAATCGTTATCTGTGCTTATACCGGATTCCTTATTTCAGCACTGATAAGGTTCCCGCTGATAAATACAGCTGTATTGCCTGCATTGTTTGTTGCCTCAGGTTTCTCTGCTGGCGGAGCAGCGGTCAGACTGGTTGCTGTTATCTTCGGAGCCAACCGAGGTGATCCACAAATGCACCAGTTACATCTTGCAGAATACCCGATTATCCTGGTAGAGGCCATGTGTATCTTCATGATTGCAGTCTCTTTGATTACGGGAACAGAAGCTGCTCAAGTTGCATTTACAGCTTTTACATCGGGTACCTGGGCCGTAGTATTCTGGGTGGGCGCAATTTTGATTGGCATGGTTATACCGCTGGCATGCAGTCTGTCTCATTCCGCAGTCTGCTTCTACTTCGGATGCTCAGCTGCTATCGTCGGTATGATGTGTTTGCGACTGTTTATCCTGTATGCAGGACAGTTAAACGGACTTAATTAACTTGATATATGGAAGCTTCGGCTTCCATACCTCTATGAGAACCCATGTTAATTTGATTCTTTCTAACTCTTCCTCTTTAAAGGTACCTAATCCTAAAACAAATCCGTTAACCGGGGTTTCGTCGCAAAATTTTGATATCGGAGTAACAGCGACTCCTTTTGTATCTAAAAGTGAGGAGATCTCCGAATCTATATATTGCTCTTCCAACAAAAAACTCAGGAGCGAGCCATTATTACATTTTAAAGTTCGGCCGTAATTCTTCATGTGTTGACCAAGAAGTTCTTCTAGAAATGTTTTCCTTTTTTTAATCGAGTGATTAATTTTCGTAAATGGGATTCATAAGAGGTAGAACCTAGAAATGAAGTTAACATGGCCTGGGTCATTTCAGGACATTGCCGATCCATCAGTAGTTTTGCTTCGGCGAAAGATTCAGCTAATTGTTCCGGAACGACCATGAAACCAAGCCGGATTCCCGGGTAAATAAGCAAAGAGAAACTGTCAAGGTATATCGTACATAGATCAGCTCCGGCCATACTTCGAATGGGCAGAGTAGGATTCTTCTCATAAGTCAGCAAACTGTCAATGTCATCCTCAATTATCCAGCTGTCGGTCACCCGTGCCCATTCAGTCATTTGTTCACGTCTTTTCTTGTTTAAGCAAACACTCATTGGATATTGACAGGAAGGTGTGACCAGTATTCCTCCGGCAGAGGAATCTTTCTTTAGACCGGAGTCGAGGTTGGCACCATTTTCAGCGACGGGAATCATGGTAGGTTGAATACCGTTAAAAGAAAAAATTTTCCTGAATATCGGTAAGCCCGGATCCTCCAGGAAGAAACTTTCTCCGGAGTTAAATAAAATTTGAGTACACAAAGAAACTGATTGAACCGTTCTTGAGGTGATAATGATTTGATGAGGTTCCGTTATGATTCCTCTTGTTTGCCTTAGTCTGTCACAAATAATTTTTCTCTAAGGAAGGTAACCAAACGGATCACTGTAATTGTTATGGTTCCAGGTCGATTTGATGATCCGTACAGCTTCTTTTACCCATTCAGGAGAAATAAATTCACCTTTTTCATTTACAAAACAATCAAAAGGCCGTGATTATTGCTTTCTAGCATAGTTACTTTGTAAGCATTGTGCGGCTTTTCTTGCTTTTGCGCTTAATGGACGAGGCCGGCTTTGATGAAAAATTGATGGAGTTCTGTCCGGAGTGTGTATTTGTAATCTCTAGGAAACAATTTAACCGGAACGAGGAACCGATTGGATAAATCCTTGGTCTAGAAGATCTGTATAGGCTGATTTAACAGTATCTGGGGAGGTCTTGAGAGTTGAAGCAAGCATTCTTATGCTTGGTAATTCCTCTTTTTCTCTAATAATGCCTGTTTCGATATATTCTTGAATCTGCGCGCTGATGCTCTTATAAGCACTTAACTCCGGGAAGCGGTTTAAGTCAATATTTAAAGCAACTGTTGAGGTTCTCATTTTCTTTCTTATGATTAATCATCTGAGTTTGTATGGATAATATGAAAGAAAACTGTATGGGTCTCTAGAGTATTTAAGAAATAAAATTTTCTCATAAATATTTTCCAAGAAGATTTACAAAATGAATAGAAGAACAATGCTTACTACCTCAACTTTGTTGGAATCCGGTTTGGGTATTGGTGCAAGCGTCCATGCTGCAGAAGCACAAAGTACTGGTCGTCTGATTAGAAGAAAGGATCGTGCTTTTACAACAGAAGAAGCCTACGAAGTCATTAAACACACTCCGCATGCTGTGCTTTGTACAACTGATGCCAGTGGTCAACCTTATGGAGTTCCGATTTCTCCTGTTTAAGTTGGTGATTATTTAGTGTTCCACGAAGCCGCAGATCCAAAAGGCAGAAAATGGGAAAATATGCGTCAAAATCCGAAGGTCAGTGTGACTTTTGTCGGTAAAGAAGAAACAGCTTCTGATGAGTTGCCGGGAGAGTTTTCTGTCAATTATGCCTCAGCCATTCTAACCGGCAAAGCAATCTCGGTAACTGATGAAGCTAAAAAGAAAAAACTAGCTACAGCAATTGCGATGAGACACGTTCCCCAAGCAGGCGCTGAAGGAACCGAAAAGTACTACCAGACCGGAAATAAAGGTATTCAGGTTTGGAAAATCAAAATTGAAAAAGTAACCGGGAAAGCCAGAAATAAACAAGATTATTTCAATAAGATTAAAGCCGGTTAACAAGCCAAAGATCAAAAAAGCCGGAAACCCCGGCTTTTTTAGTTAGCAAAAATTAGATTTTGCTAAGTGGAATTGTGACGTCATATGGGAGCTGTTGTTTGGAGATTTGTGCTCCTTTGACGGTAAATTCAGAATCAAGATAGTCGGCTCTGATAATGAAAAGGAATTTATCCCCGTCGCTTTGAATGATTCTGCCCATCGGTTCATTTTCCATGAAGACTTCTGTTCCTTCATCGGGATTTTCAACCTGAGCTGTACCAAGAAGCATACGACGTTTTACACGTCCCAGATGCTGTGTCTTAGCGACAACTTCCTGGCCTGTATAGCAGCCTTTGCTGAAGCTGATGGCGCCGATAAGATCCATATTTAAGAATTGAGGTAACCATTCAAGAGCTTCCGGTTTATCGATTAACGCGATACCTTCTTCGATAAGTGCAGACTGAAGCATATTTGAAGCTTTCTTTCCGTTTTCCATGGCATCGGGTAATTTGCCGAAAGCAACAAACTTAGCAGAAAAACCGTTTGCAGCCAGACTCGGAAGTCTTACAACAATCACGGAATTTCCGTGGTAAACAGTCATTGGTTCAATAGGAATTGCCGGACAGGCTGAAATTTTGGCTGACTCTTTTTCCTGTGTGGCAAAGAATGTAATTGGTGTAGCCAAAAGAGCGATTTCGACTTTGCTACGGAGAACAAATTTATTAAGACGATTGATTTCTGTTTCTGCTATTGAGGCAGGCATTAATAATCCGAAACCGTTAGGAACTCTAATAATTAAAGAAGAAGAGGCGACTCTTCCCTGATAGTTACAGCTACAGGTCCATTTGGCCTCATTTTCCTTGAGGTTTAAAACGTCCTGAGTTAGTTGCCCCTGGAGAAATTGAGCGGCATCTTCACCTGTAACAGAAACAAGCCGGTAATTCGGCTCATTACTAAAGGTCCACAAATCGGATACTGGCATATTCATTTTTATTTGCTTCCTAAAAAAGATGTTCTGAATCTTACTGCTTTGATTTCAACAGATGAATTTTTGGAGACATTTTGGGTATTAGATGCTTTGCTTTTGTAAAAAAGTTTGAAATTCAACTTTTAATACTTTGAAAGGCGGATATCTCTTCTTAAGTATTGCCTTAAAATTTCAAAAGGATTTTATATAAATGGTGGAGCAGGCTTTGTTAAAACTCTTCAAGATTCTTTTGGTTACTGCAGTTCTGGCTTGTTGTGCTTTCGGGTATTACATATTTTGGTATGTGAGCGAAAGGATTGTTCCGTTCCCCTCAGGCAAATCAGAAATTGTTCTTAAAGTTGAAAAAGGTGCTTCAATCAAAAGCATTATTGATGAGATGAATCGGGAAGGTTTGGATATTCATCCCGATCTAGCCAGATTGGCTTTCAAATTTTTTGATGCGGATAAGTCAGTTCATGTCGGATGGTATTTGCTTGAAGAACATAAGACCTTAAAGGACATTGTTCTTCATCTGGCTTCCGGCGACGTGATTATGGATAAAGTGACATTTATCGAAGGGACTACAACCCAGCAATTCATCGATAAGCTAAACGGATTGAAAGATGTTGAACATGGCTCTGAACCTATCAATCTTTCCAACGTAATGGAAAAAGCAGGAGCTCCCAAAGGCACGCATCCCGAAGGACAGTTAGCCCCCGATACTTACGTTTATGCAGCCGGGTCGTCTGTTGATACAATCCTTAAATCCGCCTACAACCTGCAAAAAAGCCGGCTGAAGAAGGCTTGGGAGCAAAGAGATAAGTCCATTGCGGTTAAAAATCCATATCAGCTCCTGATTATGGCAAGTATTATTGAAAAAGAAACCGGACATAAAAACGACAGAGAACTGGTATCCAGTGTGTTTAATAATCGTTTGAAGAAAAACATGCTGTTGCAGACAGATCCGACGGTTGTCTATGGAATTAAAGATTTTCAGGGAAAGATTCTCCGCTCCCACCTCAACACGGACCATCCATATAACACTTATATCCGTCCGGGACTGCCTCCGACACCGATTGCAAATCCCGGTTTAGCTTCTTTGCAAGCCGCCTCTCACCCGGCAAAAACTGATTTTTTATATTTTGTCGCCATGGGTGAGGGAAAATCTTATTTTTCCAAATCGCTTAGAGAGCATAATGCAGCTGTTCAGAAGTATCTAAGAAGCAAAGGAAAGTAATGTCAGAGCAAAAGATAAAAAGAGGACGTTTTATCACTGTTGAAGGAGTCGATGGAGCGGGGAAGAGTTCTCAAATTCAAGTTATTGCAGAGACTATTCGAAACCGGGGAATTGAGCTAGTCATAACCCGTGAACCCGGCGGAACCCCGACCGCGGAAAAAATTCGCGAGATTCTTCTTAGTGAACCGATGAGCCCGAAGTGCGAAGCATTATTGATGTTTGCTTCAAGACAAGAAAATTTGGACAAAGTCATTCGTCCCGCTCTTGCTGCAGGAAAATGGGTTTTATGTGACCGCTTTACGGATGCTTCTTATGCTTATCAAGTTTATGGCAGAGAGCAACCGAAAGAATGGGTGGATGAATTATCTGATTTTGTCCACCACGATCTTCAACCGGATAGAACTGTCTTGTTTGATCTGGATACAGACATTGCAATGAAACGGCTTGAAAGAAAGTTGGACCGTTTTGAATCAGAAAACTCTGAATTCCACAAGAGAGTTAGAAAGGGATATTTGAAATTAGTTGAAGAACAACCTGATAGATTTTTGGTTGTTGATTCATCAAAGCCGAAAGAAGAGATAAGCCAACTACTTCAAGAGGAGTTTTCTACATGGGATTAGCTCCGTTTGTCTGGCTGACTAAACCGGCAGAAGCTCTTAATAAGTTTCGTGTCAATTTACCCGGCGCAATTCTTATCCATGGGCCGAGAGGAAGCGGGACCTTTGAATTAGCAAATGCTTTTGCCAGGTCTCTTCTGTGCAGTTCTCCAATAGAAGGGGCTCCGTGCGGAGAATGTCCGGAGTGTAAGCTTCTGGAAGCAGGCAACCATCCGGACTTTAAACTTCTCCTTTCTGAGGCTGAAGAGGCGATTCATCCGTTACCATGGCAAAAAGAAGAAAAAACCGTTACGGCAAAAAAATCTTTATCACGCCAAATTTCAATAGAACAAATTCGTTCATTAAGTGAATTTGTGTCGACGAGCTCACGACGTGGCGGCAGAAAAGTTGTTCTGATTTATCCGGCCGATACGATGATGGCTGATCAGAGTTCAGCTCTTTTAAAGACATTGGAAGAGCCTCCTGCAGGAGTGATTTTTCTTCTTGTTTCTGATAATTTGGATTCGATGCTACCGACTATCCGTTCCCGCTGTCAGATTGTTCGCGTAACGCCTCCGACTCCTGAACAGGGTTGTGCTTTTTTGAAAGCTAAGAATGTTGAACATCCTGAAGAAATGTTAGCCAAATTTGGCGGAATGCCACTGCTTTACTTCGAAGAGGACGTTAAGTTAAAGATTGACGAAAAAAAAGAAGAAATTCTTCTCGATTTATTGGCAAAAGGGAAAAACCTTGATAGCCGGATGATTATTGAATTAACGGCTTCTGATTTTCCTCTCCTTCCGTTTCTCACACTAATGCAACGCTGTTGTGTCGATTTAATACTGATGAGAGAGGGATTGAATGCCAGGTATTTTCTTAGAAGAAAAGAGCAAATAAAGTCTGCTTCTACAGCTCTTGATTTAAGAAAAATGTATGGGTTTGTGGATGAGTTAGCTCAAAATAAACGTCATGCACAGATCGCCTTGAATGCCCGTCTAATCGAGCAAGATCTTCTGATGAAATATAAAAATTGTTTTGTGAACTAGAGCTTTTCGAATAATCAAAAATCCTCGCCGTTATAGGCGAGGAAGTGTTAAAGCGCAGGTTTTTTTAACAAAGCATCTTTGATAGTTTCCTCGTCAGGAACGATGTATTTACCGGTTGTTGAAACCGATGCATGCCCTAAAGCTGCCTGTACAACGTTCACTGACATTACTTCCAGACTAGTTACCGCAAAAGTATGACGCAACCAGTGAGTTGAACTGGTTCTTAATTTTGCAGAATCAATTGGCCTTTCCTTGCGGACGCTGTCAGCTACTTCAGCAAGAAATGAGGACAAAATTACATACAATCCGGAACGGGATACTCCGCCTCCTGTATTTTTCTTTGACTTGCGCATAGAAGCAATGAGAAATTCATTCTGAGATTCCTCCATTCCCAAAGGAGCTATCTTTCTTTCTGCAAGATAATCAGAAATAATTTGAACCTGTTCTTCTGAGAGCGGCAGTCTTCTTTCTTTGTCGCCTTTTCCAATAATGGTAATAGTTTTGACGGTTTCAGAACCAATGATCCGGTCGGAAATCCAGAAGCATCGAGCGTTAATTATTTCGCTGCATCTCATACCAAGACCTTTTCCTAATAACAGAATCACTTTCAGTCTTAATTTCTGTAGAGAGTCCGGCATGTTTTCAAGATAAGCCATTATCTCTTCCCACTGGTCTTTGGTCAAAGAGCGATCTGCATATTCTTTTGGTTTACCTTCACCGGGAAGCAACGGAATCTTCGGAGAAATTTGGTCAAACGGGTTCATTTGAAGGTAACCGGTCTTCTGAAGAAAAGAGAAGAGTTGGCGAATGACCGTCATTGCCACTTTTCTACTGGCAAAAGATAAAGGTGAGTTGAACGGTTTCCATAATCCTGAAGAGCGGGGAACATTTTTAGGACCGAGCCACTGACTCTGAGGTTGGTGCCATTTTTTTGCCCAATCTTCATCTGATGAGCGTCCCAACATTTCTAACCAGGTTAAATATGATGCACAATCTTCAAGTGTTAAAGAGGAAAGAGCCGTTCTTTTTTCTAATACAGCCCACAAGAAAAACCGTTCAGATTCTTTTTTATATGCAACTTTGGTATTAGCGTTTTTTGCCCTCGCTGTTAACCAGGCTTTAATAGCTGAAAGGTCATCGTTGGCCGAAAGTGCACAGTTATTTTTTGGTCCTCTATTTGTACCGTTTACTCCATTAAATTGTTCAGGAACTTTAAAAGTTTCTATCGGAAGAACTTTAGCTTTTTCAGAATGCATAAATCCTGCTCTGGGGGTAGCTTTATTCCTGGATTCAGGATTTACAACCTCTGAAAAAAGAGCTCCTGCAACTTGCGCGATAGGGTGGCCGTAATAACTTTTTGTTAGTTCCAGTGATTTCTTTAGAACAGACTCCGGTAACTCGATGCCTTCATGCCGGTGGTCGTAAAGCCATTTTTGAATTCCGTTGGCAATATCTTTTTCCAAATGGATGGACTTCCACCAGTTATTCTCATTGACATAGATCAGATCCATGAGATCGTCGAGTGTAGAAATGTCGTTTTGAAATAATTTTTCTGCGGTCTCTTTAAAGAAGTATTGAGTAAGAGGCGCATCGAAATCAAGGTTTGACATTGTAATTATTACTCCGGAATTTTTTTGTATTTGTGACAAGGTGCACAGTCATTGTAATGGGAGGTTTGCGTGAAAGAAACTCAAAAGTAAAAAATCGGAGTCTTTTTAAACATTGAGAGAATTGCATCATTGTGGATATCCGCAAAAAACTCTGCAATTCTACACGGCACATTTCAGTTTGCTTCAGGATATAAAGGAAAAAACAGCTTGAAAAACGTGTAAATCAAGCGGTAACAGAATTGATTAGAACATTTTGGTGCGAGAGGTCTGCACCAATCTAATCAATAAAATCAATAAGTTATCTAAAAAAGATCTAAAATTTTTCTGTAAAACTCCAAAAATTCTTTAAATTTTTAAAAAAATTAGTCAAAATTACTTGACTTTTCACATTTATAAATGTATAATTTAAGTAATTAATAAACAAACACAAATTTAGGAGAAAAAAATGAACGAACAAACAAGAAAAGAAATTTTGAACGCCATCAATGAAATTCAAAAGTTAAAGATTTTTTGGGTTCGTCAAGGGTATAACGGGTACGAAGTTGTCACTGAAAACCTCTGCGACCAATTCAACCTTACCTTCGACAAGGACGAACTCAAAGGCGGTTTTGAGGATCTGGACGAACTCCAAAGTGCAGCCGATGTTTTTGCTCAGGTAGATTGGATCAGAGAAAATGTTGCACGTGGCGAGTGGAGGCCTGCTGTTGCCAACTCTACCGAATGCGAGTTCTGGTCACTCGATGAAGAAAAGGCGTGGAATAAAGCCGAAGAATTGAATGAAGAAAACGATTAATAATGGAAACAAAAAAAATGGGGCGCCCCCGCAAAACGCCCAACGGGGGAAAAAACGTTACGTTTTACTTGCCTGTGGAGGCCATCGCTTACATTAAGGCGCATGGCGGAGCAGAGTGGATAAAAAACAAAGTAGAAAAAGAAAAGGAAGAAAAAAATGATTAAATTGACATTAGACGAATTTAACGTTTTTGCTGTAGGTCGTTTTAAATCCACGATCGAATTTGTGGATCGTGCCCGTGGAACTGAATTTGGGGAATTGGAAACAGGTAAAGTTTCAGCCAAATTTGAAAACAAAAACTTGGTTCTATTTTTAAGTACAAAATACAAAATTGTTGCTGATTACGAAGAAGCCGTATTTTGCCTCTGTACCGGCAATAGCGAAGTCGAATCAGACAAAGAGACTGAAGACTATTACGACATTGGTTGTGGATTATGGTCAATCCAGACCAGTGAAGGAGAATCAGTCCAGTTGACTGATAATGACGGAGAACCGTTATCAGTTTTCAAAACTGATTCAATTCTGTTCGACAAATATTTTGAACTGAACGAAAAAAGACTGATGAAACGGATCACAAAGAAAGTAGATAAGTTTTTCAGATAAATAAAGGGGCGTTAGCCCCTTTAGTTTTTCATCAAAAAGATATGGGACCAAAACGGTAATATTTAACCGCAACTTTATGATTTTAAAAATATTACCATATGGGACTAAATGATTCAGTTATTTGTGGTTTTCTGCGCAGAATCTAACAGCTCGTGCAGCTCTTTCGAGAGCTTCTTGACATCTGACTCCAAACGAGAGGCATCGATTACGTTCTCGATCGGCGTGAGTTTTGGCGGCTCTTTCGATTGCGGACAGTTGCTGGCGCATCCGGTCAAGTTCATTACGAGAAGCAGACTCAGCAATGCGAAGTTCAGATAAAGCAAGCGCATCGTTCGTTTGCTTGGCTTTAAATTCCTGAATTGTTTTTGTGAGCGTTGATATTTCAAGCCGTGCATGTTTGAGTTCCTCCGAATTTTGTCCCTGAAAATAGCCATACAGATAAACTGAAATAACTACCAACAAAAATCCGATCGAGACAATCAGTTTTCTCACCGGCATTTACAAGCCTTATCCTCTTTGAAATATTTTCTCTCCGCGACCTCTCCTTTTTTCCCGATGTTGAACGAATCAATCGGTCGGTGGTATCCCATCACACGAGTCCAGACCTCGCAAGGTGTTCTTTCGTTATCTTCTAATTTGACCCCCTCTCTTTCAATCATTTCCACACTCCTTTTTATCGAACAATTCTCGTTCAGCACGCCTGCGATTTACCAAGCCATCCAAGACTTTTCCTCGTGATTTTCTCCATTTCGGGAATTCGGAACTTGCCCCTTCATAGTCGCTCTCATTAAGTTTTTTCAACAGTGTGGAATTGCGAACGGCGGGCGTGAGTCCGAGATTGAAAATCCATGAAAGAAGAGCAATGAATTCATTTTGAGTGACTGGAACGTGCACAACACTAGCAAGTTCGTCTTGGAATTTTTTCAGGTCTTTTTCGAGCAGATCATAGGCCTCGTTTGTGTTAATGACCATGCCGCTCTTGACACCCGTGGTATGACCAAATCCAATTGTCCAAACTTTTGCTGGGCATAAATAAGCTTTCAGTACAGGTTTGCCGTTTTCTCCTTCCCATTTGGCAATGAACGGCACTGCGACTGATGGGTCGTAACTTAAAACATTTTTCCTGATCATTTATGAAGGCCTTGTAATTTTTGAACCTCTTTCTTGACAAAATTCAAGTCTTTTTTAATTGATTCAAGTGCTTCGAGATTCTTTTTGTTTTGACGTGAAAGTCGGTTCAGTTCGTTGATTTGTAACTGTTGCAGGGCGGTTTCATGTTCCAAGGCCGCAATCCTATCCTGTTGACTTGAAATCGTGAACTGAGAGAGTTGAGTGCTGGACAGCACGCCGGCAATATAGAATGCGCCAAAAAGCAACGCTTTCAGTAAACCTGCCCAAAACTCAGGCCACGGGGGCAATTTATTAATTTTTTCCATTTTCAGCCTCCTTCTTTTTTTCATCGTCTTGCTGAAAAATGACCTTGAGGCGACCTACGAGAATTCGGTAAAAAACATTCATCAACTTCAAGCCAAAAAATGTCCCAATGCCTGTAAATGCAGCAAGCCATTCTTCCGGCATGTCGATAACTCGCAACAGCAAAAAAACAATCACTCCAGACAGTGCAGAGGTGATAACCTCAACGATGTATTTGATAAACACAAATTTTTCCTCGCCTTTGATGTAGGGCTGTGCTGGTCCTGCCAATGCACAGACGATGATTAACACCGCTGTGATTTGAGAAATGGCAGTCAGAAAATCACTCCAGACAGCCGGTTCATTTGTTGCCATTCTGTTTTCTCCCCGGATTAAAACTAACTCTTAGACAGCGACTGGAATCGGATCTGGCCAGACAATCTCATATGGGAATCCCGGCTGTTGAGCTACAGCATGAAGCTGTTCAACAATCGCAGTCTTTTGTTCGTTGTTCAGGTCGGATCGTTGCTGAATTGTTGTAATTCTTATTTGAATTTCTTTGTGCATTTCATTAGATTTCCAGACCTTATGTGCGGCTTTTGCGACAGTCGGAGGCTCTGGCCATTCGATGTTTTCTGGAAAATTTTGTGCCTGCGGTAGATCTCTGAGGAACTGTCTATAGGCTAAAACTTGTTCACGCTCGTTTTCAGTGATCGGATAGTCGTTTACCACCAAATAATCTGTTAATTGCAGGTAATAATCTCGTTTAGCACGAATCTCTTGCGATTTTTTCTCTAACAGTTCTTCAGCTGTCGGTTGAGGAATTGCTTCTATGGTGATCGCCTGTAAATTTCCGTCTTCATCGTTGATCTGTTTTTCACGCCAGAGCTCCGGCTGATCCGCGACAAATTTTCTCAACCATTTGCGCAGAGTCTCAGAACGCTGAGTGCGTGACTGATGAGAAATTTCAAGGCCTACGAAATCCTCAGGGCCCGCAGGATACGGTATAGCCTCCCATTCGCTGTCGGTATCAGTGGGATCTTTGATCTTGTAAAAAACCTTAGCCTCCATAGCGGGTTTCACAGTTGTTGCTCTGGGAGGAAACAGCCAGCTTCCCGGACGGCGCGGGTTTGGCTGAGCAATGTGCGTGTCCTCGAAAAAACCATCCTCATCGTAAACCCAAACGGTTTTAATGTTCATTTTTAAAACTCCATTGTTTGTTGTTTAACTTTAAACGGCGACCTACAGGGCATTTGTCCTGTTTTTCCTATTTGAGTTGTGTAAACAATGGGGGTAGGGGTAGATATATTCAAGATTTTCAATAGGAAAGTCTTATGCCTCTAACAACAAAAATAATCTCATCTCTCACACCAAAAGAAAAACGATTTCAGGTCACTGACGGTCACGGTTTAGCTATCCGGGTACAAAAATCAGGTATCAAATCTTGGGTTCTGAGAATCCCTCAAAACGGCAGAGTCGTAGACATTTCGTTGGGCCATTGGCCAGAAGTTTCTCTTATGCAAGCTCGTGCACTTGCAAGACAAAAGAAGAAAGAGCTTGAACTTGAACCACCAAAGTCCTTTACAGTCAAAGATGCTTTCAGGTTTTGGTGCGCCAAAAAGAAGGGAAGAATCAAATCTTATCCGGATGAAAAACGACGACTCGAAAATTACATAATCTCAAAAATTGGCAGTCG